>NZ_JAVTWB010000112.1:26881-29115 GCF_032229525.1 Accumulibacter sp. | reverse complement strand
ATGCAGGTCAACGGCTACTCGCGAGCGACCGCTGCCGACCACCTGGCGGGGATGAGCGTGGCCATGCTGATCGCCTACATCCTGATCGGCCTGCTGGCGACCGGGCTGGCCAGGCGCGGAATCAAGCCGGTGGCCCTGCTCGCCGTCGGGCTCGGTCTATCGCTGCTGATGCTGGCGCTGATCGCCAGCGAGGCATCGCCGGCAACCCACTGGCTGTGGGTCGCCTACGGCACTTTTTCGAGCTTCGGGACGCTGGCCTTTTCGTTGACTGCCGCCGGCTTTCCGGTCGCCCTTTCGGGCCGCGCCACCACCGCTTTCAACCTGATGGTTTTCGCCGGCGCTTTCGCCCTGCAGTGGGGCCTCGGTCTGCTCATCGATCTGCTGCAAGCGCAAGGAGAGACCGCCGTAATGGCTCATCGGTATACTTTTCTGACGCTGCTCGGGTTGCAATCAGCAGCCTACGCCTGGTTCCTTGTCAGCGGCTACCGTTGGCACCGGCTGCCGAACCACGGGCAGGGCTGAGGGGCAAAACACGAGACCGCGGTAGCGGGCAGTGAAGTAATCATGGCGCAACAGAACCAGACGGCGCCTGCGCTGGTTCCGGGCCAGTCCTGGTCCGGCCCAGCCGCAGCTTGAAACCGGCCTGGTGCAATAAGCCCGCCTCGATCTGCAGATCGGCGCGGGTCAGCGGATGCGCCTCCAGCCAGCCATCCGGAAAGCCCAGCTCCAGTTGCCGCCGGTCGACGTGCAGACTTATTGCCGGCAGCGCCTCGCTGCTGCGGCTACGGTGTAGCACCACCGCCAAGCGCAGGAGAACGCACAGACGCCGCGCGGACCGCGTCCACTGCTTCGGCAGATGGGCAAAGGCCGCGGCCGGAAAGGCGCGCCGGTGACGCCGGACCAGGGCGGCCAGCAAGAGCTGATCGTCGCGTGAATAACCCGGCAAATCGGCGTGCTCAAGCACGTAGGCGCCATGCCGGTGATGCCCGTCATGGGTCAGCAGCAGGCCGGCCTCATGCAGGCGGGCCGCGCGTCCGAGAACGTGTGGCGCCTCGGCGCCGTTGAGTCGCCATTGCGCTCGCACCTGCCGAAGCAGCGCCAGGGCGGTCGCGCTCACCCGGCCCGCCTGCGCCTCGTCGAGGTTGAAGCGCGTGATGACGTCGGCGATCGTCCGGTCACGTACGTCTTCGTGTCGAATGCGCCCCAGGAGGTCATAAATCAGGCCTTCGCGCAGCGCGCCTTCCGAGACCTGCAGCTGCTCGATGCCCAGTGCCTCGCACAGGCCGTGCAGGACGACGAAGCCACCCACGAAGACGCGGGCACGCGCCGGATCAAGCTGCCAGCGGGCGGCTATGGCGGCGGTGTGGCGGACCTCGCAAAGGGCTTGCCGCAGTCGCCGCAGCGCCTCGAGTGTGATCCCCTCGCGGCTCCAGCCCTCGCCGATCAGCACCCCCTGAATCGCCTTGATTGACCCGGAAGCGCCGGTTGCCACGTTCCAGCCGCGGGCCAGGTATTCTTCACGTACCGGCTCGAGGTTCAGTTGAACCAGCAGTTCCGCTTCGCGCAGGCGGGCCGCCGTCACCCGGCCATCGCCGAAACAGGCTCGGCTCAGGCTGACGCAACCCATGCGCAGGCTGGCCAGATGCAGTGGGTCGAATTTTTCGCCAATGATCAGTTCGGTACTGCCGCCACCGATATCCACCACCAGCCTTTTGCCGGGAATGTCGGCGACGTTGTGGGCGACACCGAGATAAATCAGCCGTGCTTCTTCCTGGCCACGTACGATTTCGACCTTGTGGCCGAGGAGCTGTTCTGCGCGAGCGACGAACTCGGCGCTGTTACGCGCCTGGCGCAGGGTATTGGTACCGACGATGCGTATCTGCTCAGCCGGAATGTGCCTCAGTCGTTGCCCGAAGCGTGCCAGGCACGCCAGAGCTCGTCGCTGCGACTCTTCCGACAGGCGATTGCGGCCATCCAGGCCGCCCGCCAGCTGAACCATCTCGCGCAAACGGTCGTGAACCTGCACCTGTCCGTTGCTCAGGCGGGCAACGATCATGTGAAAGCTGTTCGAACCGAGGTCGATCGCCGCTACAAAATCAGAAGACACGTCAGGACTCCTTGCCATGATTTGGGAAAAACGCTGCGCGAACGCGGCGTGACAGGTCGGAGGCGGTCGCGGTCGTCGGTCGACCGGGGAAGGCGAGCAGGGCAGCAAGTGGTGCCGGCGGGGAACG
>NZ_JAVTWB010000112.1:3185-26781 GCF_032229525.1 Accumulibacter sp. | reverse complement strand
TCGTCGGTCGACCGGGGAAGGCGAGCAGGGCAGCAAGTGGTGCCGGCGGGGAACGAACGGGCTAACCGTGGCTTCCCGGATTATGGCACGCCTGCGCCAGGCGGATCAGAACTCCATCGGGTCGACCTCCAGATGCCAACGTAGCCGGGACGGCGATCGGATGGCTTCAAGCTGCGGTACCCAGCCGGCGAGAAAACGCTGCAAGGCTCGCCGTGAAGGCGACTCGACGAGTAGCTGACCGCGTTCGAGGCTGGCTCTTCGCGACAGCCGCATGGGCACCGCGTCGTAGAGGATTACCGAGGGGTCGGCTTCGTTCGGCGGAGATGCCCGGGCGCTAGTCAGGAAGCGGAGAGCGTCAGCCATGCGCGGCGCTTCGGCGCGCAGCATGGCCTGGTAGGCGTAGGGCGGAAAACCGGCCTGCTGCCGCTCTTCGAGCTGGCTGGCCGCGAAGGCCTGAAAGTCGTGCCGAACCAGCGCGGCGTACAACGGATGCTCCGGGAACTGCGTCTGGATCAGCATTTCACCCGGCCGCTCGGCACGCCCGGCGCGGCCGGCAACCTGCATCAGTTGCGCGAAAAGGCGCTCCGGTGCGCGCCAATCGGCGGCAAACAGCGCAGCATCGGGAGCGATGGCGCCAACCAGAGTGAGTTTGGGAAAGTCATGCCCTTTGGCCAACATCTGGGTGCCGACCAGAATGTCGGCTTCGCCGGCGTGGATTCTCTCCACCAGCGCTTCCCATTGCGTGCGACTGCTCGCTGAATCACGGTCGACCCGCAGAACCCGTGCTTGTGGAAAATGCTCGCAAAGCACAGCCTCCAGGCGCTGCGTGCCGCGGCCAAACGCGCTCAGATCCTGGTTGCCACAGCTTGGGCAAGCCTTCGGCACACGTGTCTCGAAGCCACAGTGATGGCAGCGCAGACAGCGGTCGCTGAGATGCAACACCAGATTTGCCGCGCAACGATGGCAGTGCGAAGCCCAGCCGCAGGCTGCGCAGGCCAGCACGGGCGCATAACCACGCCGGTTCAAGAACAGGAGACTTTGCTCGGCACGTGCCAGACGTTGTTCGATGGCCGCCAGCAGAGCCCCGGAAAGCCCGTCCTGCAGCTTGTCAAGCCGCGTGTCGATACACTTGACCAGCGGCAGCCGAGCTCCTTCCACCGCTCGTTCGTTCAGCGTCAGCAGCCGGTAGCGCCCGCGGCCGGCGGAGGCGGTGGCATTGGCCCAGCTCTCCAACGACGGCGTCGCCGAACCGAGGACAATCGGGATCGCCCGTTGGCGAGCGCGGAAGACGGCGAGGTCGCGCGCCGAATAGCGTATGCCGTCCTGCTGCTTGAACGAGACATCGTGCTCCTCGTCGACCACGATCAGGCCAAGCTCGGGCAAGGGCGTGAAGATGGCCAGTCGAGTGCCGAGAACAATCCGCGCATCGCCGGTCAGGGCTGCCCGCCAGTTGCGGCCTCGTGCGGCCTCTCCCAGCTCGCTATGCAGACTGACCAGCCCGGCAGCGGGAAAGCGCGCAGCCACCCGGGCTTCAAGCTGCGGCGTCAGGTTGATTTCTGGCACCAGCAGCAATGACTGGCGTCCGGCGGCCAGCGCCCGCTCGATCAACCGCAAATAGATTTCGGTCTTGCCACTACCGGTGACCCCATGCAGCAGGTAGACCCGAAAGCCACTGCCGGCGTCGGCGATCGCCGCCAATGACGCTTCCTGTTCCCGGGTGAGTGCCGGCACCTGCTGGGCGACGGCAGAGCTGGGGAGGTGCCGAATCGCACGGGCTTTGGGAGGCGTGATGGCGCGCAAGACGGCCGGCAACGATGACAGCATCACCTGACCAAGCGGCACATGGTAGTAGTCGGCACAAAATTCGGTCAGGCCAAACCAATCCGTGGGTAGCGGTGGCAGCTCACGCAGCACGGCGTCGACCGGTTTGAGCTGAGCGAGAGGAAAGGTGCTGTCGGCCGGCAAGGCGACGAGAATGCCAACTTTTTGCTGCTGCCCGAACGGGACACGCACGCGGTAGCCGATATCGGCCGTCGACAAGCGCTCTCCGTCCGGGGCGCGATAGTCAAAGAAGCGGCGGAGCGGAACATCAAGCGCGACGCGGGCTATCTGCAGCAAGGACATCGGTTCAGTAAGCGGTCGGGGAAGGGGTGGGACAATGTACGCCAACTTAGTGGCGGAAGCTCGTGCCACTTCTGGCAATGCGGGATAACCTGCTCAGTTAGTGGGAGTTTTGATCCCATGCACAGTTTCTGTGGATAACGCTGTGGATGGAAACGCTGGCAAGTGGCACAAAAGCCCTTGCCGCAAGGGTTTCAGAGGCATTGCCGGAAAAACAGGCGATAAGAAAGTGTATATAAATCAATATGTTGCAGGTACGTTGCTGTTTTACAAGGGACTTTTGACAGCAGCCGAATCTTGCGGCGCCGTTCTGTGAACAAGTCAAGCGGTAAACGCAAGTTTATCGGTCGTGCGGGCGCATAAGCCGGCTGTGCTGGTGTACCGCTTCAACGAGTGCCGTGACGTTGTCCGGCGGCGTAAACTGGGAGATGCCGTGGCCCAGATTGAAGACGTGGCCGGTCTGTCCGGGGCCGTAGCTGTCGAGTACTTTCCGGGCCTCGATGGCGATCTTGTCGGGAGAGGCGAAAAGCACTGCCGGGTCGATATTGCCCTGCAGGGCAACCTTGTCACCGACCCGCCGGCGCGCTTCGCCGATGTCGATCGTCCAGTCAAGGCCAATCGCATCGCAGCCGACCTCGGCGATGGACTCCAGCCACAAGCCACCCCCTTTGGTGAACACGATCGCCGGCACGCGCTCGCCGTCTTTCTCCTTGATCAGACTGCTGACGATGCGCCGCATGTACTGCAGCGAAAACTCCTGATAGGCCGCGGCTGAAAGCGAGCCGCCCCAGGAATCGAAGATCATCACTGCTTGCGCTCCGGATTCAATCTGGGCATTGAGATAGGCGCTTACGGCATCGGCGGTGACCGTCAGGATGCGATGCAGCAGGTCGGGACGATCGTAGAGCATGCCCTTGATGCGCCGGTAGTCGGTGCTTGACCCGCCTTCGACCATGTAGCAGGCGAGAGTATAGGGACTCCCGGAAAAACCGATCAACGGCACTGAATTATTCAGCGCCCGTCTGATTTCCGCCACCGCATCCATCACGTAGCGCAGGTGATTCCAGGGATCCGGTGCGGCAAGGTCACGAATCGCCCACTCCTCACGTAGCGGACGTTCGAAGCGGGGACCCTCTCCGTCGGTAAAGTAGAGTCCCAGACCCATCGCATCCGGCACCGTCAGAATGTCGGAAAAAAGAATCGCCGCATCGAGATCGTAGCGGGCAAGAGGCTGCAGGGTGACTTCGCAGGCCAGGCCGGGATTCTTGCACAACTGCATGAAACTGCCAGCGCGTGCCCGCGTTTCGCGGTACTCGGGCAAGTAGCGGCCAGCCTGACGCATCAACCAGACCGGCGTATGTGCGGTGGGCTCCTTGAGCAAGGCGCGCAGGAAACTGTCGTTGCTTGGTCGGGTCACATCGAACTCCAGCGGAGAGGAAAGCTGCTTGGCAGGGGCGATTATCCCCTTTCCCCACTACTTCCGCCAGAAAGCGGGCGTCATGACCACCAGCAGGGTAAAGATCTCCAGGCGGCCGAGGAGCATGGCGAAGGTGCACACCCAGGTCTGGAAGCCGGTCAGACCCGCGTAGTTGCTCGCCGGCCCGACCTGCCCCAAGCCGGGACCGGTGTTGTTGATGCTGGCAACGACGGCCGAGAAAGCGGTGATTATCTCCAGCCCGGAGAGGGAAAGAAGCAGCGTCATCACGACGATGCAGACCATGTACATGAAGCCGAAGGCGAGCACCGCGAAGAGGATATTGGGCGGTACGACATCGTTGCCCACTTTCACCAGGTGCACTGCATTCGGGTGCATGGCGCGCATCAACTCGCGGTAGACCTGCTTGTAGAGCACCAGGGCGCGGATCATCTTGAGACCGCCACCGGTCGAGCCCGCACTGGTCGCGAAGCTGCACAGGAAGAGCATCCACAACGGCGCGAAAAACGGCCACAGCGCATAGTCGGTAGTCGCGAAACCAGTGGTGGTGGCGATCGATACGACGTTGAAGGCGGCATAGCGTAGCGCCTCGAGAAAAGTGGGATAGACGTCGTGATAATCGAGAAAAACGGCGATGCCGACCACACTGCCGAGCGTCACCAGCAAGAACCAGCCGACTTCCGGATCGGAACCATAGGCTTTGGGCGAGTGTCTGGAAAACGCGACGAAATGGGTCGCGAAGTTCATCCCGGCGAAGAGCATGAAGGCGATGCTCACTGCTTCGATCAGCGGCGAATCGAAATAGGCGAAGCTTGCGTCGTGGCTTGAGAAGCCACCCAGTCCCATGGTCGCGAACATGTGCATGACCGCATCGAGCCAGCTCATGCCAGCCCAGTGGTAGGCCAGAAGGCAGCAGACCGAGACCAGCGAGTAGACCACCCACAACCCCTTCGCAGTTTCGGCAATGCGCGGAGTCATCTTGGCGTCTTTCATCGGTCCCGGCGTTTCGGCCTTGAACATCTGGCGGCCACCGATCCCCAGCAAGGGCAGGATGGCGACGGCGAGGACGATCAGTCCCATGCCACCGAGCCAGACTAGCTGGGTGCGCCAGAAGTTGATCGACGCCGGCAGCGTGTCGAGCCCGGTGAGGACCGTCGCCCCGGTCGTGGTCAGGCCGGATACGGCTTCAAAGTAGCCTTCGGTGAAGCTCAAATTGAGCTGGAGCACCAGCGGCAAGCTGGCGTACACCGGCAGCACCGTCCACACCAACGCAACCATCAGGAAGCCATCACGTATCGTCAGATCGCCGTTTACTCGACGCGTTACGTACCACAGGCCGAACCCGGTCCCGGTGGTAAGCAGGAAGGCTTCGTCGAAAGCACCCAAGGCGCCATCGTCGAGAAGCCAGGAGAGCCCCAAGGGGAGCAGCATGGTCATCCCGAACATCAGGATCACCAGCGACAGCGCCCGGATCACCGGGTAATAGCTTTTCATGCCGCCGTCTCAGAAAAAGTGGAACCCGACCTCGAACAGCTTTTCGACCTGCTTGACCACTTTCTTGTCAAGGCAGAAAACGACGACATGATCGCCCGTCTCGATCACCACATCTTTATGTGCGATCAGCACCTGCCCGGTCTGCTTTCTCGCGCCGAGGCGGAAAAAATTCAGGTCTTCGGTCTCGCCGAGATCGCGGACGACGGCGGCGATGAAGGCGCCGTGAATCACCGGCAGTTCGCCGATTCGTCGCCCGACAGCGCGCGAGTTCTTCGCATCCCCATGCGCAACAATCTCCAGAGCCTCCGCAGCACCCCGACGCAAACTGTGAACTTGCGCGACGTCACCATGGCGAACGTAGGTCAACAGTGTGCCGATGGATACCTGTGCGGGCGAAATCGCGATGTCTATTGGACCGCCCTGTACCAGCTCCGCGTACGCCCGTCGGTTGATCAGCGCCACCACCCGTTGACAGCCCATTCGCTTGGCCAGTGAAGCCGCCATGATGTTGTCTTCGTCGTCATTGCTCAGCGCGAGGAAGAGTTCCATCTCGTCGATTGCCTCCTGCTGCAACAACTCCTCGTCGGTCGCGTCACCGTTGAGTACCAGCACCGACTTCAGCGAGGTGGCGACGAACTCGGCGCGGCTCCGGTCCAACTCGATCAGCTTGACTTCGCACTTGGCCTGCAGGGCTTGCGCGACGCGCAGACCAATGTTGCCACCGCCGGCGATCATCACCCGCCGCACCGGCTCCATCGAGCGGCGCAGTTCGCGCATGACGGTACGGATGTGCTCTTCCGCTGCCAGGACAAACACCTCGTCACCATCGGCGACGATGGTTTCACCGGTTGGTGTGATCGCACCGCCGCGACGATAGATCGCGGCAATCCGCCCGTCGACCTGCGGCGGCAAGTGATTTCGCATTTCCTTGATCGGGCTGCCGACCAGAAATCCCCCCGCGTAAGCCCGTAAACCGACCAATACCAGGCGTCCGCCGCCAAAGTTCAGGACCTGCAGGGCTTCGGGAAAGTCAATCAGACGAGCGATGTACTCGGTGATGACCTGCTCCGGGCAGAGGGCGTAGTCGACAGCAAAATTCTCCGCCGACAGCAACTTTTCGCTGTCCAGAAAGTCACGCGCACGCAATCTGGCAATCCGGGCCGGGACATTGAAAACACTGTGCGCCACCTTGCACGCGACGAGATTGGTCTCATCACTCTGAGTCACGGCGATCAGCAGATCGGCATCCTGCAGGCCGGCATTGGCCAGAGTTGACGGATGCGAAGCATTGCCGAATACCGTGCGCAGGTCGAGGCGATCCTGCAGGAACGCCAAACGCTCACGGTCACTATCGACGACCGTGATGTCGTTATTCTCGGAGACGAGACTTTCTGCAACGCTGGCGCCGACCTGGCCGGCACCGAGAATAACGATCCTCATTTCTTATTCTTGACCTCCCTGACAGAGCAACGGCGAGAGATCACTCACGCTCGTCGCCACGCCGGCCAATATTGAGACCAAGCTGCCTCAACTTTCGGTACAGGTGCGTGCGTTCGAGGCCTGTCTTCTCGGCCAAACGCGTCATGTTACCGCGTTCGCCAGCCAGATGATATTCGAAATACATTCGCTCGAAGGCCTCACGCGCTTCGCGCAGAGGTTGATCCAGGAAGATCGGTGGGAGCGGTGTAGCAGTTCCGCCGGCGTCCATCTGCAGGATGCGCTCGACGTCCTCGGCGGCGATCTCTTCGTCGAGCGCGGACAAGGCGAGATTCTTGACGGTGGTCAGCAATTCGGCCCACTCACCTTGCCAACGATGCAGCCGCAGGGCATTGCGAGCGCCGCTCGAAAAATGACGCAAGGGCACTTCACCGCGCTCGGACAGGTGGGCGAGCAGCAGGGAGGCGATTTCCGGAACGTCGTCGGCGTGCCCGGAGATCTGCGGCAGGGACACCCAGACTTCGCCCAGGCGGCTGACCAGAACCGAATCCCAACCTGCTTCGACCAGCGCCGGAAGTGAGCGGCTGGAGGCAGCAACCATTTGCAGGTTGTGTCTTTCGAGGCGCTCGAGCGCGAAGACCAGATTCATTTGTTGCAGCTTGCCAAGCTGCGCCAGATCGGCAACGAAGACCACTCCACCGCTGGCGTTTTGCAGCATCTCCTGGGTCAACGGCGTGCTCGAAGCCGACAGATCGAGCCAGGGCGTCCGGTGTGCCTGCAAGGTGCGTGCGCAGATCTCCGCGATGCTGCCCGAGGCACTCTTGAGCAGGAGCACCGAGGTTTTTGCGGCAGCTTGCTCGAGACGCCTTTTGAGATCCTTGAGCAGCGGCGAGCGGGCGAATGCTTCGAGCGTCAGTGGTTTCTTCTGCAGCACTGTTTCATGCTTCAGCGCCTTCTTGACCGTCGCCAGCAGTTTCTGCAGGGCAATGGGTTTCTCGAGGAAATCGGTCGCACCAAGGCGCGTCGCTTCGACCGCCGAGTCGATCGTGCCGTGTCCGGACATCATCACCACCGGCATCGTCAGGAGGCCGCCTGCGGCCCATTCCTTGAGCAGAGATATGCCGTCGGTATCAGGCATCCAGATGTCGAGCAGGACCAGATCCGGCCTCCTGTCAGCGCGAACCTTCCTTGCCGCCGCGGCATTCTCGGCCAGCGAGATGGAGTGACCTTCGTCAGCAAGAATCTCGGAAAGCAACTCGCGGATGCCCATTTCATCATCGACGATCAGTATTTGCGCCATGGTCAGGTCTCGGAAGGAAGTTGGCCAATACGATGCTCGGGGGTTGGCAAAGACGCCAGCGGCAGGATGATACTGACACCCGCACCGGCCGGTTGGCGATTGTTGATCTTGATCCGGCCGTGATGCTCATCGACGATCTTCTTGACAATCGCCAGGCCCAGGCCCGTACCGCGCGTCTTGGTGGTCACGTAGGGTTCGAGAACCCTGGCCATGATCTCCGGCGGGAATCCCGGGCCTCGATCGGTGACCACCATTTCTGCCATGTTATCGGCGCAGCGCGTGGTGATCCCGATGCGTGCTGAAGCCATGGTTTCCTGCGCGTCTTCGGCGTTACGTAGCAGATTGTGGATGATTTGCCGCAACTGTGTCGCGTCGCCCCAGACTGGCGGCAGTTCCTCGGCGAGCTTCAGCTTGATCGTCGCCCGTGAAGTCTCGTAAAGGCCGAGCACTTCGGCAATCAGCGCATTGAGATCTACGGCGGCCAGATCGGGGGCCGGGAGGCGTGCATAGTCGCTGAAATCATTAACCATTCGTTTCATCGCCTCGACTTGCCGGATGATGGTCTGCGTCGAGCGATCGAGCATCTCGGCGTCGGCACCGCTGAGCCGGTCGGCGAGTTTCATCTGCAAACGCTCGGCCGAGAGCTGGATCGGCGTCAGCGGATTCTTGATCTCATGCGCCAGGCGACGCGCCACCTCACCCCAGGCAGCGCTGCGCTGGGCGGCGACCAGCCGCGTCACGTCGTCGAAAACAACCACATAGCCGCCATGCGATGCAGCCGGCAGCTCGGTGCCCCGCAGCAGCAGAATCTGCGGCGGGCCGCCGGCATGTTCCAGCTCGATCTGTTCCTGCCATTCAGGGTTTTTGTTCTCGGCAAAAGCGTTGCGGATCGCCTGGCCAAGCACCTGCTGTCGAGGCCAGTCTTCTGCCGCCTCGCCAAGCAGACTGCCGAAATCGTCGGCCAGAATGGTCAGCGCACCTTCGTTGGCCGTCCGCAAGACGAAACGCCGATCGAACACCAGGACGCCGGCAGAGAGGTTGGCCAGAATCGATTCCAGATAGGCGCGGGCCGCTTCGAGTTCAGCGCGCTGACGTTCATTGTCTCGCCGGGCCTCGTCGAGTTGGCTGGTCATCTGTTTAAACGATCGCGTCAGCAGGCCCAGTTCATCGCCGCTGTAGACGGCCTGGCGCGGCGTGTAATCGCCAGCCAAGACCGCCTGGGTGCCCTCGGCGAGAATCGAAAGGGGCGCCGAAAGACGACGCGCCAGTACGAAAGCCAGCGCCATGGCTGTGAACAGCGCGAGCAGAACGGTCAGCGTCAGCGTCATCGCGTAGATCCGGGTCAAGCCGTCGCGGCCGAGAGACAGTTCCTGATAGTCAGCATAGACCGCCTGCACGCTGTCGGCGTTGAGGGCGAGGGCGGCCGGCACCGGGTCGGTGAGTTGCAGGATTCGAGTCTCGACACCCAAGCCGGGCGGCGTTACGGCGACCAAAACCCGCAAGCTCAGAGCCTGGTCGCCGTTGCTTTCGAGCACCGCAACCCTTCGCTCGCTGCGCACTCTACGTAGCTGCTCGCCTGTCGGTTGTGGCGGCAACAAGGTCGCCAACTCACCGGTGGCTGTCGCCAGCAACTCGCCCGCGGTGGAGAACAAGGCCGCAGATTGGACCCCACTCTGCTCGCGCAAACGATTGAGGTCCAGTCGACGCTGTGTTTCGGAGCGGTCGCCGAGTTCGAGCGCCATCGTCTGCCCCTTCGCCGCAAGATCTTCGAGCAGTGAATCGAGGGCGCTGCGACCGAGATTCAGCCCCGCTTCAAGCGCTTTTTCGACGCGAACATCAAACCAGGTTTCAATGCTCCGGGTGACGAACTGTACGGACACCGCGTAGATCAGTACCCCTGGCAGTACGGCCATCAAACCCAACATCAGCATCAAGCGCAGCTTCAGTCGCGAACCGAAGACCTTGGCACGGTGTTCGCCCCAGAGAACTCGCAACTGCCAGATCATCAGCGCCAGGAGCGACAGCGCGACGACCACATTCAGCCCGAGCAGCCACGGATAGTGGCTGGCAAAAAGTGCCATGTTGCCGCTTGCCGATGCCAAGAGAAAGAGCAGCACGCCACCGAACAACGCGGCGGCGATGACCAGACTCTTCATTTGGCTTCGCCGGCGACAGCCGCTGCCGGCAACATCGGCGGAACCACCGGCACCACCTGCGTGCCGGTCCCACCAGCCTGGGCGGAGTCACTTGGCGTGAAAGTCCAGCGAGCCCATTCCGAGGAGAGGTTCCAGTCCCGGTTGGCCAGAGCGTTGACCTGAAAGGTTTTCGGCATCTGACTCAGGTCGAGGCGCATACGCACCGCAGCAAGATAGGTCTGATCGGCCGTCACCGCACTCTTGTCGAAGACCAGCCAGTTACGCAAGCGCGACAGGATGCGCAAGGCATCGTCGAGCGAGGCAAAATTCTGGTGCAGCGCCCCGCTGGATAAGCGGTACTGGCGTGTCAGTGCATGGTACGAAAGCTGCAGTGACTGACTACGACTGGCGACCTGTTCGTCCAGCCAATACCAGCGCGAACGGGTCAACTCGAAATCGACGACGAAGTAGAGAGCCACACCCTTGGCGACAGCATCTTCGAGTCTGGCGTTAAGGTTGACACTGAAGTCAGCCGCCAGCACATAGCCGTCCTCACCTGCCGAAAGCAGCGGGTTGCGCGCGCTGATGTCGGCAGCCTGCGCGCCAGGTACAGCCAACAGCAGGACCAGGCAAAGGAAGAGCGAGCTAAGAAGCTTTCCGCAACAAGGCATAAAAGAATCCGTCATGGTCATCCTGCGGCAGGAGTCGTTCTTCCATTATCCGCCGGGCGTTCGGCTGGCGCACGAGGAAGGCATCGATCTGCGCACCATTCTCTTCCGGAAAGACAGAACAGGTCGCGTACAGCAGTCTTCCTCCCGGCTTCAGCAGTGGCCACAGCTGGTCGAGGATGTCAGCCTGCGTGCGGGAAAAAGGTCTGATATCGCTTTCACGTCGCAGGTACTTGATATCCGGATGACGACGGACGACGCCCGAAGCGGAGCAGGGCACATCCGCGAGAATGGCATCGAAGGGACGGCCATCCCACCATTGATCGGGCGCCCGGCAATCACCGACCGCGACCGTCGCCCGCAGGCCAAGGCGCTGCAGGTTGTCGTCGATCCGTTGCGTGCGAAGGGCGTCGATATCGAGCGCCAGCAGTTCTATCTCGGCCACCTCAAGCAGATGAGCGGTTTTCCCGCCCGGCGCCGCGCAAGCATCGAGAACGCGCTCACCCACTGCCGGAGCAAGGAGTTCGGCGGCACGCTGGGCGCCGGCATCCTGAATCGAAACCAGTCCCTCCGCAAAACCCGGCAACGCGTCAACGGCCAGGGGCTTTTCCAGAAGCAGGGCCGCGGACCCCACCTGGCGGACGTGCAAACCTGCCGCCTGCAGGCGGTCCACATAATCGCGCAACGCCACACGGCGGCGATTGACGCGCAGGGTCATCGGCGGCTGGGCGTTGCCGATGGCGACAATTTCCTGCCAACGATCCGGATAGGCACGGCGTAGACGCGCCAGCCACCAGCGCGGGTGCTGTTGGCTTGCCTCCTCGTCATCGGCCATCGCAGCATGCAGGGCATGTCGCTGCCGCAGATAATTGCGTAGCGACCCATTGACGAGGCCCTTGAAAGCGCCTCCCGCGAGTTCTCCGGCCGCTGCGACAGCCTGGTCCACGACCATGTAGGCGGACTCCGGGCGCGTCTGCAAACGGTAAAGCGCCCCCAAGAGCAGCGCCTCGGTTACCGGGTGCGGCAAGGCTTTCGCCAGCAGGCGACCGAGAATGAACTCTCCGCAGCCGTAACGGCGCAGAGTGCCGAAAGCCACATCCTGTGCGGCAGCGCGGGCAGCAGATCCCTGCCCTTTCAGCGCGGTCAGCGCCTGCGTCAGGCTCTGTCCGGCACGCACCGCAGCAATCGCACCGGCTGCCAACAGCAGGCTGAGTGCCAGCGAATCCGGTGCCAGCGACGAGGGCTCCACCACCGCGGCGCGCACGGACGAGCCTTGTTCGGGCTTGGCAACCCGGCGCACGCGTACCGTCCGCGAGGACGGGGGGGGGGGAGAAGGGGAAGAGGGCAAGGTGTGGGTTTGGGTTGCTGTCGGATAGGCGCCGAGTTTAGCACGATGCCCAAGGATGGCGGTCTGGCCGCCGGGCGGCGATAATACGGCGATGACTAGCGCTTCGCTGAAACCCTACGCATGGCTTGCGATCGGCGCGGCCCTCGCCACCATAGCGCTGCAGGGGGTGGTGTGGCTACTTTCCGGCTCGGTCGGGCTGCTCTCCGATGCGCTCGAATCTCTGCTCAGTCTGGCTGGCTCTGGCTCGACCCGGGGCTGGCCTTGCTGTTTGCCGGCAATATCGTGTGGGCCGGCTGGCGCCTGCTGCAGCGCTCCGCTGGTGGCCTGATGGATGGTAGCTTGCCGCCCGAGCAGCATGCCCGGGTCGTCGCAGTACTCAAACGCTATCGTACGCAGGGGATCGACTCCCACCCCTTGCGCACCCGCGAGGCCGGCGCGCGCAGCTTCATTTCCCTGCATGTGCTGGTGCCGGGAGCGTAGGACGGTGTCGCGCGGGCAGCAACCGGTCGAACAGCTCGAGCGCGAAATTCCGCTCCATCTGCCGCACGCAACCGTGTTTACCCATCTCGAACCGCTGGACGACCCAGCCTCCCACGAAGACGTCAGCCTTGACCGCTAGGCCGACGGCAAGCCAGAGCACGCGGTGGCCGCTGTTTTGGCTGATGCTACTGCTCGTTGCCTCGCCGCCGGCGATGGCCTGGAACGCTGCCGGCCACCGGATCATCGCACTGGTGGCCTGGGAAAGACTCGACGAGCGAACGAAATCGGCGGTGACTGCAGTGCTGCGCCAGCACCCCGACTTTGAGCGCTGGCAGGCGCGCGGCAAAGGTGCCGATCCAGATCTGGTTGCATTTCTTGAGGCCTCGACATGGCCCGACGACATCCGCAAGGACCCTCGTTTCTACAGCGCGGGGCTTGAGGAGCCGACGCCGACGCGATCGGGTTTTCCCGATATGGAGCGCCGACTGAACTGGCACTTCGTCGATCGTCCGCTGGAGCCAGGCAACAGAATACGGCCTTCGGCGGGGATGATCGATCGTCAGTTGGTGGCGTTAACGGCGACGTTGGGCAACCCGAAGGCGGCCATCGCTGCTCGCGCCTATGCGCTACCCTGGTTGATCCACCTGGTCGGCGACGCGCATCAACCGCTGCACGCCGCCAGTCGCTACCGAGCGGACGGACAGGGCGACAGTGGCGGCAACGCGCTGACCATCTTCAATCCCTTTCAGCCGCGTCACCCTTTGACCAACCTTCACCGCTACTGGGACGATCTGCCGGGCCCGCCATGGCTACGAGGCAAGCGACTCACAAACACGGTCAAGTCGCTGAGCATTCTGTACCCGCCCGCTACGTCACCGGGAACGCCAGAGCAGTGGATCAATGAAAGCTGGCTGCTTGCTCGCCAGTACGCCTACCCGCCGGGCGACGATACCGTACCGACGATCAGCCCCGAGTTTCACGCCAACGCGCTGGACATCGCCCGTCGCCGTGTCACGGAAGCCGGCCACCGTCTCGCGGAGCAGCTGCGACAAGCGTTCCAGGAAGAAAAGATGCGCCAGGCCCGTGGCGACACCAGAGGAGCGGACGGTCGTGTTTCACGTGAAACACGACCGTAGTCCGGTCGCCGCTCAGCTGCGCGCCATCGCCCGCAGCCGCGCGACGCGCTGCTCGGTCGCCGGATGGGTACTGAACAAACCGGCAATGCCGCCGCCAGACAGGGGGTTCATGATCATCATCTGCGCTGTTTCCGGGTGTGCCTCGGCGGGCGCCATCGGGATGCCGCGGGCGTAGGCGTCGATCTTGGCGAGAGCATCGGCCAACGCGTTCGGGTCACCGGAAATTTCCGCACCCCCACGGTCAGCCTCGAACTCGCGGGCACGCGAGATCGCCATCTGGATCAGCGACGCCGCCAACGGCGCGAGCAGAGCAACCAGAATACCGGCCAGCGGATTGCCTGGCCGTCCTTCCGAATCGCGCCCCCCAAAGAACATCGCAAAGTTGGCAAGCGCGGAAATCGCTCCGGCCATCGTTGCCGAGATGGTCGAAATCAGGATGTCGCGGTGACGCACATGCGCGAGCTCATGGGCCATCACCCCCCGTATCTCTCGTGCCGACAACAACTGGAGAATCCCGGTGGTCGCCGCTACCGCCGCGTTGTCCGGATTGCGACCGGTGGCGAAGGCATTGGGCTGCGCCTGGTCAATCAGATAAACCTTGGGCATCGGCAGCCCTGCGCGCTGAGCGAGTTCCCGGACCATGCCGTAGAACTGTGGTGCCGAGCTTTCATCTACTTCCCGCGCTTTGTACATCTTGAGCACCATCTTGTCCGAGAACCAGTAGGCGAAGACGTTCATCGCGCCGCCAAAAAGCAGGGCCAGCAGCATCCCCGTCTTGCCGCCCACCATCGCCCCGATGGCGCCGAACAACGCCAGAATCGCTGCCATCAGGATCGAGGTTTTCAGCCAGTTGCCGAGCATTTCAGAGACCTCCGCAAGAAGAACATGTTTTCAAGGACAACCCGGAGATGGTGGCGATCGCGGAAGATTTCAAGCTGCCACCAAAGCGCAACGTGCTCCCGGCAGTACAGGTGTCCCAGCCAGGAACTGCGCCGCAGACAGGCGCCTGCCGCCAGCTTTCTGCAGTTCGACCAGCCGTAGCGCACCGTCTCCACACGCGACCACAAGGCCGTTCCTGTCGGCTGCCAGAATCAGCCCCGGCAAGCCCTCACCGGCCACCACCTCAGCTCGCCAGACCTTGAGCACTTGGCCGTCAAGAGAGCAGGACGCGCCAGGGAAGGAGTTGAAAGCACGTACGCTGCGAGCGAGTTGCTTGGCCGGTAGGCGCCAATCCAGCGCGGCCTCCGCCTTGTCGACCTTGGCAGCATAGCTTGCCCCCGCTTCCGCTTGCGGCTGCCCCGTCAAGGGCACGCGCGCCAAGACATCGACGATCAGCCGAGCACCCAGTTCGGCCAGTCTGTCGTGCAGCGCAGTGCCCGTATCATCGTCGCCGATCGGCAAGCTTTCTGACAGCAGAACCGGGCCACTGTCGAGCCCAGCGTCCATCTGCATGATGCACACGCCGGTCTCCTGATCACCAGCAAGAATCGCCCGCTGAACAGGCGCCGCGCCACGCCAGCGTGGCAGCAACGAGGCGTGAATGTTGATGCACCCAAAGCGCGGCATATCGAGCACGGCCTGCGGAAGAATGAGCCCATAGGCGGCCACCACCATCGCCTCGGCAGCAACGGCGCGTATCCGCTCCTGTACGACGACATCCTTCAGCGTCGCCGGCTGGAAGACTTCAATCCCCGCGGCCTGCGCCAGCTGCTTGACTGGAGAAGCGCGAAGCGTCATACCTCGCCCGGAGGCACGGTCCGGTTGGGTCAGAACCAGGTCAATCTGATGCCCAGCGAGCATGATCGCCTGCAACGCTACCGCGCCAAATTCCGGGGTGCCGGCGAAGACCAGTCTCATGCCGTGATTTTGGCCTGTTTCGCAAGCTTGTTCTTGATCCGCACCTGTTTGAGTTGAGATAGATGTTCGACAAATACCCGCCCCTCGAGATGGTCGATTTCGTGCTGCAGGCACACCGCCAGCAGCCCCCACGCCTCGACCGTCTGTTCCTGTTCGTCGAGATCGAGATAGCGGACGACAACATGCTCCGCACGACCTACCTTGTCGTAGATCCCCGGCACCGACAGGCAGCCTTCCTCACAGACCTGCAAGCCATCCAGCGCGAGAATCTCCGGATTGATCAGGGTCAACAACTGGTCCCTCGTTTCCGACGCGTCGATGACAATCAGCCGCTTGTGAACGTCCACCTGCGTTGCCGCGAGGCCTATACCAGGCGCCTCGTACATGGTCTCGGCCATGTCACGGGCCAGGCGACGCATCGTTTCATCGACCCGCTCAACGCGCGTGGCGATCTTTTTTAAACGCGGATCCGGGAAACGGAGTATCGGCAGTAAAGACATAAAAGGCTTGATCGAAGAAATAACTACGTGCAGAATCTAACGTAGTGTCTTGAGTATTCCGACGCCTTTGGCGCGAGGCGCGCGATGACTTCGGCCAGAGACGCAGCTAACACGGTAATTCGGACAGAATCGCGCACCTGGAGTTCCATCCCACCATGTACGGGCGCTCGTACGAGGATAACACGATGATCCGCATTATATCCGCGTTCCTTCTGGCCATGGTCAGCACACTCTGCTGGGCCGCAGGCCAGAACCTTCAACTGGCAGATGGCGCCCCGGACCGCTACATCGTAGCGCCTGGCGACACGCTCTGGGGCATTTCCGGCACCTTCCTAAAGGAGCCTTGGCGCTGGCCGGAAATTTGGCGGATGAACCAAGAACAGATCCGTAACCCGAACCGCATCTTCCCTGGTGATGTGATCATTCTCGATCGTGACCCCCAGGGCAATCCCATGTTGCGTCTGCAAAGTAGCCGCGTGCTGCCGCAGATTCACGCCGAATTGATCGAGCAGGCGATTCCGGCCATTCCACCCAACGTCATCAGGCCTTTTCTCTCCGAACCGCTGATCGTCGAAGCGCACGGCCTGGACCACGCAGCACTCATCGTGGCAACGCCGCAGGACAGGGTCTTCATAGGCAATGGCGACCTGGCCTATGTCAGCAACGCAGACCCTGCCGAGCCAAACTGGCAGATCTACCGCAACGGCAAGCCATTGCGCGATCCGGAAACTGACGAAATCCTCGGCTATGAAGCCTTCTATCTAGGCACCGCACGACAGCTCGAGGCCGGCAACCCGGCGACTTTCGAGGTGGTCACGGTGAAACAGGAGATTGGCCGCGGAGATCGCATGCTACCAACCGTGCGCCCACCAATAATCGCCTACGTACCGCACAAACCCGATTTCAGCGTCGATGGTCGCGTGATCTCCGTCTACGGCGGCGTCGATGCCGCCGGACGTGGCTCGATACTCGCAATCAATCGCGGCGCCAAGGACGGCATCGAGATCGCCCACGTTCTGGCGGTGGACCGCAATCGCGTCATCGACGAACGTAATGACAATGACCAGAAGATAGCGGTACAGATTCCGGTACTACGCACTGGCCTGCTGGTTATTTTCCGGGTCTTTGACCGCATTTCCTACGGTCTGGTGGTACAGGCTGAAGGCACGATTGACGTCAACGACTTCATCCGTACGCCGTAGATGGACGCAGGCGAGTCGCTGGCCTCCTGGCTGCGACTGACGCTGATTCCCGGTATTGGCGGTGAGACGCAGCGCAAGCTGCTCGCCGCCGTCGGACTGCCAGAGGCCATCTTTCGCGCTGGCCGTAGCGCCCTCGGGGATGTCGTGGGGGACAAGGCCGCCAAGCTGTTGCTCGACACCGATAATCGCGCTGCCGTCGACCAAGCCCTGGCGTGGTCGGAGAAGCCCGGCCAGCAGATCCTTCATCTGGCGGACCCCGAGTATCCTCAAACGCTGCTGCAAATTCCTGACCCACCGGCCCTGCTCTACGTTCGCGGCCGCCTCGATTTGCTCAATGCTCCTGCATTGGCCATCGTCGGCAGTCGTAATCCGACACCACAAGGCGCCACGAACGCCGAGCGCTTCGCCGCGGCCTTGGCCAACGCCGGCCTGACCATCGCCAGTGGTCTTGCTCTGGGCATCGACGCGGCGGCTCATCGTGGCGCGCTAAGGGCGTCCGGAAACACTGTGGCTTTCACCGGCACCGGAATCGACCGACTCTACCCGGCCTCCAACCAGGAACTGGCGCTGTCGATAGCCGCCAGAGGGGCCATCGTTTCTGAGTTCCGGATGGGCACGCCACCTGCCGCAGCGAACTTCCCGCGCCGCAACCGACTGATCTCGGGCTTTGCGTGCGGCACCCTGGTCGTCGAAGCGACGATCGACAGCGGCTCGCTGATTACCGCACGACTCGCCGCCGAGCAGGGGCGGGAGGTCTTTGCCATCCCCGGATCGATTCACTCACCCCAATCCCGCGGCTGCCACAAACTTATCAGACAAGGCGCCAAGCTGGTGGAGACGGTTCAGGACATCTTTGACGAGCTTAGCGGGTACCTCGCTCCACCCAGCGCCCCGGCGAGCGCATCGAATAGCGAGCCGGAAACCAGCCGACTGCTGCTGGCCATGGGTTTCGATCCCTGCAATCTGGATGATCTGGTAGGCCGCAGCGGCTTGACGGCCGACATCGTTTCGGTGATGCTCCTGCACCTTGAACTTGATGGCCAGGTCGCCAGTTTGGCTGGCGGCCGCTATCAGCGGATTTCCCAAGCCTGAGAGCCTCTTTTGATGATCGATATCCTGGTCTACCTTTTCGAGAACTATCATGATTTCAGCGCTCGCCCCAAGAGCAAGACGCTGAAGCGCCGCTTGAGTGCCGTCGGCTTCCAGGACGAGGCGATTGCCGTCGCCCTGCGCTGGCTGGACGGCCTGAAAGCGGCGCCGGTCGTCGTGCTCGGCGGTGATAGCCGTGCAACCCGCGTCTACCTTCCAGAAGAGCAACGCAAGCTCGGCGTTGATTGCCTCGGTTTCATCGCCTTCCTCGAGACGACGGAGGTACTGACACCCGCTTTGCGGGAGCTGGTAATCGAAGGTGCGATGCTCCTCGAAGAGCACCCTGTTCCACTAAGCACGTTCAAGATCATCGTACTGACGATCCTCTGGAGCCGTGAGCAGGTCCTCGAGCCGCTGATTGTCGAGGAGTTGCTCGACGATGGTGACCAGCGACTGCTCCACTGAGCGTCACGGACCCTTCCCCGGCAACCCCGAACGGCTGGCCATCGCCCGCAGCCGGCCCGGGATCGGTGCATTCGGCAACACGCTGTGCGCCAGCGCAGCGGCCAAGCTTGCTTGCCAAGCTTGGCTGAGTCCTCTTATCATGGCTCGCAGCATCCTCCAGCGCTCGCCTATCCTGCCAGCCGCTCTTTGGCCACTTTCCCGGACTGATGAAGACCCCATGAGCAAGAAACTGATCATCGCCGAGAAACCTTCCGTCGCTGCCGATCTCACACGTGCCATCGGCGGCTTCGTCCGACATGACGATTATTTCGAAAGTGATGCCTACGTTGTCTCCTCGGCAATCGGGCACCTCCTGGAGCTCGCCTGTCCCGAGGAATATGAGGTCAAGCGCGGCAAGTGGTCTTTCGCCAACCTGCCGGTGATACCGCCGCACTTCGCGCTACGACCGATCCAGAAGACCGAGTCGCGGCTCAAGCTGCTCGTCCGTCTGATCAAGCGCAAAGATATCGACAGCCTGGTCAATGCGTGCGACGCTGGCC
This sequence comes from Accumulibacter sp., assembly GCF_032229525.1. Classification (GTDB taxonomy): domain Bacteria; phylum Pseudomonadota; class Gammaproteobacteria; order Burkholderiales; family Rhodocyclaceae; genus Accumulibacter. The sequence goes on along the minus strand of NZ_JAVTWB010000112.1, from coordinate 7,575 downwards.
GCGAGGGCGAACTGATCTTCAACTACATCGTCCAGCACGCCAAGACTGCCAAACCGATCGAGCGTCTGTGGCTACAATCGATGACCCAACAGGCCATCAGAGATGGCTTTTCCTGCCTGCGCAGTGGTGCCGATATGCACGGGCTCGCCGATGCGGCCGTCTGCCGCTCAGAATCCGACTGGCTGGTTGGCATCAATGGCACGCGCGCCATGACCGCCTTCAACTCGAAGACGGGCGGCTTCCACCTCACTACCGTCGGTCGCGTCCAGACGCCTACGTTGGCCCTGATGGTGGACCGTGAGGACCGCATACGCAAGTTCAAGCCCCGCGCCTACTGGGAGCTCGAGGGCGTCTTCACCTGCGCCGCCGGCATCTATCGTGGCAAGTGGTTCGACGAAAAATTCAAGGGCAAGGACGACGAGCACGCGCGCGCTGATCGCCTGTGGGACGAAACCAGAGCCACGGTGCTACAAGCGAAATGTGCCGGCAAGGACGGGAAGGTCAGTGAAGAGGCCAAGGCCTCGACGCAACTTTCACCGCTGCTCTACGACCTGACCAGCCTGCAACGCGAAGCCAACAGTCGTTTTGGCTTTTCGGCCAAAGCGACGCTCGGACTCGCGCAGGCGCTCTATGAAAAGCACAAGGTGCTGACCTACCCTCGTACCGACGCCCGCGCGCTGCCGGAGGACTATCGAGAAACGGTCAGTGCGACACTGTCGATGCTTACTGGCGAAGGTGCCGGCAAGGGTCACGACGAAGTCACAGTCGCCCGGTACGCGCCATTCGCCCAGCAGATCCTCGCCAGCCAATGGGTTGTGCCGAACAAGCGCATCTTCAATAACGCCAAAATCTCTGACCACTTCGCGATCATTCCGACGCTGCAGGCGCCAAAAACGCTGTCCGAGCCCGAAATGAAACTCTACGACATGGTCGTCAAGCGCTTTCTCGCAGTCTTCTACCCGGCAGCCGAATACCTCATCACCACCCGCATTACGCGCGTCGAGGGCGAGCCGTTCAAGACCGAAGGCAAGGTGCTGGTCAACCCCGGTTGGCTGGCGGTGTACGGGCGCGAAGGACGGGAAGGTGATGATGGCAACCTGGTCGCTGTCGAGCCCAACGAGGGCGTCAGGGCCGATGAAGTGCTGCTCAACGAACACCAGACCAGACCGCCGGCGCGCTACTCCGAAGCCACGCTCCTTTCGGCCATGGAAGGTGCTGGCAAGACGATGGATGACGAGGAGCTGCGGGCAGCGATGGCCGGTCGTGGTCTGGGCACGCCGGCGACCCGGGCGCAGATCATCGAAAACCTGCTCGCCGAGCAGTACCTTCACCGCGAAGGACGCGAGCTATTACCGACAGCCAAGGCTTTTTCGCTGATGACCCTGCTCAACGGCCTCGGCATTCAGGAGCTGACGGCCCCCGAACTCACCGGCGAGTGGGAATGGAAGCTGGCACGCATGGAGAGCGGCCAGATGTCACGCAGCGAGTTCATGCAAGAAATCGCCGCGATGACCGAGCGCATCGTCGCCCGCGCCAAGAGTTACGATAGCGACACCATCCCGGGGGATTTCGGGGAGCTGACCACACCTTGCCCAAAATGCGGTGGTCTGATCAAGGAAACCCACAAGAAATTTCAGTGCCAGGGCTGCGACTTTTCGCTGTGGAAAATAGTCGCCAGCCGCCAGTTCGAAGCCGCGGAGATCGAAGAGCTTCTGACGCAGCGCAGGATGGGCCCGCTGATGGGTTTCCGCAACAAGATGGGGCGCCCCTTCAACGCCATCGTCCAGCTCAACGCCGACAACGCGCTCGAGTTCGACTTCGGGCAGGCGAGCGGTGACGGCGCGTCCGAGGCGGTCGACTTCTCGCAACACGAAAGTTTGGGGGCTTGCCCGAAATGCGGTGCTCGCGTCGTCGCGCATGGCATGTCGTATATTTGCGAGAAAGCTCAAGGCCCCGGCAAGAGCTGTGATTTCCGCTCGGGGACGATTATTCTCCAACAAGCCATCGAGCCCGAACAAATGCAGAAACTGCTGAGCACGGGTCGTACGGATCTACTCAAGGGTTTCGTGTCGGCTCGCACGCGCCGCAAATTCTCGGCTTATCTGGTCCGCGGTAGTGACGGAAAGGTGGGCTTCGAGTTCGAGAAACGCGAGCCCAAGACGCCAGCCAAGAAGACCGGTACGGCAAGTGACAAGACCGCCTCCGGCGACGCAGCCGAGGCGGCCGCGACGACCACCACCAGGACGCGCAAGAAGGTGACGAGCTAGAGGCGCAGAAGTAGCTACACCCGTAGAAGGCTGCCTCTTGGGCAGCCTTCTTGTTTCACGTGGAACAGTACCAGCGCTTGCCTTTCACCTTGCTCTCTCAGCCTTGTCGATAGCCCGCCTCGCCTTGGACCAGCGCCATCACACAATAATAACTCCCGGGGGGGGTGCGGCCAGGATAGCTGCGCGCAAAATATCGATAGCCTGCGGCCGGGGGAAAGTCGCCCGCCACGCTATCACTACCTCGCGCACCGGGCCAGGCTCCTTGAAATGGCGAAACTGCAGCAAGTCATCTTGCGGCCACGAAGCCGCGGCCGATGCGGGCACCACCGAGATGCCGGCGCCGCTGGCCACCATAAAGCGTACCGTCTCGAGCGAGCTTCCCTCGAGCGCACCCTCGGTACCGCCCGGCGCTGCCAGCTGCGAGCACGCCTGTACCACCTGGTCGCGGAAACAATTGCCGTTGCCGAGCAGCAACAGGTTTTCCGCAGCCACCTCTTCCGGGTCAATCACGGTCCGGCTGGTCAACCGATGTCCGCGCGGCAACGCCACGCGGAAGGGCTCTTCATACACCACTCGCGAAACGATACCCGGTTCAGCGAAAGGCAGCGCCACAACAATCACATCCAGGTCGCCCCGACGCAACTGCGTGGCCAAATTGACCGTGAAGTTCTCGTGCAAATAGAGCGGCATATGCGGTGCGCGGGCGTGCAAAGCCGGGATCAGGCGAGGCAGCAGGTACGGCGCTATGGTGTAGATGACGCCAAGCCGCAAAGGCCCCTGCAAGGGGTCCTTGCCTTGCTCGACGATCTCCTTGAGTCTGCTCGCATCCTCCAGAACCCGCTCGGCCTGCCGGGCTATCTGCTCGCCGAGCATCGTCAGCCGCACCTCGGCAGATGATCTCTCGAAGACGATGACGCCGTAGCGTTGCTCGAACTTTTTCAGCGCCACCGACAGTGTCGGCTGGCTGACGTGGCATTTCTCCGCCGCGCGCCCGAAGTGCTTCTCACGTGCGAGCGCCACGATGTAACGCAGTTCGGTCAGGGTCATCGCCGGGCTACTCCGCTGACGAATCCATACGCTGGTTGAGCGCCAGCAGCGCGAGCTCCGGTGCGTCAAGCCACATCCACTGGCCTGCTGCCAAGGACTCCGGCAACGTCAAGCCGCCAATCGAAGCACGATGCAAGGCCTCCACGCGGTTGCCGGCGGCGGCGACCATTCGTTTTACCAGGTGATACCTTCCCTGCGTCACGGTCAATTGCAGGCACCGCTCATTCAGGCGCACGCAGGCTGCGGCGGCAACGGCCTGAGGATCGTCATGCAATTGCACGCCGCTCAGCAAGGCAGATATCTGCTCATCGTCGACCACGTGGCGAGTGATCACCTCGTAGAGCTTCGGTATCTGCTTGCGTGGTGACGTACACTTGTGAATGAACGAGCCATCGTCCGTCACCAGAAGCAGCCCAGTTGCATCCTGATCGAGCCGGCCAACGGCCTGCACACCCCGCTTCAGCAACGGTTCGGGAAGCAGGGAATAAACACTCGGATGGTGCAGCGGACGACGTGAGCACTCGTAGTCGGCGGGCTTGTTGAGCGCCAGGTAGGCGAACTTCCGGTAGTCCCAGCTGACATCGTCCACCGAGAAAACCAAGCCCTCGGGCTCGAATCGCGCGAGGGGATCATCACAAATCTCTCCAGCTACGCTTACTCGCCCCGCCCAAACCAGCGCGCGGCTTTCCGCCCGACTGCCAAAGCCCTGCGATCGCAGCAAGCGTTCCAGTTCCATCGTCGTCCTCATTTCCGATAAGCGACTGAGCCGGTCCGAAACCCCAAACCTGCCGCACCCGTCGTCCTCCTGCTTGAAAAGCGCTCATTGTCTCACCGTCTGGGCGTGCTCATGCTTGTCGACAGCTTTCGCCAACTAACGTGTCGGCCCACCATCCTCGCCACACCACCCGTCCAGCGGTAGCGTGATGGACTCGGCTCTTGTTCTCCCCTGCCGCAGCGACGACAATAGGCGTCATTCCATCAACGCCAAGGAAACACCGCCATGCTGGTCAAGTTCACCTCGAACACCTCCGGGCAGATCATGATGTTCGCACCGGTCGCCCGTCAGCTGCTGGAGA
>NZ_JAVTWB010000112.1:0-3085 GCF_032229525.1 Accumulibacter sp. | reverse complement strand
AACACCTCCGGGCAGATCATGATGTTCGCACCGGTCGCCCGTCAGCTGCTGGAGATCATCGGCAAGGACTGCAGCGCACGCGGAGTCATCACCTGCGAGCAGTTGCCGGACGCGATACAGAAACTCCGGCTAGCCACCGACGGCAGCGCGAGCGGACAAGCCGCTGCGGCCCAGAGTCCTGATGGTGACAGTGCCGACGACGAGGCTGCCGAAGGTGCTCACATCGGCTTGGGTCAGCGCGCCTACCCTTTGATCGAACTTCTGGAATGGACCCGCAAGGAAGAAGGATTCATCCTTTGGGAGGCGGCCAAGGATTTCTGACGAGCGAGGGTATCGCTCAAGCATCGCTTTACCAACCGCTCGTTCGCCGCGACTCTCGCCGCCTACGGCGCCGCTAGCCAGCGCGGCGGTCGCGAGTTCGATTTCAGCGTCACGCTTACTCGCCAGTCGAGCGGTGAACTGAGACTGCGCCGTCCAGCCATCCGGCCGATGACATTCGCTGGCCAAATCGGCAGTCCGGCCGCCCGGCCGGCGCCGCCAGCTGCCGCTGACCACGTCATCTTGGTCCACCACGACTCGGTGCACGCCGACCTCCTCCAGGAATGAGCCTGGCAAGGAAGGGTGCTCACCTATACCGATGACTACACGGGCTTCGCCTTGTTCGTTTCACACGACAATCCGGACCCGCTCACCCGCCAGCGCTGCGCCTCCGCGATCAGCGTGCGACTGAGGCGCTTGAGTTTAGTGCCGACAACGCTACGCATCATGCAAATCCTCCTCCGTTCCCCCGCGACAGACTGACGTGACGAAGAGATGACAGTATTCCACCCGCGGCGCCAGACGCTCTTCGCTGCGCGGCCATCACCACTGGCACTGCCACCTGCCTGCACGCCCGTCAGACACCGCCTGGCAGCGCCGGCCGCCCGACGGGGGCTCCTGTCGCCGCGCCCCATTCCTTCTCGCGGCAAGCAGCACCGTTGCCGGAGCCCAAGGCGACCCTCAGATCTTCCGATACACCTCGGCGCCAGCCTTGACGAACTCGATCGCCTTCGCTTCCATTCCCTTGGCCAGCGCCTGCGTCTCGCTGACGCCCTGCGCCGCCGCGAACTCGCGCACTTCCTGCGTGATTTTCATCGAACAGAAATGCGGGCCACACATCGAGCAGAAGTGAGCGACCTTCGCCGATTCTTTGGGCAAAGTTTCGTCGTGAAACTCGCGCGCCTTGTCGGGGTCGAGACCGAGGTTGAACTGGTCGTCCCAGCGAAATTCGAAGCGCGCCTTCGACAGGGCGTTGTCACGTATCTGCGCACCCGGGTGTCCTTTGGCCAGATCGGCAGCGTGTGCCGCCAGCTTGTAGGTGATGATTCCCACCTTGACGTCGTCCTTGTCCGGCAGCCCGAGGTGCTCCTTGGGCGTGACGTAGCAAAGCATGGCGGTGCCGAACCAGCCAATCATTGCCGCGCCGATACCGCTGGTGATGTGGTCATAGCCGGGAGCGATGTCGGTAGTCAGCGGGCCCAGCGTGTAGAACGGCGCTTCCTTGCACTGTTCGAGCTGCAGGTCCATGTTCTCCTTGATCATGTGCATCGGCACATGCCCCGGACCTTCGATCATCACCTGCACGTCGTGCTTCCAGGCGATATCGGTCAGCTCGCCGAGCGTCTCCAGCTCACCGAGCTGGGCGGCGTCGTTGGCATCATAGATCGACCCAGGGCGCAGGCCATCACCGAGACTGAAGGCCACATCGTAGGCCTTCATGATTTCGCAGATCTCTTCGAAATGCGTGTACAGGAAGCTTTCCTGATGGTGCGCGAGACACCACTTGGCCATGATCGAACCACCGCGCGAGACGATACCGGTCAGCCTACTGGCAGTCAGCGGCACGTAGCGAAGCAGCACGCCAGCATGAATGGTGAAATAGTCAACGCCCTGCTCCGCCTGCTCGATCAAGGTATCGCGGAAGATCTCCCAGGTCAGATCTTCGGCCTTGCCGTTGACCTTCTCGAGCGCCTGGTAGATCGGCACGGTGCCGATCGGTACCGGGCTGTTGCGAATGATCCATTCCCGCGTCTCGTGGATATTCTTGCCGGTCGACAGATCCATAACCGTGTCGCCGCCCCAGCGGATTGACCAGGTCATCTTCTCGACTTCTTCCTGAATGCTCGAGCCCAGCGCCGAGTTGCCGATGTTGGCGTTGATCTTGGTCAGGAAGTTACGGCCGATGATCATCGGCTCTGTTTCCGGGTGATTGATGTTGCACGGTATGATCGCCCGTCCGCGCGCCACCTCCGAGCATACGAATTCCGGCGTGATTTCCTCCGGAATGCTGGCACCGAAGCTATGGCCCGGGTGCTGGCGGCAAAGGATTTCCGCGAAGCGCTCGCCCTGCGCTCCGGAAGCCTTCAGCTGCTCGACGTAGGCACGGCGGTTGTTGTTCTCACGAATGGCGATATATTCCATCTCCGGCGTAATCATGCCGCGCCGCGCATAGTGCATCTGGCTGACGTTGGCGCCACTCTTCGCACGCAAAGGCCGGCGCTGCAAGCCGGGAAAGCGCAGATCATCCAGCGCCGCATCCGCCGCCCGAGTGCGCCCGAAATTGGAGCTCAAACCACCCAGGGACTCCGTGTCACCACGTTCGGCAATCCACTTCGCCCGCAGCGCCGGCAGTCCCTGACGGATGTCGATGCTCGCCTGCGGATCCGAATACGGCCCTGAACAGTCGTAGACATAGATCGGCGGATTCTTCTCGCCGCCAAATGCGGTATCAGTATCAGCCTGAGAAATCTCCCGCATCGGCACGCACAGGTCGGGGCGGCTGCCGGTGACATAAATTTTACGGGAATTCGGCAGTGGCCGAATGGCAGCTTGGTCGACGTGAGCGTCAGCGGCGATGAACTTCTCGTTAGCATTCATGGTGTTTCCTTGCAGAAGACGATGGCAAAAGCGCTACTGAAACAGGCAGCGTGCAAGGGGCCAGTGAGACGAGCGAGACGGAGTGACTGCAACCATCCAGCGCCACGATGTGCGCTCCGCTTCCCTACGACGGCATGACCCGTACAGGTTCGAAGGGACTCTCTCAGCC
>NZ_JAVTWB010000111.1:10522-11706 GCF_032229525.1 Accumulibacter sp. | reverse complement strand
GTGTCGGATTGGTAACGGATGGCTTTGCCCCGTCACGCGCGGCAAACAAGGCTCAGGCGCTGGCCAACTCGGCAGACGCACCGCCGCGGCTGCTATTGCCGATACTGTAGGCATCCATCAGGCGCGCGATTTGTGACATCAGCCGGGCGTCCGAGGTGGTGTCGGCCTTGTTCCCTGTGGTGCTGGCCGTCGACGATGTAGACGCGGAGGAGCTGACGGCGGCGCTTTTTTCCTGGTAGGCCTGTGCCTCCTGGAAGCTGATCTTGCCGTCGCCATTGGTGTCGGCCTGATCAAAATTCTTCACCAACGCCGTCAGGTTGGTGGAGAGATCGCTATTCGAGGTCTCCATTTTGCTCGCCACGCTGCTCAGCTGTTCCTTGCTCAAGCCGGCCCCTTCGGGCGGGCGGGGGGGGTGGCCGTTGATGGCTTGAATTCCGTCGTCCCCACCGCGCGCCATCGCTCCTGTCGTGCGCGCGTGCATCAGCTGGCTGTCGAGCTGCTCGCCGACCTTCTTCAGGGTGTCGGAAAACTCCTGCTTGGTGACCTTGCCGTCGCCGTTCGAGTCCAGTTTGGCAAACAATTCGTTGGCCACCGACGCGCTGTCGGACGTTGCGGCTGTCGCTGATGAGCTTGCGGACGACGACGAAAAGACTTTTGCGAAAACCCCCTGAAGGTCTGATTTCTCGATGTACCCCTGCTTTGCCGAGTCCAGCTTGGAGAACAAGGCGTCGGCCATTTGTGCCGGGTCCGGGCGTTTCATCTCCCGTATCTCGCGCATGTCTATCGCGCTGCTGCCGCCAATGCCGCCAATGCTACTGCTCATGATGTGTTCCTTTCTTTCCATGAAATCACCAGACGGCGCTGGCAAGCAGAGTCATGCCTGAGATTCTTGCCACGTCTTCGTCAGCCCCCTGCGTGCCCTCTGGCGGAGCCCGCTCGTTCCTTGCTGTTGGAAAGGTGGCGGGCAATTCGCCCGTAAGCGATTCGGCGTCAATGCAGGTCGGGGATGTAGTCTAGGCAATTATTCGGGATTTGGGGTCCGGAATGGCCGGCGTTACTGTAAAACTGTGTAAATCGCTGCAATGAGCTCGCGCGAGCGAGGTCAGGTTTTTACTTTTGCCCGCCTACATACCATCGGCTGTTATTACGAAGGGAAGAAGAAAAACCTGACCCCGTGCGCGTCG
>NZ_JAVTWB010000111.1:0-10422 GCF_032229525.1 Accumulibacter sp. | reverse complement strand
GGCAGCGTCTCGAAAAGCGCTACTCTCTCACCTCCTCCGGCTGGCGATGGATCATCAGAGCAGTTTTCAGGTGAGCCATCCCCGTCGGTTCGAACCAAGAGTCATTCCATACCCCCGTGTATTACAGTGACTCATCGACTGCGGCGTGTCCCGCCCAACCCCGAACCCGATGCAGAGCGAGAGGCGCGTCATGAACAATCATCAAGCTACCACAGCGCCAGCTGACCAGCATCGCATCACGCTGGAAGCGTTGCAGCAGCGCCTGCACTGCACCGCGGAGGGCTTGAGCACGGCCGAGGCCAAGCAACGGCTGGTCGAGTTCGGTGGCAATGAACTACGGGTACGCAAAGAGACACCCGAGATCGTCAAGTTCCTGCGCCAGTTCACCAACTTTTTCGCGCTGCTGCTCATCGTCGGCTCGGCACTGGCGTTTTTTGCCGATTATCTGAAGCCGGGCGAAGGCAACTTCTACATTGGCGTTGCGCTGCTGGCGGTGGTACTGCTCAACGCGCTGTTCACCTACATCCAGGAGCACCAAAGCGAACGCATCATGGAGAGCTTTCGCAACATGCTGCCGCAGATGATCACGGTGCAACGCGATGGGCAGATAGCGCGCATCGAGGCACGGCTGGTGGTGCCTGGCGATGTGATCCTGCTGGAAGAGGGCGACCGGGTGCCGGCCGACGGGCGACTGATAGAGGTGAATCAGCTCAAGGTGGACCATGCCTCACTGACCGGCGAGAGCGAACCGCAACTGCGCAAACTGGCCTGCACCCATGACAACCTGATAGAGAGTCGAAACATGGTGTTCTCCGGAACGCTGGTGCAAAGCGGCAACGGCCGCGCGCTGGTGTACGGCACCGGCATGAACACGCAGATCGGCCAGATCGTGCAACTGACCAAGGAGGCGGGTACGGTGGAAACGCCGATCCGCAAAGAGCTGCGCCATTTCATCCGCGTCATCTCCACCATCGCCATTGCGCTCGGGGTACTGTTCTTCGCGCTCAGCGTGGCGCTCGGCAATCCCTTCATCGGCAGTCTGATCTTCGCCATCGGCATCATCGTGGCCAACGTGCCGGAAGGCCTGTTGCCGACGGTGACGCTGGCGCTGACCATGGCCTCCAAACGCATGGCCAGGAAGAACGCCCTGATCAAGAACCTGGAAGCGGTGGAGACGCTGGGTTCGACGACGGTGATCTGCACCGACAAGACCGGCACCATCACCCAGAACCGGATGAAGGTTGCCACGCTGGTGCTCGGCGAACGCGAATGGTCGGCCGATCAGAGCGGGCTCTCGCAAGAGGAAGGTTTCGCCGATGCCTGGGCCACCATGGCGCTGTGCAACAACGCACGGCTCACCGAGCATCACTATCTGGGCGATCCGACCGAGGGCGCTCTGCTGCTTCTGGCACAAGCTTTGCAGCCCATCGGCGATCTGGTGGCGCGCTTCCCGCGCGTGCACGAAAGTCCGTTCGATTCTGCCACCAGACGCATGATCACCACGCACAAAGCCGGGAACAATCAGCCCAATCTCGCCTACATGAAGGGTGCGCCGGAGATCGTACTCAAGAAATGCACGCGCCGTTTGCATCGGGGCGAGCGGGTCGAATTCGATGACTCGGCTCGTCGTAAGGCGCTGGCGCTGTACGAATTGCTGGCGGCGCGTGGCGAACGGGTGCTGGCGCTGGCCTGCAAGACGACCGACGCCGATGAGGCCAGCGAGGAGGATTTCGTCTATCTGGGATTGGTGGGCATGCTCGATCCGCCGCGCCCGGAGATCGCCGAAGCGATCGACCGCTGCCGCAGCGCCGGTATACGCGTCTTCATGATCACCGGTGACTACCACACCACGGCCGAGTCCATCGCCCGTCAGGTCGGTCTGTTCACCGGCGACGGTCAGGTAGTCCTGGGCGAAAACCTGCTGCAGATGAACGAGAAGGAACTCTCCGTTCTGCTCGATAGTCGCGAGCTGGTATTTGCACGTAGCACGCCCAAGCAGAAGCTTCAGATTGTCAACGCGTTGCAGAAGAAGGGCGAGGTGGTCACGGTCACCGGCGATGGCGTAAACGATGCACCAGCGTTGAAGAACGCCAACATGGGCGTGGCGATGGGCGTATCCGGTACCGAGGTGGCGAAAGAGGCGGCGGACATGGTGCTGATGGACGACAACTTCGCCACCATCGTGCAGGCCATCGAGGAGGGGCGCACGATCTTCTCCAACATCAAGAAATTCATCGCCTACATCCTGACCAGCAACGTCCCCGAGATATTGCCTTTCATCGCCTTCGTGGCCATTGACGCGCCGCTGGCGCTGACCGTGGTGCTGATCCTGACCATCGACCTGGGTACCGACATGTTGCCGGCGTTGGGGCTGGGACGCGAGCTGCCGGAACAGGACGTGATGAAACAACCGCCGCGGCGCAGCGACGAAAGACTGCTGACCTGGCCGCTGCTGGCCATGAGCTACGGCATCATGGGCCTGTTGCAGGCCGCTGCCGGCTTCTTCGCCTTCTTCGTCGTGCTGCATCAGGGAAGCTGGGTGTGGGGCGGCGAGTTACCGACCTCGGGTTTGCTCTATCGGACTGCGGTCACGTCCTTTTTTGCCGCGGTGGTGATCTGCCAGGTGGCGGACGTGCTGGTTTGCCGCACGCGCCGGCAGAGCATCCTGTCCGCCGGCATCTTCCGCAACAAGCTGATCTGGGTGGGTATCGCGGCGGAGCTCGGGCTGCTGGCGGCGATCTCACAGATCGAGTTCCTGCAGCCATTCTTCGGTACCGCAGCGATAGGCTGGTTCGAGATCTCGCTGGCATTGCCGTTCGCGGCAGCGATCCTGTTGGGTGACGAGTTCAGGCGCTGGTTGATCCGGCGTGACAACCGCTTTGTGCAGCGCTGGCTGACCTGGTAGCCGCGCGACGCACCGATCCGCTGTGGGTCGTCAATTCTTCGTCGGCTGAACGTCCCCAGAAATTTTGTCTTCCGGGGGCGAGGTAAAATTCAGTCACTTTGCGAGCGAAAGATGAAGAGTCCGACGCAGGCATACACGCCAGGCGCGCGTTCGGTTGCATAAGTGTCCAGGTCAACAAGGAACAACGGATGGTGATCGCGCTCGTACCAAAGCTGCGCGTCTACGCATGGGACAGGATCATCGATACCACCGTAAACGGCCTCTTGCAGAGGCAGACTGCCGTTACCGTAGCTCAGTAGCAAGCCTTCAAACCACTCAGCGCGCGCCCTTTGGTGTCGCCCGGGAAAGGAAAGTCATGACCAAAACCGTTCTCATAACCGGTGCCAGCGCCGGAATTGGCAAGTCCGCTGCGCTCGCGTTCGCCGCTGCGGGCTGGCGTGTCGTCGCGACGGGCCGCCGCGCGGAGCGGCTTGATGCGCTTCTGGCCTCTCTCGGGGCCGACAGGCTGCATCCCGCCGTCTTCGACGTTTGCGACGAAGCCGCGCGCGACGCGGCGCTCGCGGCGCTACCGGAGGGCTTTCGCGACATCGATCTGCTGATCAACAATGCCGGCCTCGCGCTCGGTACGTCGCCTGCTCAGCAGGCAGATCTCGCGCAGTGGAAGACCATGATCGACACCAACGTGACCGCGCTCGCGTCGCTGACCCATAAGCTGCTGCCGGGTTTGATCTCCCGGCGGGGCGCCATCATCAACCTGTCGTCCGTCGCGGCCACCTATCCCTATCCCGGCGGCAACGTCTATGGCGGCACCAAGGCTTTCGTCGAGCAGTTTTCACTTGGGCTGCGTTGCGACCTGCACGGCACAGGCGTTCGTGTGACTTCCATAGAGCCTGGCATGGTCGAAACGGAGTTCACCCTGGTGCGTACGGGGGGTAGCCAGGCCGCGTCAGACGCGCTCTACCAAGGCGCCACGCCAATGACGGGTGACGATATCGCAGCCGCGATGCTGTGGGTCGCCGAGTTGCCACCGCACCTCAATATCAACCGCCTCGAGCTGATGCCCGTCAGCCAGTCCTTCGCCGGCTTCAAAGTGGCGCGTGCGGATTGACGTCGTGCGCACGGAATCGTGCTGGACCTGCCAGACGCACGGCGTCCACAAGCGCGCTCACCCCGAGTCGTCCAGCACCGAGATGTCGCCCTCCGGCAGTCCAAGCTCGCGCGCCTTCAGCAGGCGGCGCAGGATCTTGCCGCTGCGCGTACGCGGCAGGGTCGACAGAAACGCGATCTCCTTCGGCGCCACGACGGCGCCCAGCCGCTTGCGCGCGTGGCCGAGCAGTTCCCGGCGCAGGGGTTCGCTCTCGCCGAATCCCGGCTTGAGCGAGACGAAGGCCTTGACCACCTCGCCGACCAGCGGATCGGGCTTGCCGATGACACCGGCGTCGGCAACCGCCGGATGCTCCATCAGCACGCTCTCGACCTCGAACGGGCCGATCAGGTGTCCGGCCGACTTGATCAGGTCATCGACGCGGCCGACGAACCAGAAGTAACCCTCCGCGTCTCTCCTGACCAGATCGCCGCTCAGGTAATAGTCGCCGGCAAAGCACTTGCGGTAGCGCTCCTGCTGCCCGAGATAGCCGCGAAACATCGACGGCCAGCCGACCCGCAGCGCCAGCTCTGCCACGACGTCGTCAGCTATCACCTCTTCGACGCCGCCGCCGGCGCGCCTGCGCATCAGGCGGGCATCGATGCCCGGCAAGGGCTTGCCCATAGCACCGGGCTTGATGTCCATGGCCAGGACGTTGGCGATCATGATGCCGCCGGTCTCGGTCTGCCACCAGTTGTCGTGGATCGGCAGCCCCAGCACCCGCTGCCCCCACCACACGACCTCCGGATTGAGCGGCTCGCCGACGCTGGCGACAAAACGCAGCTGCGGGAAGTGGTACTGCTGCGCGAGTTCCGCGCCGCCCTTCATCAGCAGGCGGAGCGCCGTCGGCGCCGTGTACCAGACGCTGACCCGGTGTTCCTGCAGCAAGCGGTACCAGCGTCCGGCGTCGAAGTCGGCTTCGTCGACCAGGCTCGTCACGCCGTGCAGCAGCGGCGCGATGATACCGTATGAAGTGCCGGTGACCCATCCCGGATCGGCGGTACACCAGAACACGTCCTGTTCATGCAGATCGAGCGCGTACTTGCTGGTCGCATAGTGGGCAATCGCCGCCGCGTGGACATGAATCGCGGCCTTGGGTGCGCCAGTGCTGCCGCTGGTGAAATGCAGCAAGGCCATGTCCTCGCCCGAAGTGGGAACGGCCGCGAAATCATCCGTGGCCTGCGCCATCAGTGTCGCCAGATCGAGGGTTCCGGGAACGTCGGTGCGGCCGCCATCGTCGCCGATCAGCAGGACGTGCTCCAGCGCCGGCAGTTGGCCGAGAATGCCGGCCACCTTGCGCCGAAACAGGGACTCGCTGGTCAGCAGCACCTTGCCCTCGCCGATGGCCATGCGCGTGCGTATCGGCTCCGGACCAAAGGCGGAGAACAGCGGCGAGACCACGGTGCCGTTCTTCAGCGCGCCGATCACCGCCGTGTACAGTTCCGGCACCCGACCTGCCAGAATGAACAGGCGCTCGCCCTTGCCGATGCCGAGTCGCTGCAGCACGTTGGCAAAGCGGTTGCTCTGGTGCGCGAGTTCCTCGAAGCTGACGTCGCGCCGTACGTCGTGTCGACTGATGAAGCGAAACGCAACGCGCTCGCGTACCGCCGTCGCCAGGTGCCGATCCACCGCCAGACGGCCGATATTGATTTCGCCCTGCGCAGCGCCGGTGAGTTCCTGGCGCACGGCCGGCCATGAGAAATGCGCACGTTGGTGTTGCCAATCCGCGAGATGCGGCGGCACACGAAATTCCTGCGGCGACTTGCGGATGATTTGCGGGCGCATCCTGGCGAACGCCTCCGTCGATGATGGCTACAGCGTCAGTTTAGAGCGCGACAGTTTGCCTAGGGGGAATGCTTGTGTAGTATCGCTGAAGCACGCCATCGAAGGCGCCGTGTCACCGGGCGCGACTCATTCTGTGGGCGCGGCTCAGGGTTTCCGATGTTCTACCGCGCGGCCGCTCGCCAAGCGGTCTGTACTGGAGCGTAAGCACCATGAATGACCAGGAACTCCGCGCCGCCGTACTCGCCGTCGTGCGCAGCATCGCTCCCGAGCTTGATGCCGAACGCATCGAGGCGGACAAGCCCTTGCGCAAGCAGATCGATCTCGATTCGATGGACTGGCTCAATGTCATCGTCGCCTTGCGCGATAAGTTTGGCGTCGATATCCCGGAGTCCGACTACGGCAAGGTGCAAAGCTTGAACGCGATCGTGGCCTACCTCGGCGCCAGACCTGCTCCGCATTCGCCCGACTGACGATGACCATGGCCAGATATCCCACCGAGTTGATTCGCAAACGCACCCTGTTCGACGGCAGCGAAGTGACGATTCGCCCGATCACAGAGGACGACGCGTCGATCGAGGCCGACTTCGTGCGCCATCTGTCGCCCGAGTCGCGCTACTCGCGCTTCATGGTGACATTAAACGAACTGCCGACGACCAAGCTGCGTTACCTGACCGATGTCGATTACGACAAACACATGGCCTTCGTGGCCACGCTGCCGCAAGATGGGAAGGAGACGGAAATTGGCGTGGCCCGCTACATCGTCGATCCGAATGGCGCGAGTTGCGAGTTCGCCGTCGCCGTCGGCGACGCCTGGCAGGGTTCGGGGGTCGCCGGAATCCTCATGGCGACGCTGATGGATACGGCTCGCGCACGCGGCCTGACGAGCATGGAGGGGATCATCCTGGCGACCAATCACCGGATGCTGAAATTCGCGCGGCAGTTGGGCTTCACTCCGCATCGTGACTGGGACGAGCCGGGTACGGTGAATGTCGCTCGGCCCCTGTAGCACGCTGCGCAACGCGCGATCCCGAATCGTGTCGAAGCGTCAAACCCCGATGCGGCAGGCGAATTGCGCCGCTAGCCTGCGTTTCTGGCGATGGCATGAAAATCACCTTGGGAGAGGATCACATCAACAAGAGCGATCGCCGGGCTTGATATGAGAACGCGGTGATGGATTATCGGCAGCGGGCTGGCCATGAGTGCGGTTTCACTGGTCGGCAGCTTGGCCTTCCTGCTCGGCGGCGTGATCGCTTACGTCGCAGGGCAACGGCTGGATGTGACCGGGCTGGTGCCCTTCGCGGCCGGCAATTTCATCTACGTCGGCGCCTCCGACCTGATTCCGGAAGTCAAAGGCCATGCGAAACTGTCGGTCAGCGCCATCCACTTTGTCGCGTTTGTGCTCGGCGTGGTGCTGTTGCTGGCTGTCAAACACCTCGGCCACGAGTAGTGCGGCGGGCGAGGATCGTCGCGCCAGCATGACTCGATAGCTGGCCCGTGGTCAACGGCTACCGGGACGGGATTCCCAGCCGCTGACTACCGCGCATTGCCAAGCCGCAACCAAGAGTTGACTGTTCGCCCTAACAACACCCGAAACGAGGTCCGTTCCATGGCTAGAGCTTCTTGGTACACCAAGTTTGCAAAAGGCGCTTCTCACTTCTGCGGGCGCCCGCGAGTTTTCACACTGGCGGTAGGAGTCATTGCCGTTTGGGTGGTCACGGGCCCCATGTTCAGGTTCAGTGACACCTGGCAACTGGTGATCAACACGGGCACGACCATCATCACATTCCTGATGGTCTTCTTGATCCAAAATACGCAGAACAGGGACACGGAAGCCATTCAGGTGAAGCTGGACGAACTGATCAGAGCTACCAAGGGTGCACACAATGCGCTACTCGATCTGGAGGAAATCGAAGAGGACACACTTGACGCATTCCGCGCCAGGTACCAAGCGCTTGCCGCGGCCGCCAGGAGTGAGCTTGAGCTTGGCAACCAGGACACTGGAACGCCAGAAGCATGAGTGTGCGGCGTGTGCCTAACGGTCATGAACTGTCGGGAGACCCCGGATAATGAAAGTGATGTCCGTTTCCCTCATCCCCGACCCTTGTATATTGAGTTTTAGAGATATATCTAAATGAACAGTGGTCTTCTCCCGCGCGGGGGAGAAGGGAGATTCGTGAGTCGCGAAGGCGACTTGCACGGTAACGAATAAGGCTAGATCGTGCGCAGCCACGGTCTGAACCGTTTGTTTGACGAGCTCGGTCGAGCTGCTGCACCGGCGTTTCGTCGGCGTGCAGCAGTGTGCCTTGCTTGAGCACTTCCGCCACGTGATCGACCAGCGGTTGCCGGCTTACCCCGAGCTGACCGACCCATTGCGCCAGTGTCGAACGGGCAATCGGCACGCCATGGCGGGTACTGCGGCGGCGAGGACGGTTTCACAGCTGCGGCAGGTGGATTGCGGGCTGCGGATGGATATGGCGATGGACAAAGAAACGCGCCGGTTCGACGTCGAGTTGCTTGCGGATGCCCTCACCGATGTTGACCAGCGCCTGGCCACAGTCGCCACAGCTACGGGACTCGGGCTCGTGGCGATGTTCAGTACGAGGCAGTTCAGGGGGTAGCGGATTAGGGCCGCGGCGCTTGTGACGCGGGGCTGTTCAGGAGTTCATTGCCTTGGGCAGCGCAACGCGGATCGTCGTCCCCCGCCCGGCAACGCTGCTCACGGTCAACTCCGCGCCGATCAGGGTCGCCTGTTCACGCAGACCCGCCAAACCATAGTGCCCCGGATAGGTCGCGTCGGCGTCAAAACCAAGGCCGTCGTCGCTGATCGTCAGCGTCGCACCGTCGCCGCCGGGATGCCTCTCGAGGGACACCGTCACCCGCGTCGCGCGGGCGTGACGCTCGACGTTGCGCAGCGCTTCTTCGGCCATGCGAAACAACGTCTCGGCGCGTTCGTCGGCGAGCGTGCCGCGCGCCGCGTCGCTCGCATAGTCGACCGGAATGCCGCTACGTTCGACGAAACGCTCGACGAAATCGCCCAGTGCCGTGGCCAGCCCGACGTCGCGCACCGGGTTGAAGCGCATCGCCGTGATTGCCGCGCGCGCTTCCTGCAGGCCCTCGTGCGCTGCTTTCTCGGCACGCGCCAATTCCTCCGCCATGGCCTCGGGGTGGCTGCTCCACAGTCTCTTCAGAAGCCTCACCTCGCTGAGCATGGCCATCATCGAATGGGCCAGCGTGTCGTGCAGGTCGCGCGCGATCTTCAGTCGCTCGCGGACCACAGCAGCGTAGCGCTCCTGCTCGGCCAGGCGCTCGACTTCACGGGTGCGTGCGACCACCCGCTGGTCGAGCTCGGCATTGAGCGTCTGCAGCGCAGCACGCTCCCGCTGCAGCGAACCCAGCAACGCGTTAAGCGCGCCCCCCAGGCGTGCCGCTTCACTATGCCCCGGCGGCACGCTGATCTGCTGCGTAGCCCCGCGGCGGACCGCGTCGGCCGAGCGTGTAATGGCGTTAAGGTCACGCGTCACACGATGCGCCAGGAAAACGCCGAGCAGCGCAGCGAGCGCTCCCAGGCCGAGCAGGACCGCGGTGATCTGAATCTGCATCAGGCGGTCACCCTGCCCGGCGTCCTGCACCGGTTGCAGGACGACGACCCGCCAGCCGAGCGTATTCAGGGCATCGCCGGCGGCCGGGCTGGCATGCGCAACGAGATAGCGCTTGCCGTCCGCCAGCCGCTCGACGCGCGCCGGATGGGCAGTGCTGTTAGCCACCAGCTCTCGCGCAGGCGCGGGCGCCGCGCGCTCCGGCGAGTCGCCGGGAACGCCCAGGCGCTTGCCCTTCAGACCCTCCGATCCGACCAGCACCACGCCGTCGCGATCCAGGAGCAGCGCTTGCGTGCCCGCCGCGCCGCGCAATTCGCCCTGCAGACTATCGGCAAAATCGAGCAGCCACAACACGCTTAGTCGCGTGCCGACCAAGCCGACCATCTCTCCCTGGTCGTCGACCACCGCCGCGATCAATCCGACAAACGAGCCCGAGACCCCGGCGGCGACTCCGGACAGCGTTTGCTGCAACATCGGCAGCAGACGCACCTCGCCTTTCTTCGACTCCTGCCGCCCAAACACAAACCATTCGCGGTCGCCGACGCTGGTGCCCTCGAGTGAACTGTCGGTGGCTACCAGCACGCGGCCTTGCGGGTTGGCCAGCGCGATGGTCTCGAACTCGGGAGATGCCTGCTGCAGGTTGCCGAGAATTCGATGTAGAAGCGTTTGATTTTCGTCACGAAGCTCGGCGCCAAGCATCACCGCCAGCGCTCGCACCGAGCGCACGCGCAGCGCCAGGTTGAGGTTCAGGTCGGCGATGAGTCGATCGGCGGTTCTGTCCAGCTGGCGGCCACGCAGGTCGAGCAGGTCGCTGCGGACGATTCCGCCGACCCACGCGCTGGCGACCAGCGCGAGGCCCAGTGACAGCGCCAGGACCAGCCAGCCGATAGCGGCGGCGAGGCTGCGACGCGGGTCGAGGTAGTGCAGCGACAAAGACATGCCGACCTTCCCGGGGAACCGTGAGAGATTTCAAAAGTGACTAAAATAACACC
>NZ_JAVTWB010000110.1:2469-11709 GCF_032229525.1 Accumulibacter sp. | reverse complement strand
TCTGCCCTGCCGCCTTGCCATGCGCTTGCCAATCGTGAAGCTCCCCTTTTTGTCGCTTGTTTCGTCCTTGCTGCCAATTATCTTGCTGGCCGCGGGGGAGGTCGAGGCCGTCGACCCTGGCAAGGTGACCGTTTCGTCGCCTCTCGGCGAGCGCTCGAGCGCGGGGGATGCGTTGGCCGGCGACAGCGAAGGTGTCATCGCGCCACAACAGCGCGGTTCGCCCGCTCGCCTCATCAGTACCGTGCCGGTCGCCCAAGCGGGTGTCGATTCCGCCTCTCGCGGCGACTTGTTCTTGCGCTTGAGTACCAGGCCATCCACCGATCTGCTGCGCCGAACGACTGACGACAAGCGCGCGCGGCTGCGTGTCGCGAACGAACTGGCAGCGACGCTCTACGCTCAGGCTCGGCAACAGTTGGCGGTTGCGGCACAACTCCGCCACATCGAGGCGGCTCTGGCGGCGTTGCGGCGGAAGGCCGAGCGACAGGCCAGGCCGGGAGAGCAAGCGCGGATCGCGCTACCGACGACAGTGGCGCTCAGCGCTCCGGCGACCATTTCCGGCCAAGCGCAAAGATCGCTGTCACCGCCGATTGCTCCGATCGACGACGCGTCCGCAGCCGAAATAACGGACTGGTGGCTGGGCATGGCGTCCGTGCTCGGGGTGATTGCCTTCCTGGTCTGGTTTTTTCGCCGCCAGGCCGGCCGGTAGTCCCCTTTGCTGGTAGTTGTGGTGCCCGCGAAACCGTCCGGCGAAACAGACCACCCGTCCGATGGGAAAGCGCAGGGTGGCGCCGCCGGTCGTCCGCTCCGCATTGGCCACGGCGCCGCTTACCGAGGCTCTTCAGGCGCAGACGCAGACGGTTGGCGTGGTGCCGCCTCAAGCCGCCTCGCGTCCCTGTCAGGGGCGGTGCCGGTGAGGTCACGAGAGTACTCGAACTTGCCGAAATCATGCTTCCTGCCGGCCGCATCGAGGGGGTGGCATCGGCCTTGGCGGAATTCGTCGAGTGCCACCCGTTGGCCGCAGTGACGCCGTGGCTGAAGCCGCTCGAGGTCTGTTGGAGGACCGAGCAGCGCGACGCCTTCGAAGCTCTCGGCGTGGAACTCAGGTGCTATTTCAACGTCGCTCCGGCGGGCGGGGAAGCGGTCGGCGATACGCTGGGATCAGGCGTTTCGCTCAACGACGCGCAGCTTGCATCGCTTGAGCAACTGCTGCCACGTTTGCCCACAATTGGACTACTGCCGCACCTTGCGCGCGAGATTTCGCGCACCGGGGGCTCGCCCGAATCCCTCGCCTACCTCAACAAACTCTTGCGTGACCACCGCGACGGGGGCGAAGAGACTTTGCCCCGAGCACGGGGCATGAGTTGCTGATCCTGATTGGCTTGCTGGAAAGCTGTCTCCCCCGCGTGCGCTGAACAAGGCTGCTGCTATCCATTTCGTCTACACTGTATATAATTACAGTCTTCAACGGTGCTGATCGTGGCGTGTTCAGTGCGGTCGAACATGGGATAATCGGCTCAATCAAGGGAAAGGACAGGCAATGGACGACAACAAGGCAAAGGCACTGGCTGCAGCGTTGGCCCAGATCGAAAAGCAGTTTGGCAAGGGTTCGATCATGAAGATGGGTGAGGGCAGCGTCGTGACCGACGTCCCGGTCGTTTCCACCGGCTCGCTGGGGCTTGACATCGCCCTGGGTATCGGCGGACTGCCACGCGGTCGGGTGGTCGAGATCTATGGTCCCGAATCCTCGGGCAAGACGACATTGACCCTGCAGGTCATCGCCGAAATGCAAAAACTCGGTGGCACGGCAGCTTTCATCGACGCCGAGCACGCTCTCGACCCGGGCTATGCGCAGAAGCTCGGCGTGAACCTGGATGAGCTTCTCATCTCTCAGCCGGATACCGGCGAGCAGGCGCTGGAGATCACCGACATGCTGGTGCGTTCGGCGAGCGTCGACGTGGTGGTGATCGATTCGGTGGCAGCACTGGTGCCAAAAGCCGAAATTGAGGGGGAGATGGGCGATTCCCTGCCCGGCCTGCAAGCACGCCTGATGAGCCAGGCGCTGCGCAAGCTGACGGCCAACATCAATCGCACCAACACCCTGGTCATCTTCATCAACCAGATCCGCATGAAGATCGGGGTCATGTTCGGCAGCCCGGAAACCACCACCGGCGGTAACGCGCTGAAGTTCTACGCTTCGGTTCGCCTCGACATTCGCCGTATTGGCGGCATCAAGAGGGGCGACGAGGTGATCGGCAACGAAACCAGAGTCAAGGTGGTCAAGAACAAGGTCGCACCCCCCTTCCGCGAAGCGATCTTCGACATCCTCTACGGTGAAGGAATCTCGCGCGAAGGGGAGATCGTCGAACTTGGGGTACTGCACAAACTGATTGAAAAATCGGGTTCCTGGTACGCCTACAACGGTGAGAAGATCGGACAAGGCAAGGACAATGCCCGTGAGTATCTCAAGAGCAAGCCGCAAATTGCCGAAGAGATAGAGGCAAAGATCCGTGCGGCGGTGAAAGTCCCGTCTCTGACCTCGACGGTGACGCCGTAGTGCTCCCGGGATGAACGTCTCGCTGCGCGAGAAGGCTCTGCGCATGCTGGCGCGTCGCGACCATGCGCGAGTGGAGCTGGCGCACAAGCTTTCACCGCATGCCGACTCCGCGCAGCAGCTTGACGCATTGCTCGACGATCTGGCGGCAAGGTCGCTGTTGTCCGACGAACGTTATGCGGCAGCGCGGGTTCATTCGCGCAGTGCGCGGGTGGGTGATGCACGGCTGGCTTACGAACTTCGCTCGAAAGGCGTCTCCGGCGAGCTGGTGAAGCTTGCTCTCGCCGGTGCCGAGGACGAGTTGGTCAGGGCGCGTCAGGTCTGGCTGCGGAGGTTCGGTAATCAGCCCTGCGTCGCGGGCGATGCCGTCGAACGTAGTCGTCAGATACGGTTCCTGGTGGGCCGGGGTTTTTCCGGTGAAACGGTCCGCCGCGTCTTGCGCGGCGATCTTGAAGATGATTGAGAGATGTCAGACACAAAGAGCACACTGTCTACACACCACCTCCAGAAGCGTTACAAGGCGCGTACGGTGGTTCATGATGTCTCCTTCGAAGTGGTCAGCGGCGAGGTCGTTGGCCTGCTCGGTCCTAACGGCGCCGGCAAGACGACCTGTTTCTACATGGTCGTCGGTCTCGTCGCCTGTGACGGCGGCGAGGTTCAGCTCGATGGGGAGAAACTGACGCGTCTGCCGATGCACAAGCGTGCCCAACGGGGCGTCTCCTATCTGCCCCAGGAAGCTTCCGTTTTTCGCAAGTTGACCGTCAGCGAGAACATCAAGGCAGTTCTCGAACTGCAGAAGCTGCCGGTGGACGAAATCGATGGGCGCACGGAAGGCCTGCTCGAAGAGCTGCATATCAGCCACCTTCGCCACAGTCCGGCGACTTCGCTCTCCGGGGGCGAACGTCGGCGCGTAGAAATCGCGCGGGCGTTGGCCACCGGTCCGCGCTTCATCCTGCTTGACGAGCCCTTTGCCGGTGTGGACCCGATCGCTGTCCTCGACATCCAGAAGATCATCCGTTTTCTCAAGGAGCGCGGCATTGGCGTCCTGATTACCGACCACAACGTCCGCGAAACCCTCGGCATCTGTGATCACGCCTACATCATCAACGAGGGTAACGTCCTTGCCGCTGGTCGGCCAGACGAAATCATTTATAATGAAAACGTCCGCAAGGTCTATCTGGGTGAGAACTTCCGCCTCTGAAGCCAACGGTCCTCCAGCCACAATTCGAGAAGCATATGGGCAGTTTTCCCCTGCCGACGCGGTGGCTCACCCGGTTCTGTAAATGAAACCGTCCCTCCAGCTAAAACTCTCCCAACATCTCGCGTTGACCCCGCAGCTCCAGCAGTCGATCAAACTGCTGCAACTGTCGACCATCGAACTCGAACAGGAGCTCGAAAAATACCTGTTGGAGAACCCGCTACTGGAGCGTGAAGAGGAGTACGCCCAGCCGGAGTCGTTGCCAGTGGGCAGCAGCGATGAAGAGTTCGCCGACCCTGGCGTGGCCAACGAGCACACCGAGCAGTCGTTTTCCGATGACGAAAGCTGGCCCGGCGAAGAAGGCGGCTACGTCGGCTCCTCGGGCTCCTTTGATGACGAAGACAGTGACTATCAGGATGTCCAGGCAGCGACCGTGTCCTTGCGTGAACACCTGTTGTGGCAGCTTGGCTTGATGACTCTCTCCGATCGTGACCGCGTTCTGGTGCGCTGTCTGATCGATGCGCTGGATGACGACGGCTACCTCACCCAGTCACTCGATGACGTCGCGGAAACCATGCCCGTGGAGCTCGAGATCGAACTGGAAGAGTTGCAAATTGCACTCAATCATCTGCAGCATTTCGATCCGACCGGTGTCGGTGCGCGCAGCGCGCAGGAATGCCTGTCTCTGCAACTGGCGGTCTTGCCGGTCGATCGCACCCGGACGCTGGCGCTGGAAATCGTCAACCATGGTCTGGAACTGCTGGCCAGCCACGACTTTCTCAAACTCAAGAAACAGACCGGTTGTGACGACGATGCGCTGCGCGCTGCGCATCTGCTCATCTGCAGCCTGAATCCGCGCCCAGGTGCGCAATACGGCTCTTCTGACACGCGCTACATTTCGCCTGATGTGGTGGTGCGCAAGATTCGCGGGCAATGGTCAGTGAACGTCAATTCGGACGCTTTTCCGCGTTTGCGGATCAACAGCCTGTACGCTCAGATTCTCTCCAGGCAGCGGGGATCAGGCCTCGCCGGTCAGCTTCAGGAGGCGCGTTGGCTGATCAGGAACGTACAACAACGGTTTGACACTATCCTGCGGGTGGCGCAGGCTATCGTCGAACGCCAGCGCCAGTTTCTGGATCATGGCGAAGTCGCGATGAGGCCATTGGTGTTGCGTGAAATTGCCGATGTGCTGGGGCTGCATGAGTCGACCATCTCGCGGGTAACGACACAGAAATACATGGCGACGCCGCGCGGGATTTTTGAACTGAAGTATTTCTTTGGCAGCCACGTCGGCACGGATGCTGGCGGGGCGTGTTCAGCAACGGCCATTCGCGCGCTGATCAAGCAGCTGATCAGCGCCGAAGAACCGAAGAAGCCGCTTTCGGATAGCCAAATATCCGAAGTTCTTGGTCAGCAGGGCATTGTTGTCGCACGGCGAACGATAGCAAAATACCGTGAGGCGCTCAGTATCCCGCCGGTCAACTTACGCAAGTCCATCTAGAAGAAGGAGCCACATCATGAACCTGCAAGTCAGTGGACACCACCTCGAGATCACGCCGGCCCTACGCGATTATGTCACCGGCAAGCTCGAGCGGATCATCCGTCACTTCGATAACCTGATAGACGTGAACGTGATTCTGTCGGTGGAAAAACTGAAGCAGAAAGCTGAAGTGACCGTTCACCTCGCAGGCAAGGATGTTTACGTCGAATCCGTTGACGAAGATCTCTATGCAGCAGTGGATGGCCTGGTCGACAAACTTGAGCGCCAGGTCCAGAAATACAAGCAGAAGTTGCAGGATCATCATCGCGGGCGCAAGATTACCGACCACATCGTCGTGGAGTGATCGGAGTACAGTCTGCGCGCGGGTCGGCCGGCTGCATTTGCCGGTCGATCCGTGCGCTTCCTCGCTTCAACTTAACCGTGTCAGCCTTTTTCGGGTTTTTGTCGCATGAGCCAGATTACCCAGTTGTTACCCCTCGAAAACATCATTCTTGATCTAGACGCGAGCAGCAAGAAACGCGCCTTTGAACACGTGGGGCTTCTTTTTGAAAACTACCTCGGAATCGCGCGCAGTACCGTGTTCGACAGTCTTTTTGCGCGCGAGAAGCTGGGTTCGACCGGCCTGGGACAAGGTGTGGCCATTCCACATGGCAGGATCAAGGGTCTGAAAGATGCAACCGGTGCCTTCCTGCGGCTGGCGACCCCGGTGCCATTTGATTCCCCGGACGGAAAGCCGGTTTCACTCTTGTTCGTCCTGTTGGTCCCTGAAGTGGCGACCGAGCAGCACCTGGAAATCCTCTCCGAGCTGGCGCAGCATTTCTCCGACCGAGCGTGTCGCGATGCCCTTTCCAACGCCGTCGATGCAAGTGGGATTCGCCAGATTTTCGCCGAAGGGACATGAACGTTCCGCGTCAGTTTAGTGTGGTCCAGCTGTACGAGGATCACCGCGACAAACTGAAACTGTCCTGGGTCGTTGCCGTTGGCGTTGACCGGCAGATCGAACTCAAGGAGCAAAGCAATTACGGTGCCGACGTGGTCGGCCACCTGAACCTGATTCATCCCGAGCGGCTGCAGGTGATCGGCAGGGCCGAACAAGCCTGGGCGCTTCGAGTTACCGCTGAGCGCTTGCGCCAACAGATGCGGGAGCTGATGGCCGCCAGGCCGCCCGCCCTGATCATTGCTGACAATCTTGAGATCCTGCCGGCGATTCGGGATGCCTGCGAGTCGACGCAAACGCCGCTGTTTGTCACTTCCAAGCCCTGTTCGGCGGTGATCGATTTGTTGCGCATCTACCTTTCGCGCCGCCTCGCCGGATCAACGTCAATGCATGGCGTATTGATGGATGTCTTCGGGATGGGCGTCCTGATCACCGGCGATTCGGGTGTCGGCAAGAGCGAACTGGCGCTGGAGCTGATTTCGCGCGGCCATGGTCTGGTTGCCGACGACGTCGTTGAGCTGGCGTGTATCGCACCGACGACGATCGAGGGGCGCTGCCCAAGTATGCTGCGAGACTACCTTGAGGTGCGTGGCCTCGGCTTGCTCAACATCCGCACCATCTTCGGCGAGACGGCATCGCGTCGGAAGATGAAGCTGAAACTGATTGCCCATCTGCAAAGGCCGCTCAGCGGCACCGACGGTCCGCGCTTGCCGCTTGACGCCCAGTCGCAGGACATTCTCGGCCTTGCCATACGCAAGGTCGTCATCCCGGTCGCTGCCGGGCGCAACATCGCCGTGCTGCTCGAAGCTGCGGTACGCAACAGCATCCTTCAGTTGCGTGGCATCGACAGCATGGGTGATTTCATTGACCGCCAGCAGCAGGCGCTGCTTGACGAAGACCTGTAGCAGTGGCCTAATCACGGGACTTCGCCAACAAAAAAGGAGTAACTCCGATGAAAGCCGTGATCGCTCTTGTCGCTCTACTTTTCGCCACTGGCAGCGCCTATGCTGCCGACGCGAAGAAGGAACCCTCGCCAGCTCAGAAAGCGCAGCAGGAAAAAATGAAAGCCTGCAATGCAGAGGCCAAAGAAAAAGCCTTGGCCGGCGATGGACGCAAGCAGTTCATGAGCAATTGTCTCAAGGCAGCGCCGGCGAAAGCGAGTCAGTAAAACAAGATGACCGGGTGTAATGCGGAAGCCGGTAGCCAGGCGCTGAAGGGCGACGAGCGCCAGCAGTTCATGAGTGAGTGCCTCAAGGGCTGAGCCCTGGTCTTTTCCCTGCTGCCGACCCGTTATTGCCGGCCCTGATAGCAGGGCCGGTTTTTCATTGCCGGGTGAGGATTTTCTTGCTAAAGCCAGCGTCCACGGCCCCGCCACTGCCAGGATGGCGGGCTGCCAGTTTTCAACATCCGCCGGGTTAGCCAACAGGGCATGGGCGCGGCCCGCGCTGGGCGGTCCGCCAAGCCGGTAGGCAAGCGACGTAACCATGGCGCTGCCCTTTGAGCAGTTCGCCCAAGCGTCGGTCGGCCTGCTGCGGAGTTGAATAGAGCACGGCGACGAAGGCGTTGCAGGCAGCCCAGCGCCCGCCCGGGGTGCGCAGCACGACGACCGGGCGGCCGCCGTCAACACTGGCCACCAGGCAACTCGAGTCTTCGTCTGCCCAGGAGGCGGCAACCAAATTCATCGCCTCGTGACGCGGCACGCACGCGGCGACCAGCGCATCGATCGGTGAATCGTGCTCGGTACGAACAATGGCAGGAAAGTAAGCGTGGCCAGCTGGCTTGGCAGTGAAGTCCATGAGTGTGGACTTCTAGCATCCTTGGCAGCACTTGTAAAACCCGGGTTGTGCGACGCACGCCTATTCTCTTTTTGAGCCCCATTGCATGCTAGCTGCAGAATTCGACGTTGTTATCGTGGGTGGTGGTCTGGCAGGTCTTTCGCTGGCGTGTGCTCTGCGCGACACGCGCCTCAGAATCGCTCTGGTTGAGCATCGTGCCCCGTCCCGCCCGTCGGGTTGGGATGCGCGTGTGTACGCGGTTTCGCCGGCCAATGCTGCCTTCCTGGAGGAGATCGGTGTCTGGAAGCACCTGGCGACAGAGCGGCTCGCTCCGATCCATGCCATGGAGATATTTGGCGACAGGGGGGCGGAACTCGATTTCTCGGCTTATGAAGCGGGCCTCCCCGAACTGGGCTGGATCCTTGAATCATCGCTGATGGCGTGCGAGCTCTGGGAAAACGTCAAGCGACAAGCTAACGTCACCGTACTCTGTCCAGCGACGCCCCAAGCTCTGGTGGTGAGCGCCGATGCAGTCGTGCTGACCTTGGCTGACGGCAAGGCGGCGTCGACGCGGCTGCTGATCGGCGCTGATGGGCGGGAGTCCTGGGTACGCCAGGCGTTTGGCCTGCCAGCGATCAACACGCCTTATGGTGAAATGGGTCTGGTGGCCAATCTGGCGTGTCAGCGCCCGCATCGCGGCGTTGCACGGCAGTGGTTTCGCGATGATGGGGTACTGGCCTGGCTGCCGCTGGCGGGAAATCGCATTTCGATCGTCTGGTCCACTCCCGACGCGCACGCCAGGGAGCTGTTGGCCCTGTCGGCAGAAGATCTATGCGCTCGGGTTGCCGCCGCTGGCAAGCACCAGTTGGGCACCTTCGAGCTGATCACACCTGCCGCAGCCTTTCCGTTAAGCTTGATGCGCGTGCCACGGATCGTTGCGCACCGCCTGGCCCTGATCGGCGATGCGGCGCACGGCATCCACCCGCTTTCCGGGCACGGCATCAACCTCGGTTACCAGGACGCCAGAGCACTGGCCACTCTGCTGGCTGCGACGCCGGCGTGGCAAGATCTTGGCAACGAGCGCCTGCTTCGCCGCTATCAGCGCGAAAGGCGAGAAGAAACTCTGCTCATGCAGACCACCACGCACACGCTTCACCAGCTCTTCCGGCAGGACTTCCCGGGGCTCAAGCCTTTGCGCAATCTGGGAATGAACCTGACGAACGTTTTGCCAGTCCTAAAGAATTCGCTTGTGCGCTACGCCATCGGCGCCTTCTGACA
>NZ_JAVTWB010000110.1:0-2369 GCF_032229525.1 Accumulibacter sp. | reverse complement strand
TTTTGCCAGTCCTAAAGAATTCGCTTGTGCGCTACGCCATCGGCGCCTTCTGACATACCAACACTTCAAATCCGGAGAAAACAGATGTACCAAAAACTCGTGCCACTCGCCCTTGCCGCCGTTCTCAGTCTTCCCACCCTGGCGGACGAGGCGAGCGTGAAAAAGGCGGTTGAAGGCAAGCTCGGCAGTACGGTCACCAGCGTTACCAAGACCCCCTATCTCGGGCTCTATGAAGTCTACGCCGATGGCCAGATCCTCTACACCGACGAGCAGGTTTCGGCGCTGCTCCTCGGGACGCTGATCGATGGCAAAACGATGAAGAACGTGACCAACGAGCGGATGCAGAAGCTTACCGCGATAAAGTTCTCCGATTTGCCACTCAGCATGGCGGTCAAGCTGGTACGCGGCAATGGCAAACGTGTTTTCGCGACCTTTGAAGACCCGAACTGCGGCTACTGCAAGAAGCTGGCGCAGGAACTGGCCAAACTGGACAACGTGACCATCTACACCTTCCTCTATCCGATTCTCTCGCCGGATTCGCTGGAAAAGTCCAATCGGATCTGGTGCTCAGCGGACAGGGCCAAGGCCTGGAACGAATGGATGATCGATGGCAAGGCACCCGGCGGCAAGGGCGATTGCGATACCACAGCGGTCAAGAAGAGCCTCGAGACCGGCCGCAAGCTGGCAATCAACGGTACGCCGACGATCTTCTTTGGCGATGGCGAGCGTATTCCGGGCGCCATTCCGCTGGCGCGGATCGAGCAGAAACTCGCTGAGGTGCCGGCGCCGGTCAAGTAGCGATAAGGGGCGGATCTCCCTCGCCCCTTGGTAACAACACCAGGACACAAGGAGGCGCCGCCAATGCTGAGCATCTTTAAACGTGGGATGTCCTTTATTTCCGTACTGGCGATGCTGCTGGCGCTGAGCGCGTGTGTCACGTCGGGTACTCAGCCCGGTGCGCTGGAAATCCGTCGCGGCAAGATCGAACAGATCACGCCGCTACAACTGGAGAGCAACCAGCAAGTCGGCGTCGGGGCTGTCGTCGGTGGCTTGGTCGGGCTCGGTGTCGGCAGTCTGATCGGCGGCGGCACCGGGCGCGATGTGGCGATGGTGGTCGGTGCCATAGGAGGGGCTGTGGCGGGCCACGAAGTACAGAAGCGCAACAGTCAGCCAGAACCCGGGCAGCAGGTCGTCGTACGTCTGAGCAATGGTGTGCTGGTTACGGTGACTCAGCCGGAGAACCGAAACCTCCGTCACGGACAGGCGGTTTACATCGAGGGCTCAGGGCAAGAGGCCCGCGTCGTCCCGCAGTAAGGTCGGTTGTCCCGGCGGTCAGGTGCCCAGCAGCCCCGTCATCAATTGGCGGTCGGCGAAGTCGTCAGCCGGTGCCCTGCTCAGGCCTCGGTCAGGGTCAGCAGGATGTCCGCGTACCAGGCACAGTTGAGGCCGAGAGCTTCGTCCTGATTCGGGTCGCGCGCGCCGACATCGAGTCGTGCCGAGTGCACGCCAAGCAGTATCCACGGCAGATCGTGATGGCCAGCGTCCGCTGCGGGAGCGCGCATCACCACTGGCGCACCGCTGGTTCCCCGGTGAGTCCGGGCATCCGTGAGGAAATAGCCTTCCCCCTCAAAACGCAGCCCGAAGGAAGAGGCGACGATCGCCTGGCGCACCACCGGCATGTGGTGCAGGTTGTCATGGAACCCGAGCGGGAAGCCCACCACCAGCAGCGAGCTGCCCACCTCCACCTGATCGGCAGGGCCGGCAAGATGTGCGGGGTTGAAGGCCCGGTAGACCAGACTTCCCGGTAGCGCTGCGCGGTTGATCTCGATGACCGCAACGTCAATGTCGCCCGCCGTATCGAGACCCTGGCGCCAGCTCCGCTGACCGTCCCCCTCGTACAGGGGCATCGAAAATGCGATCGCCTCGGCGATGTTGTCCGGGTTGATATGCAGTTCGATCTCGATGCGGTCCGGGAAGTGCTGACTGGGTTTGTCGAACAGCACGTGTCGACTGGTAACCAGGAACAGCCGAAGGCCGCGCTCGAAGAAAAATCCGCTGGCGTTGGTCAGCGGCTGCTGACCATAGAAGGTGGAGATGCGCGTTGCGGCAAGCAGGATGGATTCGATCATTCGCGTGTTGTCGTAGTCGAGGGGTGTGCAGGCGGTGGGCCGCCGGCGCGGCACATCGTCGTGTCGGTGCCCGTTGTTCTGCACAAAGTAGACTCGCTCTCCGCAGGCCCCTACGGAAACCTCGGGACAGCACTCCCTTTCTGACAAATGAAAAAGGCCCTTCCAACGAAGGGCCCAGTTCGATGTCTGAGTGGCACGCCCGAGACGATTCGAACGTCCGACCCCTGCCTTCGGAGGGCA
>NZ_JAVTWB010000109.1:0-11996 GCF_032229525.1 Accumulibacter sp. | reverse complement strand
CGAAGTCATACGCATAGGAGCGGCGCGATCAATTCAATACACGCTACGCGATAGCGCGCGCGGGTTGCCGGACATCCCGGTCTATCGGGTCGATGCAGAAGGCCGGATCCGGCAACTGGGAAGGCTGACGCCAGTCCGTCCCGAAGGATTCGCCATGTGCCAGGAGGACGGTGTGACCCTGCACAGCGACGGATTGCCGTGGTGCTTGTTCGACATGCGCCCGCAAGGATATCTTGGCCGGAGGTACGCTGCTCGCCATGGCCCTGAACTTGGCCTACCGGAGCGGCTCAGCGAGTGGACCGACACCCACGCCTTGCGGGCGCTGCTGGTGCATGGCCATGATGTGGTGGGGAATCTGTTACTGGGCGATATTGCGAGGGATCGTTTTCTCACTGCGCCTGTTCCCGATCCAATCTCCGAGGGACAGAAGACCGAGGAATATGCCCGCTTGGCGCTGGAAGCCGCCGACGCTGAGAACCCTGGCTCGTCAGCGGGCGGCGAGCAGCCGAAGTTCACCACCAGAGCCATGACGCCAGATGGGCCTCGGCACGTTCTCGTGAAGTTCAGCGAGTTGGAGGAAGGACCCGTAAGCGAGCGCTGGCGCGATCTGCTGCTGGCCGAACACCTGGCACTGGAGACGCTGCGCGAAGCCGGCATCGCTGCTGCCAAGACGCAGGTATTTGACCGTGGCGTGGACCACGGCGCTCAGCGCTTCCTCGAGGTCGAGCGTTTTGACCGCATCGGCAACCTGGGTCGGCGCGCGCTGATCTCTTTGGCCGCGCTGGATGCCGAGTTCGTTGGGGCAGGAACAGGCGGCTGGCCAGTCATTGCGCGCCGCCTTGCTGTTGACGGCCAGATCCGTCCAGACGCAGCGGACGGCGCAGACCTCTTGTGGGCCTTTGGCACCCTGATCGGCAACACCGACATGCACAGCGGCAACTTGTCATTCGTCTCCGAACACGGTCGGCCGTATGAGCTTGCACCAGCCTACGACATGACGCCGATGAGCTTCGCGCCCCGCAGTGGGGGCGGCTTGCCGGACACCATCTCCGAGGCGAGCATTCACGCCAGTGTGGCCAACGAAACCTGGCGGCGGGCAGAAGAACTGGCGCAACGGTTCCTCGCCCGGCTCATGGCCGCGACAGGGTTCAGCCACCGCTTTGAACCGTGCATCGCCGCGCTGGAACATCACCTCGAGACCGCCAGCGCCAAGATTGGACGGCTGGGGTGAGTCTGTAGCCAGGAAGCACAGCCGGTGGGTGGCCAAGAACTGAATCGGCCTGGCAGACCTGTCGGAACGGCGGCTTCCCATTGCCAAACGCACAGGCGCTCCGCCCTGGATGGAGGACATGGGCCGATCACCTGACATCAAGCTGCAGTTTCCGCCTGGCCGCCGGGCGGGTATCCTCGGCGGATGCCTCCGATTCGCTTACCAGGCGCTGCCCGCCGGCTGCTGGCGGTGCTGCTGCCCTCACTCCTCGTACTACTGCTGCTGTGGCTGGCCCTGCCGCGACTGCTCGGCCTGGCGGCGGAGCACTGGCTGGCCGTCCCGGGCCTCGAGGAATTGCAGGTCGATGTCGAGGAGGTCGGCGGCGACCATGCGCGCCTGCGCGAAGTGCGCGCCGTCTATCAAAGCGCCGGCGGCGACCGTTACCGCATCGCCCTGCACAATATCGCCATCGACTACTCGCTGCCCGGTGGCCAGGTGGAACGCCTGGACGTGGCCAGCGGCGAGTTGGAGTTACTCACTGGGCAGACGGCGCCGCCCTCCCCCTGGCCGCTGCTCGAGTGGCCGGATCTGCCGCTCGGCGAAGCACAGGTCCGCGACCTGCGGGTGACCGTTACCTGGCCCGACCGGCCGGAGCGGCCGCGACTGGAAGCGCGTGGCGACTTCCGCCTGCGGCAAACGGCGGGGCAATGGCAGGCGGAATTCCGGCCAGATGCCGACCTCCTGCGGATTACAGCGATTGCTCCGCAAGCTCCCGACACGGCGCTCGAAATCCATGCCGAGTGGTTGCCGGCCGCCGGCCCGGCGGCGGACGCCCGCCTGTCCATCGGCCGCCAACCCACGCAGCAAGCCGCCACGCTACTCGCCCAATTGCCGCTGCCTGTGCTGGCGGCACTGGGGCGCCACCTGGGCCTTGCCCTGCCGCCGGGCGAAATTGGTGGCAGCGTCAGGCTGCAAGCCGAAGCGCTGCTGGGCGAGATGGCCGGCAGCGTGCGTGCGCTCAGCGGCGAAGCCGAATTTGCCGATACCCACCTGCAGGCGACGACAGCGCCGCTGGCGCTCGAGCTTTCGGGCAAGCTGCGCTTTGCCTGGCAGCCGCCCGCGGCGCAGCTCGAATTGCTGCCGGGGCTGCGCTGGCAGCTGGCGCTCGACGGCGAGCAAGCACTGCACGCCAGCGGTCGCCAGGAGACGGCTTTCGCCATTCGCCACGACAACGGGGTGGCGGTCAGCGAGGGCGAACTGGCGTTTGCCGTGCAATCGCCGCAATGGGGACACTGGCACGCTGCGCTGCGGCGCCTGACGCTGCACGGCGGGACAGACCTGGCGGACTGGAACAGCGCCGACGCACAATTGCGACTCCAGGGGCAGCTGCCACCATGGCAACAGAAGACGATGCGGGTCGGAGAGATGAAGGCGACGGGCGACGCCACCCTGCACTGGTCCCGGTCGACCGAGGTACGCAGCGAGCTAACCATGCAGGTCGGCGTCGGACGCCTGTCGTGGTTGAGTGATCCGCCGCTGCGCGTGAACGCGAGCACCTGGCAGGTCAAGGCCGTCGCGCTGGCCAAGGCGGACGATCCTTTCGGGCCGAGCCTGGTCGTGCAGGGCGAAGCGAGCAGCCCGCAACTGACCGCGGTGCTGGCTGGCCGCCCCGACAAAACGCTGACGCTCGGCGCAAGCCGCCTGCAACTGCTGCGCTTCCGTCCGGCCGGGCGCAGTGCGCCAGGCGACGCAGGCGACGCACCCAACAAAGGCGGGGCAGGCGAGGCAGAAGGCGAATTGCTACTTTCCGCCGACGCGCTCCACATCGGCAACTGGCCCTCCCCCGACCTGCGCGCCCGCTTGCGCCTCGATGGCGACGCTTTGCGCGCCGACGGCACCCTGCGCCTGCAGCAGATGGACGTCCTCAGCTTTGCCGGCTCGCATGCACTCGAGCGCGGTTGCGGCAAGGCGACGCTCGCCACGCAGCAAAACCTGCCGAAGCTCGGCCAACTGCTGCAGCCGCGTCCACCCGCCCTGCTCAAGCTCGCCCTGCTGGCGGGCGAAGCCGATGCGCACTTTACGGTGGACTGGTGCACCAAGTCGACGCCGCGCTTCGACGTCAAGGGAAAGCTGCAGGCACGCGCAGTCGCCCTGGGCTGGGAGCGAGCGCGGGTGGAAGGCTTGCGCACCACGCTGCAGCTCGACGGCCTGCAGCCGCTACGCGGCCGTCTTCAGCTGGCCGCACGGGACGGCAAGCTGGCTACCGGCACGTCGCTGTCCGATCTCGACGTCGACCTGGCGCTGGCGGCGCAGACGCTGAGCGTGCGCGCGCTGCAGGTCAAGCTGCTCGGCGGCAGTGTGGGCAGCGAGCCGCTTGACCTGCCCTGGCCGCCGTCGGAAAAAACCCTGCCCCTGCAAGTTCGCCAGATCGACCTTGGTCAGCTGCTCGCGCTGCTTCAGGTTCAGGACCTGTCGGGAAGCGGCCAGCTCGGCGGCGTCCTGCCGATCGCCTGGCGCGACGGCGGCGTCGAAGTCGACAATGGCGAACTGAGCAGCGCCGGCGGCGGCACGATCAAGTACACGCCGCCGCTGCTCACGCCCGACAACCCCGGCCTGCAGGCCTTGCGCAACTTCCACTTCCAGCAGCTTGGCGTGCGCCTGTGGTATGGGTCCGAGGGCGCTTACCGCACCCGAGCCACGCTGGAAGGCAGCAACCCCGATTTCTACAGCGGCTATCCGGTACGTTTTCGACTCAACATCAACGGACAACTGCCGGGGCTGTTCCGCGCGGCGCTCTTCTCCGGCGACTTCAACCGTCACATTCTGGAACAATTGCAATCAGGCAAACTGGAATGAGTTTGTTATGCTTGCCTGGTCCCCACTTGCGGAGCACGCCGATGCCCAGGAAATCCCCCCTGCTTGCCCTTGCTGCGCTGGTGCTGCTGCTTGGCGCGTGTTCGCCAACCGTACGCCTCGAGGCACCCGATAAACCCATCGAAATCAACATGACCGTGAATATCAAGCACGAGATTCTGGTCAAGGTTGAAAAAGACGTTCAGCAATTGTTCGACGCGAACAAGGGCCTGTTTTGAACGACGCTTATCTTGACCGGGAAACTGCCATGAAGACATTGATCAAAGCATGCGTGCTCAGCCTGTTGCTGATGATGCACGGCGCCTTTGCCGCCGATCTCACGACGGCCAAGGAACAGGGCTGGGTCGGCGAGCAAAACAACGGCTACCTCGGCCTCGTCAGAGGCGGCGCCCCGGCCGACGTCAAGGCCCTGGTGGCCGACGTCAACAGCCGGCGCAAGGCCCAGTTCACGCAGATCGCCAGCAAGAACGGCATCGCCGAAGCCGAAGCCGCCAAGGTCTTCGCCCGCGAAGCAGAGGAACGCACCGTGCCGGGCAACTACATCCAGAATCCGGCCGGCGGCTGGGTGAAGAAATAGGCTGCCGGGCGGAGAGTCGCGGTTATGCGCCTCACCAGTCCGCGGGGCTTGCGCATCTGCGGCACACAGCCCGTTGGCGTTCAGATGGCCGTGGTCAGCTTCCGGGCGTCGCGCGGCCATTGGGAACCGCCGGCTGCCTGGCCGCTCACCATTCCCAAACGGACAGGCGCTCCGCCTTAGATGGAGGAGCGCTTGGGCCGATCACTTGACAGTGAGCCGCAGCTTCCGCATAGCCGCTCGACGCCTAAAGACGGGGATTTACGCATCCCGGTCGTGACTGCTGCAGCAACAAGGTGGTCAGAGTGGAAGCTTTCTAGGAGCGAAAAAGCAAGTGTCTCTGAGCCCTTTGGTGCTCCCGTTGGCGACGCCGCCTGTGGCGCACGCGCCAGCATGTGGCGTCTTGCTCCACTGCCGTGTTTACAAGGAGATCAAGAATGCTCTATTGTCAGACCGTATGGCGAGTGGGCAGGAACGGAGGGCGACATGACGACTCAGTCACGCATTGAATGGACCGAGCAGACGTGGAATCCCACAACCGGGTGCACGAAACTCTCCCCGGGTTGCAAGCACTGCTACGCGGAAGTGATGGCCAGGCGGCTCCAGGCCATGGGCGCAGCGGGTTACAAGAACGGCTTCAAGCTGGCCATCCTGCCCGAGCGTCTGGTTCAGCCGATGCGGCGGAGGAAGCCGACCGTGTACTTCGTGAATTCGATGAGCGACCTTTTTCATGACGATATACCGGACCAGTTCCTCGACCAGGTCTTCGATGTCGTTCGTCAGACACCTCAGCACACCTATCAGATCCTGACCAAGCGCGCGGAACGCTTGCCAAGGTATTTTCGAGATCGCCGTTGCCCGGAGAACGTGTGGTTAGGGGTGTCGGTTGAGGACCGCGAGTACGGCGTGCCGCGCATAGACTTCTTGCGTCAGGTCGAAGCCCGCATCCGGTTTCTGTCAGTCGAGCCGTTGCTGGAAGACGTTGGGACGCTCGACCTGCAGGGCATTCATTGGGTAATCGTCGGCGGCGAGTCTGGGCACGGCGCGCGACCGATGAAACCTGAATGGGTGGAGAGCGTAAAGCAGCAAGCGGACGCCGCTGGCACCGCGTTCTTCTTCAAACAGTGGGGCAGATGGGGTGCCGACGGCGTAAAGCGCCACAAGAAGGCAAATGGGCGCGTTCTCGGTGGTAAAACGTGGAACGCCTACCCCACGCCACGGGCGGTGCTTCAGTCGCCGCGCTATAGCGAGTTGAGCACCTCAGTAGCGATTTTGATAGCCAAGCCGTGAGCGCTTCTCTTCGGGTTTGCCGCCGCGAAGTACAGAGCAAACAGCGGGGCGCCGCCCGGTCGTTTTGAGTCGCCAGCTTGATAGAGGATTTTCGGCTTGGCGACGGCCGGGAATATTCCGCTCAAGCGTGCCGAAACGAATTCCAGCATATCGCGGTGATTGGACTCGCGGACGTCCCCACCTTCCTTACCAAACAGATCGGACTGGCGCTGTGGGGCATAGAACTCCTGGCGCCATGCGTCGGTGCCAAGTATCCGCGTGAGCGACTTCTTTTTATTGGCATCCAGCGCGTCCGCCTTGTTGGCTGCCTGGCGATATAGACCGTAGTAGGGAAACAGATACCAGACGTCGACTGCACCTGTTGCGGCGATCGCTTCCAAGGTTGACCACTCGACGTGCATGCCGCAAGGGTCCAGGAAGAGCACCGCGCGCGTGTTTTTCCAGTCATAGGTCCGGCATATGTATTTCAGCGTGGCGTTCGCATCGTCGCGAATCACCTCAATTCGCTTGTCATGATGCTCGGACTGCAGAGCCCTCAGCGCGGCGATCTTCTGAGCCTCCAGTTCGATGAAACACAGCTTGTGGAATGGTGGAGAGGCCCGCAACGCCCGTCTAACCGAGCCGTCAACGCTACTCTTCTCGCCTTTGACGGAGATGTCGCAGCGGCCGGTACCGGCAAACCCGTCAATGTATATCCGGGTGAAGCCTTGCCGGCTCAGCGCGGTATTGAATGCGGAGAGGTATTTCTCCAGCGCGTCAAGCTTGATGAGCGTCCACGATCCTCCAAATGCGTGTTCATCGGCCGCCGCCTTCTCCTCGTCCGTCTCCATCGCTTTCTCAATGTCAAACACTGGCGCCACTCCTGTCGCTCTTTCTAACCCGCGGCATCCAAAGAGGTCCGATGATTTTGGTTGTCAAATCATTCTGCCGCCTTTAACGCCGTTCGGCGAGGCAAGAGACATCGTTATTCTTTGGTGCATAGGGTAACTCAGATTTATCCTCGATCCGCAGACTGCTGCCGGGCCAATAGCTGACGTAGCTTCTCAGCATGCCGAATAACGCAACCAACTGGGTAAGAGTAAATGCTTTTCGGAGCGCAAAAGCAAATGTCTCGGACCCATTTGGTTGTCCCGAACCGCACAGTCACTTGATCAAAGCTTGCAGGTTCGTTACCCCAACAAAATTGAAGGAAGGGAACTGAGCGCGCGAAAGTCGCCTAAAGTCTTCCAATAAAGGACGCGCTGCTTCTAATCGTGTTGCCATGTCTGAAGCACTGGAGACACCTAGCGCCGTGTAGATGCCAGCTCGAATATCAGAATCGATGGCCTTGAGGAACAGGGGTAAGGACCTTGCCGTTGAGTTATACACGCTTGTGCGAGGAGCCCAGTAGCTAGACCCCCAGCTATCTTCGGACGCTTTATAGTGGACCACCCCGTATAGCGCCAAGAAGACATCTGCTTGCAGCAGTTCTTGGAAGGGCGTGTGTTCGGCTGAGCAGCGTTCCTTAAGTATGTCTGCCGTCAGGCAGATACGGTTTGCCCCCAAGCGGCGATTTCGGTGTTCGTCCATCGACACTATGTAGGAGTCGAATTCTGTGATGTCGGTGACCCTGGGGCTATTGTGACCCGTACGCACCAAGTACGGGTACTTTAAGAAGGATCGAAGAGATTGCCAACGCTCGTACCGAAGCTGAGCTGCAGCGATCATGAGGGTGGCTTCAAGGGCAAAGAAGCGGTAAAGGTCAGCCCAGCCGTCCACACATGAGCCGTCTTCTCTTGGCGAGCCGAATTGCTGGCCCAACTGTTCAAGGAGATGAAAGCAAGCCTTAAGCGCCTTTGGCTCGTCTCCGGAGAATGCTGCCAGCGTGTCGGCGTACTCGGACACTTGATCGCGCAATCCTTTCGTTCTCAGGATTGCTTGGTAGATTTCTTCGTCGTAGCCTTCCTTTCCTTCCGGGCGCACATACAGACGATTGACCTCAGCAACAACGCTACGGACGAACAAC
This sequence comes from Accumulibacter sp., assembly GCF_032229525.1. Taxonomy (GTDB): domain Bacteria; phylum Pseudomonadota; class Gammaproteobacteria; order Burkholderiales; family Rhodocyclaceae; genus Accumulibacter. Next base: position 4,043 of record NZ_JAVTWB010000109.1, on the reverse strand, counting down.
ACCTCTAACCCCTCACGGTTGGCCTTTGCTTCTTTAATCGCGCGAAGCGCGCCAGCAAGCTCCTTGGCCAAAGGGAGGCCACCACCTTCGGACTTAAGAAACGCAGGAGCTTCGCCAAGTAGAGGTTCCGGGTAGAGAGGTTGCTCGAATATTTGTCGAAGTAGCTCATCGAGTCCTTCTCCGTAACACTCGTCCGATGACAGATCAACGTAAATGCGCCCCTTCATGAACACGGGTAGAAATTCTTCACCGTCCTCTCCGCGCTCGCACAAGACAGGAATGAACTTAATCTGCTGAACTCGAGCGTACAACTCTTGAGAGATGATCTGGCTCTCCGTTCCTACTCCACCGGCACGGCTATTGGCTTTCTCTTGGTACCTGCGATCACAGAGCACTAGTACTTTGACCACCGATGGGTCGGTGACCATGGACTCCATGAAGACGTACTTGTCTTGACCGGGCTTTAACCGCCATTTGTCGAGAACTGCATCGACGCCATGAGTTCTGAGAGAGGTAGCCAACTCCATTACGAACTGTTCGTGCTCCGGGCCCGACCAGCTATATGAGATGAAGACCTTTGGGTGTTCCTTGCTAGCGCTCATGAATATTTCTCGGGGCGATATTATTGGTTGCCGCTCAACTAGCAGCAGGGCATTTCCGGCCACGCCTGCATGAAGTCCCAAGGATCGACAGGAACACCATCCGCGGCGTAGCTTGGTTCGTTGTTGAACTCTTTAGCCAAGCCAAGCATTTCGCAATTTTCTACCGCTCATCAAAGAAGTACGTCGTTTGTGAAAAGGCTAAGGGGTCAGTAGCAAAGTGGAGCAGGGTAAATATTCTTCTGGGAGCGCAAAAGCAGATGTCTCTGACCCATTTGGTGGGCAGTAGCCTGTCTGATCCGCTGGTTCGTCAGCGACGCGTGGCCCGCACCCTGCTGTTCTAATCGGCCACAGGCAATATTCGCTGGACACCCGCGAACGCTCACGCCTAAATACTCAGACCGGTCTGAGTCGGTCTGAGAGTCTCCCACAATGAAAATTGTCGGGATCCTTCAAAAGACCCTTCGCAGTGTGCTTCTGAGCCCTGATATCTTGTCCGAGGTGAATGGCCAGCCAAGCCATGCGCGAAAAATCATCCGAATCAGCCTCGCTCTCTCGACCTTCCATGACGGTAAGAAGCCTTTCCGCCAGAGCTTGTTTCTCTTCCTTTTCAACATTAAGGTCGTGCCCTCGCAGCAGAATATTCAACCGGTTCGCTGTACTTGAAACATCGTAGAACGAGACCTCCGCAAGCTGCGCTCGCTCCACAAAAGAATGAATCTCCCCAAGAGCATCACCCGTGCGATAGCATACTGTGGCTAGCTGGCGCCATGCCTCAGCCGCCTGTCGGCCGGAAGGCTCACTCTCAAGAAATCTGGTCAAAACCTGCTTAGCTTTATCCAAACTCTCAGCACTATTGGTTTCGATATGCCAGCGCGCCAAGGACAGCCAGCCTTGCGGGTAATGGCGGCAAATCATCTCTAAAATTTGTTCATAATCTTGATAACTGCCTCCCGCATCAACCCGTCTAGCAATTCCAGAGACAAACCTCTCTAGCTTATTTGACATATTTAGATGAATATCGTCTCTCCGACTTGGGCCTAGCATCTGCAAGATCTCTATGTCCGCTTGAATTGATGTCTTATAAGGGCTTATGTTAAGCTTTTTCTTTCCAAACACGCTCGCAACCAAGGGCAACACTAGAAACTCTTGCTTGTCGGTTAGGGAGTTGTGCGCCTCGGCAAGCGAATATTGTAGGAGAGACTCAATCCCGGTCTCGACCTCTTGCCGTTCCGACGTGGAGCGCAACAACACAGCCTCGAAGACCAGTCGAGGCACAGATGAACTCCATGAGGAAAGCGTAAGAAACGCTCGTTGTGCGCATGGGCTGAGCGCTGAGTACGTACGCTCAAAAAGTGCTGTGAGTATCTCATCGCTTCCTGCCACGATGTGTGGGATATGCCTGGACTTACCCGTTCTTGCAATCTCACCGAGAAGAATTTTTATTACGTACGGATGCCCTTCGGATTGATGAACAAGATCATCAATATATTTATGCTCCAGACCTCCGGTTATCTCCAAATGAGCGGAAGTCTGTTCAATAAGTTGCCTGGCCTCGCTGTCTGTCATCCCTGACACATCGACTGGATAATCGCCTTTAAAATCTCGCAAGCGCGTTGTAAGCAATGCTTTATTTGGTAGGCGAATGTACGTATCAATCCACGTGAACATTTCCAGCGGGTTCTGCGTAGTTTCAAAATTATCAAATACAAACAGAGTGGCGCCAGCATCAGTTTTGCACAACTGTTGTTCGAAAAAAGATCGCGCGCTAAAATCTTTCTCGGCGATCGCCTTTTCTGATAGCACAAGCTTCGCGTACAGTTTGCTCATATCCTCCGGAGATACGACGTGCGGCCTCACTGGTTTTGGACCGTTTAGTTGCAAATCCACGTCTCGAGCGCTTAGCCAAACTACCGTCATGAATCGCTCGCTGAGGTACACTTTTTCTAACACCACCAGCGCTAGCGACGTCTTACCTATTCCACCCTTTCCACGCAACGTGACAATTGAACGCTTATCATCAAGCAGAAGTTGTTCTAGCTCACCCTCCAACTTGGGCCGCGGCACATAATCGACAATCGAGTCAGGCGCATTAGAAAAACAGTTGGAGCGTAGCTGCAGATCGCCATTTCCGTGCGTCTCACTTTCGGGCAGCGTACCCGCGGGAGCAGAGAATTCCTGCGAATCACCTTCTAGCTTATCGTCCCGCAAGTACGAAAGCAGCTCGTAACCTCTTGCGGAAAAGTTGCCGTTCGCAAAGTAGAAATCGTCCAACTCCGGAGTTGATCGAGCTAGCGTTACGAAGTGAGGCTTTCCCCACATGACGTAGACACCATCGCGGAACGAATGGCAAGCCTCCTTCCGCAAATACTCTAGCGAACTACAATCCCCGGCTATTGGAGAGACTCGATATTTCCCTGATATATTCCTGTGAAGGTAAGCCCACGGACGTTGGAATAATGAAAAATTTTCTATGAACAGATCGATGCTCCTTCGAAAAGATTTCGCGGCCTCCCCGAGATCGCCAGCCTTGGTAGCGCCGTGCCCCCTCGTTTTGTTGCGCAATGTGGCAAGAAGTCGAAACCAACGTTTCATGTCCGACTTCACAGGTAACTCTTCCGCAGCGATACTGACCCTATTTAACGTTGCCTTAAGTTCCTGCAAAGAAGAATATTGCCAATCACCCTCTCGCGTAAGTCTTGATAGTTCGCCTTGTTCGGGATACGCGTCTGATAGCAGATACTGGGATGCCTGCCCTGACAGGGCGTCCTCTAAAGCTCTTGACCAGTCACCGAGTCCATCGGCACGGACCAGTGCGTGCTCAATTCGATACCGATTCCTATCCTTATCATCACGAATCGCTGCCACCATTCCAAGCGTTACGGTCTTGGCAATAACTTCAGCGACCAAAAGGAGATCAAAGAAATATGTGAAATCAGAGTCAGACTTTGCCAATTCCGCGCGACACAGAATCTGTTCTATAGCCTTGTGGCCCAAGATAACGCCCCTATGAGGTGTTGAGGTTAATTGGTTGGCGCTGCAACATGGGAAATCAGCGCTCTTGTTTTCGCTTTATTTCTCCGTCGTAACCCTAGTGTCAACGACACATCATGTGACGCTCGCATGTTCTGGAAAAAGCAACATCTACCTCATGGACTGTCGCGGCCAACGGCCTCATCTGTCTCTTAACAACGGCGACGACCTTTAGGATTGGTCGATTGTACTCATTCAGTGCCCGAACCGAAAGCGCCCTTTGAGTTAGCGGGAAAAATCAGACTGCGATCAACCACGAAGGCGTCTGAAGCGCAGCGCAAGTGGTCAGAGTAAATAGTCTTCTGGGAGCAAAAGAAGCAAATCTCTCTCACCCGTTTGGTTTTTAGAACGCGTGCCGTATGCCGGCCAGGACGGTCTGGTTGCTCTCGCCGGGGGCACCAACGCCGGAAG
>NZ_JAVTWB010000108.1:0-12110 GCF_032229525.1 Accumulibacter sp. | reverse complement strand
GGTTGTTGCGCGGGGCGGGCGTCAGCGGTGCCGCCGGGATGCCGGCCGAGCGGCCGCAGGCGAGCGGCCCACGCCTGATTCGTCCGCTGCTCGCCTTGCCTCGTTCGGCAATCGCCCATTACGCCGAAAAGCATTCGCTACGGTGGACCGAGGACGAAAGCAACGCCAATGCACACTATCGCCGCAACCACTTGCGCCGGGAAGTGATGCCGCGGATCGAAGAGCACTTTCCCGGTGCTGCGCCGTCACTGGCTCGGGCTGCGCGTCACTTTGCCGAGGCGGCAGCGCTGCTCGAGGAGCTGGCGACGGTCGATCGGGAGGCTGCGGCCAGGTTGAGCGGGCGCATCGATGTGGCGCGCTTCAACGTGCTGAGCCCGCCGCGAGCGCGAAACCTCTTGCGTTTCGAGTTGCTGTCGGCCGGCTTTCGCGCTCCCGAGGCGCGCTGGCTCGATGAGGCCCTGCGGCAACTGGCGACGGTTTCTGCCGACTCGCAAACCTGTGTTGCCAACCCGGACGGGGCGATGCATGTCTACCGGGGAGAGTTGCATATCCTTGCACATCCCCCAGCGGTTCCGGCGTCCGCGCTATCCTGGCATGGCGAAGAGGCTTTGCCGTGGGGTGGCGACCGGGTGTCGTTCGTGCGCACGACGGGTGCGGGAGTCAGTCGTTGTCTGCTCGCCGCGGCTCGCGTTTGCCTGCAGTCACGGCGGGGTGGCGAGCGTTTGCAAGCCGATCCGCGGCGGCCGGGAAAGCCATTGCGCAAGTTGTTACAGGAGGCCGCCGTGCCGCCGTGGGAGCGGGCCCGGCTGCCGTTACTGTGGTGTGGCGAGCGGCTGGCCTGGGTGGGTGGGCTGGGGGTCGATGTGGCGTTTGCCTGCCCGCCGGGCGAGGAGGGGATAGTGCCGGTGTGGGAGAAAATCGATGGCCCGCCAGTCGCTTTCGCTGACACCGGGAGTTGAGTCGACGGTGGCAGCGGCGGCTGCCGCGGCAGCGAGGGGTGATCGCCGTCAGCGTTTGCCAGCCAGCAGTTGTGCGAGTTCAACGGCTGTTCTGACGCCCATTTTTTCAAATAGATTGGCGCGATGGACCTCGACCGTGCGCATGCTGATCTGAAGTTCATCGGCAATCACCTTGTTCAGGGTGCCGGCCAGAACCCGCTCCATCACCTGCCGCTCGCGCGTCGTCAGCCGGCTGGTCGAGGCGTTCACCGAATCGGCGTCCGACGCTGCGAGGCGCTGGTTTGCATCGAGCTTCAGGGCTTCGATGACGCGATTGACCAGTTCGTTATCGTTGCACGGCTTTTCGACGAAATCGAAAGCTCCCTGCTTGAGTGCCGAGACGGCCATCGGGACGTCGCCGTGACCGGTCAGGAAGATCACCGGCAGCGTGCTGCCGCGCTCGCATAGCAGGTTAAAAAGCTCCGGTCCGCTCATGCCGTCCATGCGGATGTCGAGCAGGACGCAGCCGGTGAGCGAGGGGTTCCAGGCAGCCAGGAAATCTTCGGCAGACGGGTAGCTCAGGCAAGCGACACCGCGTGACTCGAGCAACCAGCCGAGTGAATCGCGGATTGCGTCGTCGTCGTCGACAAGGTAGGCGTGTGGGTTCATTGCAGACCAATCGGCAGAGTGATGACAAAAATCGAGCCGCCTTCCGGGTTGGCTTCGACCCACAGGCGGCCGTGGTGGAACTCGATGATCGAGCGGCAGATATTCAGTCCCATACCCATGCCCTCGGCCTTGGTCGAGAATAAGGGGGTGAACAGCTTCTCTTCGACCTCCGGGGGGATTCCCGGGCCATGGTCGATGACCCTGATCTCCATCTGATGGTTGTCCAGCTGGCTGAGCTTGATCGTCAGCCGCCGTAGCTCCGCCGGCGTGTGCCGCATGGCCTCGATACCGTTGCGCATCAGGTTCAGCAACACCTGCTCGAGCATTACCTGATCAGCCATCAGTTCGGGTCGCATGCCCTGAATCTCGCGCACAATGCGGACGCCGCGCGCTTTGGCAGCCCCTTCGATGAAGCCAATGCTGTCGTCAACGACTTCGGCAAGATCGCAGGGCGCGCGCTTGGGTTCACTCTTGCGGACGAAATCGTGTACCCGGCGGATGATCAGACCGGCGCGCTGCGCCTGTACCGCCAGCTTGCCAAGCGCCTCCTTCAGCTGCGCGGTAGTGAAGTCACCGGATTCGAGCTTGTTCAGGCAACCGGCGTTGTAGCTGGTGATCGCGGCCAGCGGCTGGTTCAGTTCGTGGGCCAGCGTCGAAGCCATCTCGCCCATGGTCACCAGGCGCGAGGTGACCTGCAGTTTCTCCTGTTGTTGCTGGGCGAGCTCCTCGGCGTGCTTGCGCGCGGTGACGTCAATGATCGACGCCATCCAGCCGGTCTGCGTGCCATCTACTTCGATCAGTGGCGCTTCGTAGACCAGCGCGTCAAAACGGCTGCCGTCCTTGCGCATCAGACGGATCTCGAAACCCTCCAGGGGGGGCTTGCCCTCGAGCACGCTTTGATGCAGCAGCAGGGTTCTCTCCATTTCCTCCGGCGCCCAGTAAGGCATTGGCGGCTCTCTGCCGATCAGCTCGTCGGCGTCAAAGCCGACCATCTCCAGGAATGCGGGGTTGACGTAGGTCACGCGACCGTTCAAGTCGCGCGCGCGCATGCCGACCGTCAGCGAGTCTTCCATGGCCTTGCGGAACGCGTACTCCGAACGTAGTGCCTGCTCGGCGAAGAGGCGTCGCTGGATCAGTCCGCGTACGGCCCACAAGCTCCAGAATACCGCCGCGGCGAGAATGATGATCAGCGCAGCAATCAGCGTTTGCGCCAGATTATCGGCGCCGCGGTAGGCGGTGACCTGAAGCACCATGCCGTAGCCGGGTGGGTCAAAGCTGACCGGGTAGCTCAGTGTGGTCGATGCAGCGTCGATCTTCGACTTGCTGGCGAGCGAGTCACCGCTATTGTCAAGAACACGCACCTGGTATTTCTCGGCGAACCACCAGGGTACCTGTTGCTTGAGCAGCCCATCGAGCGAATAGACACCGAGCAGCGTACCGCGATACTCGCCGCCGTCGAAGATCGGCACATAGATTTCGAACTGGGCCTGCTCCGGCGTCCGATAAGCCTCGCTGTAGACGGGGTTACCCAGGCGGACAAGTTCTATTGCGCGTTTGAGATGAACATCGCCAGACATGTCCTCCCCGCTGCGTGGCAGGATCGGCGTCGGGATGCCGCGGACCGGTCGGGCCGAGGCATCCAGCCAGAGCAACTTCTGGAGCTCCGGGCTGTGCTCCAGGATGTGGCCGGCGCGAAGGGCGAACAGGGCGTTCTGGTCGTCCGTCCGGTTCAGGTCGAGAGCGAGTTGGCGCAGCTGTTCCAACTGTCCCTCAAGCTGAAAGCGGACGCTTTGCTCAAGCCAGAGGACGTCGGCAATCAGGGTCGAGCGCTGTTCATCGATCTCGTTCTGACGCAACAGCCAGAGCAGGGCGATCAGCAGGATCAGCAGCAGACCGACGGCCATTTTGAGGATCGAGAGGTACCAGTGCGACCAGTTCGGTGAAACGGATCGTCGGCGGTCATGCTGGTAGGGGAGCGATGCCTCTTTCATGGCGGCCGATAGTACCGAAAATGACGACGCGCGGGGGCATTGTCCGTCAGAACGGGGCAGCGCGGCGGCCTCCATTTGCAGCAGATTGCACATTTCCACGATACTAGTCAGCAGTGGTTTCTGCCCTGTTCATGCACGCAGGCCGAGCATCGCTTGATGTCCAGCTATGGTGGTCAACCGTTCTCGATCGAGGAGGCAACGTGAAAGTTATCCATCTGCTATTCGGCCTGGTCGCCTCCGCGCTCGCCGCGATGCCATTCGTAGCCCTTGCGCAGAACCCTATCGTCATCAAGTTCAACCACGTCGTGGCGGTTGATACTCCCAAGGGGCTCGCCGCCGAGTTCTTTGCCAAGCGGGCGGGAGAACTGACCAGGGGCAAGGTCAAGGTCGAGGTGTACGCGAACTCGACCTTGTACAAGGACAAGGAGGAAATGGAAGCGTTGCAGCTCGGTGTCGTGCAGATGCTTGCTCCCTCGCTGGCCAAGTTCGCGCCGCTCGGCGTAAGAGACTTCGAAGTCTTCGATCTGCCGTACATCTTCGACAGCTACGCCGAACTGCACAAGGTGACCAAGGGTTCGATCGGGCAGGCTCTGTTCAAGAAGCTTGAGCCCAAGGGAATCATCGGCCTGGCCTACTGGGACAACGGGTTCAAGTCGTTTTCGGCAAACACGCCAATCTTGATGCCGGATGACCTGCAGGGAAGGAAGATGCGCATCCAGCCCTCGAGCGTACTTGACGCGCAGATGCGGGCGCTCAAGGCGATTCCCCGGATGCTGGCCTTCTCGGAAGTCTATCAGGCGCTCAAGAACGGCATTGTCGACGGCACCGAGAACCCGATTTCAAATCTGTACACGCAGAAGATGTTTGAAGTCCAGAAGCATCTGGCATTGACCGAGCATGGCTATCTGGGTTACGCGGTAATCGTCAACAAGCGGTTCTGGGATAGTCTGCCGGCGGATGTCCGCGGCCAGCTGGAAACGGCGATGAAGGAGTCGACCAGATACGCCAACGATATCGCCAAGGAGCAGAACGACAAGGATCTCGAGGCGGTGAGAAAGAGCGGCAAAATGCAGGTCCATGTGCCGACCGCCGAGCAGCGCCAGGCCTTCAAGAAGGCATTGATACCGGTACACAAGGAGATGGAGTCGCGTATCGGCAAGGATCTCCTGCAATCGGTGTATCGGGAGACCGGTTTCGATCCGGCCAGGCTATAAGCCAGGGCCGGTCTCTGTTGGCCGCGGTTCTCGATCTCCCGATGATTCCGGACGGATCGTCCGGGCCATGACAAGGGTATTGTAGGTCGATGCGCTTGCCCTGAGAGCAGCGTCTGTACCGGTCGAGGACCCGATCAAAGAGCCTATAATTCGCGCTTCGTCCTTTCTCTCTGATCCGGGTTTCTGGTATGGATATCGTCGCTCGTCGTCAAGTCGCGCTGTGGTTGCTGATCTGCAGCGCGATGGTCTTTTCGATTCTGGTGGTCGGTGGCGTCACTCGCCTGACCCATTCCGGTCTGTCGATCGTCGAGTGGCAGCCGATCGTCGGTGTCGTCCCGCCGCTCAATCAGGCCGAGTGGGACGAAACCTTCGACAAATACAAGAAGACGCCGGAGTATCAGCAGGTGAACCATCAGATGTCGCTCGACGAGTTCAAGGGCATTTTCTTCTGGGAGTACTGGCACCGCGTCCTCGGACGCCTGATCGGCGTCGTCTTCCTCTTGCCGTTCATCTGGTTCTGCTGGCGAGGCAAGGTGAAACGGTCGCTGCTGCCGAAGCTGCTGGGGATCTTCCTGCTCGGTGGCATGCAAGGGGCGATGGGCTGGTACATGGTCAAGAGCGGGCTGGTCGATGACCCGCGGGTCAGTCACTATCGGCTGACCGCGCATCTGTCTCTGGCTTTCCTGATCTTCGTGGCGATGTTCTGGCTGGCCCTCGGGCTGCTCGCCGAGCGCGCCCGTGCGACCACCGATGCGACGCTCAAGGGCCTGCAACGCATCGGTTTCTGGCTGCTGATGCTGGTTGCCTACATGGTCGTCAGTGGCGGGTTTGTCGCCGGCATCCGCGCCGGCAAGGCCTACAATACTTTTCCGTTGATGAACGGGCACATCCTGCCACCGGAAAGTTTCATCATCGATCCGTGGTACCTCAACTTCTTCAACAATATGGCGCTGGTCCAGTTCGACCATCGCCTGGGGGCATGGCTGCTGGCCTTTCTGGTGCCGTGGTTCTGGTGGAAGATCAGGACGGCTGCCGTTTCAACCGGCGCACGTCAGGCCGCGACACTGCTGATGGTGGTGCTGTTCGTACAGATCACGCTCGGTATTACGACTCTGCTGCTGGCTGTTCCGGTTGGCCTCGGTGCCGCGCATCAGGGAGGCGCGATGGTCGTTCTCGGCCTTCTGCTGTGGGTGAATCATGAACTTCGCGTGGAGCGTGTCGCGAGCCTCGCTACTTGATGACCGGCCAGGTTTGGCGGCTGCGGCAAATTCGCCGGACAGCGCTGCTGCTGACCGCGCTGTCGCTGCTGGTGGTGCTGCTCAGCGCCTACCTTCGCCTGGACGGGGCCGGGCTGGGTTGTGCCGATTGGCCAGCCTGCTACGGGGGGCTGCTGAGCGGCGAACCCCAGGCACAGCCGTTCGCTCCTCTGCGGCTATTGCACCGCGCCACGGCCTCGGTATTCCTGCTGCTGGCGTGTTACCTGCTCTGGTTGTGCCTGCGGCGTCCGTCAATCCGACCAGCCGTGCCTCCGGCGACGCTGCTGGTGCTGCTCGTTCTGGCGCTCTCGGCGCTCGGGTTCTGGAGTTCCGATCCGAGGCTGGTGCTGGTCGGCTTCCTCAACATCATCGGTGGTTTTGGTCTGGTGACCTTTTCGTGGCGAGTGGTGCTGGCCAGCCGACCCGAATATCGGTCCGAGCGCGCGCCAGCCCCGGTGCTGCGTCTCGGGGTGGCGATGCTGTCGCTGACGGTTGTCTTCGGCGCGCTGATTGGCGCCGGGTACGCCGCGCTGACTTGCGTTTCCTTGCCTGATTGCGGCGGGCGGTGGTGGCCGGCCGCGACCATCTGGGCAGCGCTGACGCCGTTCACCACGCTGGCAGCTGTGCCACCGGCGGGCGACGCTGGCGGGATTGGCCTGCATCTGCTGCACCGTTGGGCTGCGCTTGGCACCCTCTTGCTGCTGGGTGCGGCGGCGCTGCAGGCGCTTGGTGACGAGGCGACGCGCAAGGCGGCGGTGACGCTGCTGCTTCTGCTGCTCGGCGAAATTGCTCTCGGGGGGCTGACGGTGAGCAGCGGTTTCAATCTGTGGCTGGCAGCCGGCCACGCGGTCTGTACCGCGGCGCTACTGGCGACATCGAGCACGCTGCTGCAGCGCCGGTAAATACGCGTTGGCGCGTGCTCACTGCCACGCGCCAACCTTCGCTGCTCAGTGTTTCGTGTGTTCGCTGGCCGGAGATGCCGCCGCGGTCAGGTCACGCACCTCGGCCTTGATCGGCACGGCTTCGACCTTCTTGTCCGGACCCTCGATCTGCAGCGTCAGCGTCACCGAATCACCCTTCTTCAGCGGCTGCTTGAGCTTCATCAGCATCACGTGGTAGCCGCCAGGTGCCAGTTGCACCGGCTTGCCGGCAGGCAGCTCAAGGCGTTCGACGGCGCGCATCTTCATCATCCCGCCGTCCATCTTCATTTCGTGGATCTCGGCGATGTCCGCAGCCGGACTGGCCGCGCCGACCAGCGTCGCGCCTGACTTGCTGGTGATTTCCAGGAAAGCCCCGGTAGCCTGTTGGCCGGTCACCGTGCCTCGTACCCATGCATCCTTGATCTCGATATCGGCGGCGAGTGCGGCCGCCGAAGACAGGCCGAGCACGAAGGCCATCGCCAGTTGGGTTCGCGTTGCTTTCAATCCGTACTCCTTGTCGTTCAGGGGGCTCGATTATAAACGGTGGCGTGTGCCGCCTTGCGCGACAAGATGCCGCACTCGCCAGGGCAGGGCGCAAGCGGCGGGGGCTTACGGCTTCTGGATCCAGTTGCCTTGCGCGTCTTCGATCCACCAACCCGAATGGAACTGCGCCTGCCATCGCTTGATCTGGGCCTCGCGGACCACTGGTTCGGCGTCCTGGCCACCGTGCGCTTCGGCGATGGCGTAGATCAGCGAGTTACGATCGGGGTTTTCCTGGTCAATGAGTTTTTCGGCGATCTGTCGTTGCGCCAGGTTGAGGTGACTGCCGTCATGGATCTTGATCATGCCATCGTTACCCAGCCCAATGATCCCGACGTCGTAAAAACGGACCAGCCGCGAGCTCCTTTGCGCCAGGGTGTGCTTGACGATGATCACCGGCGGCGTGCCGATATCCAGATTGATCGGCTCACTGGTCGGTGCGGCGACGACGGGCAGGGAAAGAAAGGCGAACAGCAAGAGGAAGCGTTTCATGTCATGTTTCCTGGTAGTCAATTGCCGGCCAGCAGCAGCTTCAGATCGGAGGCAACGCTGTCGGGGCTCTCGCCGTGGCGAACGAGAAGCCGTAGCCGCCCCTGCGGATCGAAAACGAAGCTGCCGGTGGAATGGTCGATGGTATAGCTGTCTGGTGTACTGCCTGCCTGTTTCGCGTAGAAGACCTTGAACTCCTTCGCGGCTGCAGCGATGGCGGCTTGGTCGCCGTGCAGGCCGATGAAGCCGGGGTCGAAGGCGGTGACGTATTCGGACAATAGCTGAGCGGTGTCACGCGTCGGGTCGAGCGTCACAAACAGCACTTGCACGCGTTTGGCATCTTCGCCGAGACGGCTCAGTGCCTCGCGCATTGCCAGCAACGTGGTCGGGCATACGTCCGGACACTGCGTGTATCCGAAAAAGACGATGATCGCCTTGCCCTTGAAGTCGGCCAGCTGACGTGGCTGGCCGTTGTGGTCGGTGAGGGCGAGGTTCTTTCCCCAGTCGACGCCGGTAATGTCGGTCGACCTGAAAACCACCGGCTGTGAACAGGCTGCGAGCAGCAGGGTGAAGGACAGGATCAGGGTCGAGAGTATTTTCATGGTCGTCGATGGTTTGCAGCGAAAACTGGCGCGTTGGCATGCCCGGGAAGGTGAGCCCATTCCTTGCTCGGGAAGCAGTCAGAGCGAATTGGGAGCAAGCGTTCCTGCCCGAGGGACGTGTCGGCGTCTGCCGCGGTGCATGCCGCCTGGCATTGTCGGCTCGCCGACGGCCGGTCGCCTTGATGCAGGTTAATCCTTGTCCACCATTCCGTTACGGTAGCCCAAGGATACCCCCGATTGGCGACTGATCGGGTGTTTCGTACGGAGACGGCTCAGTCGAAGGATCATCGTTCTGATCGGTGGCCTACGCTTTCCCGGTCTGGCGGTTGCTTCAATCTGGTCGCCCGCATCGCCAGGGCCTCGTTGGCGACCAGCGCGCCAAGAACCAGCGCTCCGCCGGTCAACGTATTGGGTCCCGGATTTTCGCCGGCGCCGAGCCACGCCCAGCTGACCCCAAACACCACTTCGAGCAGACCGAGCAGGGCAATCTCCGGCGCCGGCAGTTCGCGTGACAGACGGACCAGCAGCATACAGGGTAGGGCCAGCTGAACGGAGCCCAGCAGGGCCAACAGTGCGAGGTCGTGAGCCGATGCCTGGAAGGGATAGGCGAACGGCACGGTATACAGCGACGACAGTACGGCACCGATCAGCAATGCCGGCAACATGTCCTGGTGGCCGGGCTTTGCCGGGTCAGTGCGGCCATGGCCGACGTGCTGCAGTATCGTGAAGTTGAGTGCGGCGGCCAGGGGAATGGCCAGTGCGACCAGCGTCCCGGTGAGCGACAGCCCCGTCCGAGCCTCCTGCCCGAACATCCAGCCGATGCCCACACCGGCCATTGCGATAGCCACCCAGGTTCTGATCGGCAGCTGGTGCTGCAGGAAAACACGCGCTGACAGGGCGGTGATCAATGGTCCGATGGCCATCATCACCAGCACGTTGGCAACGGTGGTCAGGGTGATGGCCAGCATGAAGGCGGTCGCCATCACCGACCAGCAGACACCCGAGAACCACACTGGCCAAGGTGCGTGCAGCAGGTCACGCCACAGTCGTGGTCCGCGCATCAGGGTCAGCGCAATACTCAGCGCCAGCGCGCTGAACAGGCTGCGCCAGAAAGTGACCTCGAAGCTCCCGGCCGTGTCCAGATGGCGGGAGACTACGCCGGCCATGCTCCACAGCAGGGTGACCAATACCATCAGGGCGACCGCGCGACGGTGCGACATTTCGGTAACTTCCTGCCGCCAAGACGCATGCGGCGCGAGAAAAGGCCGCCATTGTGCAGCATTTTCGGTCGTTTGAACCTGTTTGCGCGAAAGGATCGCGCTGCCGTTTGAGCCGCGTGTCCCGATGCGCGTTGGGGGCGCAAGAAGGGCCTCGAATCCGCGGGGCTGCTCAGCCGTAGTGCCGTACGACGTGATAGCCACCGCCGGCGCCCGGTACCGACTCGACCAGGCAGTAGCTGCCTATCCGCCAGTGAAGTCGGGGTGGTTCGGCCGGGGGGCTGGCTCCCGCCGCCCGTCGTGCCAGCGTCACGTGGGGGCGAAAGCGGCGTGTTTCGACCGACAGATCGAGGGCTCGTAGCGCTTCTGCGAGGCGGACATGGAGCTCAATCAACGCTGCGGGGGGCTCGCTCGTCCGCAGCACCGCGAGACCGCGCGGCCAGATTTCGGCACGCGTCAGGCACAGTTCGCAAACGGTAGTCGGCACCTGCAGTCGCGCGGCCAGTTCCGCCACGCGTTCGCGCGCCACGGTACCGAGGAAGTGCAGGGTGAGATGGAGTCGATCGGCTGTGATCGGGGACGATTCTCTGGGCCACGTCCATTGCTGCTGATAATGGACGAGCTGTGCGCGTTCGTCTGGCGCTGGCCACAGCGCGAGAAACAGCCGCGCCTGACCGGGCAGTTCGGGCAGCGTGGAGACGGATGGTGGATTGGCGATAGCGGCTACCTTTGTTGGCGTCTGCCCGGCGGTTTGACAAGCGAAGCCCTCACTTTACAATGCCAATGGTACGGTCACGGTGCCGCTGCGATCCGGCGGCCTTTGTCGAGACGCCAAGCGCTTTGCATTTCTTGAACGCCATCGTCGCAGTCGACGGGCCCCGCTGGCGAGGAAAGAAGGGCAGGTAGTGGCATCCGTGCCGTTCATCAAAACAGACCGAGGAGACAAATATGGCGAAACTGTCTGAAATCGAAGGCATTGGGCAAGCTTACGCAGCCAAACTCGAAGAGGCGGGCGTCGGTTCTCTGGAAAGCCTCTTGAAAACATGTTGCCAGAAGAGTGGCCGCAAGGAAATTGCCGAGAAATCGGGAATCAGCGAAAAGCTGATTCTCAATTGGGTGAATCGCGCCGACCTGTCGCGAATCAAGGGTGTCAGCACGCAGTATGCAGATCTGCTGGAGTGTGCAGGTGTCGATACCGTTCCCGAACTGGCGCAGAGGAACGCGGAGAATCTCCAGGCAAAAATGGCCGAGTTGAACGGGGAAAAGAACCTGGTTCGCAAGCTTCCGACGGCGGCGCAAGTGCAAGACTGGGTGGCGCAGGCCAAGGAATTGCCTCGGGTCGTTACCCATTAGGGCGGCGAAGCCAGGAAACCGGTTCGGATTACCATCGTGTTGCGCACGACCTGAAAACAGCCCCGACGGGGCTGTTTTAGGTGATGCTGCAGGAGCGGTCACGACTACTTGCGTGCCGACCCGGATCAAAGCAGCTCATGTTGGCGCGCCACTTCACCACGCAGCCGGTGGGCCGGTCCAGTGAGACGAAATGCCGCATCCGGATGCCGGCGGGGCGACATACAATAGCGCCCTTTCGTCCACACTTCCCTAGCTGAAACAGGACAGAATTGAGCGAAATGTCGGGTCAGGCGCAGGCCGTCTGCAGCTACTTCGAGCTTCCGGGAGAACACAGGCAGCCCGTCTGGCGGCTGGCGTTGTTCGTCTTGTTGGTGCTCGGGGCGCATTTGATCGGCCTTTTCGTGGCCTTCGGGACGGTCGGTCGCAGCGCGCCGGTGGAATCCCTGCCGGTACTTACGGTCCGTGTCCTTGAGCTTGTCGCGCTGCAGCCAGAAGTGGCAACGCCAAAAGTAGTCGAGTTGCCGCCAGAGGTCGAGTCAACACCAAGGGTCGAGCCGCCAAGGAAAAAGGTCCGGCGAGCAAAGCCTTCTCGGGCGTCCCCAGTACCAGTGGCGAAAGCGTCGCCGACCCCCCCGCCGCTATTGGCGGCAATCGCCACCGCGCCAGCGACGGCTGCCTTCACTGTCCAGCCACAACCCGCAGCGGCACAGGCAGACTCGCCTGCCGTACCGGCGCCGGTGGTCGCGGCCCGTTTCGACGCCGATTACCTGCGCAATCCTCCGCCGGTCTATCCGGCCTCGTCACGGCGACTGGGTGAGGAGGGGCGCGTGCTGCTGCGGATCAGGGTCAGCGCGCAGGGTTTACCAACGAGCGTCGAGATCAAGCAGTCGAGTGGTTTCCGGCGTCTGGACGAAGCCGCCC
>NZ_JAVTWB010000107.1:29051-72613 GCF_032229525.1 Accumulibacter sp. | reverse complement strand
CTGCGGTCGTGCTGCTTGCCTTTTCTTCGAAAACTGTATAAAACTACAGTATCGACGACAGGAGCTCACGATCATGACCAGAGTTGCCCCGCTTACCCCGCGACAACAGGAAATACTCGACTTCATCCGTAACACGCTGGAAATCCTTGGCGCACCACCGACCCGGGCCGAAATTGCCAATGCCTTCGGATTTGCTTCGCACAATGCCGCGGAGGAGCACCTCAAGGCGCTCGCCAAAAAAGGCATCATCGTGCTCGAACCAGGCTCGGCACGCGGCATCCGTCTGGTCGAACAACTGGGTCTGCCGCTGATCGGTAGCGTGGCTGCCGGTAGCCCGATTCTGGCGGTGGAAAACGTGCAGCGCCGCTATACGGTCGATGCCAGCCTGTTCAGCCCACGTGCCGATTTTCTGTTGCGCGTGCGGGGTTTGTCGATGATCAACGCCGGCATTATGGAGGGCGACCTGCTCGCCGTGCACAGCAGCAATGAAGCGCGCAATGGCCAGATTGTCGTTGCCAGGCTCGATGACGAAGTGACGGTCAAGCGTTTCCGTCAGCAGGGCGGTATTGTCCAGTTGATTGCCGAGAACCCCGATTTCGAGCCGATCGTCGTTGATTCAGAAGCGCAGACATTGGCCATCGAAGGCATTGCTGTCGGAGTGATCCGCGGCAGCGAGACGATGTGAGTGCGGTTTGGCCTTGACCATTTCTTCCTCCCTGACGCTCACGCAAGTCCTTGACCGTCCCGATGTCTGGCGCGGCGATACGCTGGCCAGAGCACCGCTGCCTGGCGTGCCGACGGGCTTTGCCGAGCTTGACCGCGAGCTGCCCGGCGGCGGCTGGCCGCGTGGCGGCCTGACCGAAATCTTGCCGCTGTGCCGCGGCATTGGCGAATTGAGCCTGCTACTGCCGGCCCTGGCGCGGCTTTCGAGCGATGAACTCGCCTGGATCGTTTGTGTTGCACCACCGCACCCATTGCATGCCCCGGCGTTTCATGAGAGCGGTCTTGATCTGTCGCGGCTGCTGGTTGCCAGCGCTCCCGGCCGTGATGCCACCTGGGCTTGTGAACGCGCACTCGCTGCCGATGGCGTTGGCGCCGTCGTCGCCTGGCTGCCCGAAGTGCAGACAACGTCGCTTCGTCGCCTACAGCTTGCTGCCGAGAGCAGTCGTACGCTGCTATTCGTTTTTCGTCCGGCTGCCTGCGCCAGCCAGTCTTCGCCGGCACCGCTGCGCCTGGCGCTCGAAGGGGAGGGTGAGCGACTCATTGTTCGTCTCCTTAAACGCCGAGGTGGCGCACGGTCAGCGCCCTTGCCCATTGTCATTCAACGCCCGGTACGCCTGAGTGATGCTCTGGCTTGTCCTCTACCTGCCGCGTCTGCCGCTCGAAGTCTTTCCCAGCCTGCTATCGCCTAGCGCCATTGTCAGCCGTGAACGTGTCGTGGTCGCTGACCATGCGGCGACGTCGGCTGGCGTGATGCCCGGACTGCGGCTGGCCGAGGCGTGGGCCTTGCTTCCCGCCCTGGCCGTGCAGGAACGCGATAGCGAGCGCGAGCAGGCGGCCTTGACCCGGCTTGCCTGTTGGGCAGGGCGTTTCACTTCGGAAATCTGCCTGGTTTCACCCCATATGCTGCTACTGGAGGTGGCCGGCTCGCTGCGTCTTTTCGGCGGTGCTGCGGCGATTTTCGAGCGCGTCGTGGCTGCTTGTAGCGAGCAGGGTTTTGCACCACAAGCGGCCATGGCGCCAACGCCACTCGCCGCGCAATGGCTGGCGTTGGCCGGCGACGATGAAGCTTGCCTGGACGCCGATGAACTACCCCGCCGCTTGGGTAGCTTGTCGCTGACAGCTCTCGATTTTTCACCACAGAACCACGCGCGGCTCAGCAGTTTTGGCGCGCGTTTGCTGTCTGACGTGCTTCGCCTGCCGCGCGCCGGCCTGGCTCTTCGACTCGGCGCCGGTTTTGCCGCCGATCTGGCGCGTGCGCTCGGCAGCTTGCCAGATCCCCGGCCACGTTTTGTTTTTCCGGAGCACTTTGTCGAGCGGCTCGAATTGCCGACGCGGGTAGAGAATGCGATGGCTCTCGGATTTGCCGGGCGTCGCCTGATTGCCAGCTTGTGTGGTTGGCTCACCGCCCGTGGTGGTGGCATCAGTGAATGCTGCTTCGAGTTTGAACACGAGCGCGGCGCCCAACAGCGACCGGCAACTGTTCTGGCCCTCTGCTTTACCGGCGCCACGCGTGACGCCGAACGGATCGCCCGAGTCTTCATCGAGCAACTGCAGCGCCTTCAACTGCCCGCCGCTGTCGAACTGATCAGCTTGCGAACCAAGGCGGCGGAATCGCTGCCCGGGCGACCGGCCAGCCTGTTCAGCGAACGCGGCGAGGGCGCTACCGGCGATTCGATGGCGATGCTGGTCGAACGTTTGCAGGCACGCCTTGGCGACGGCAAGGTGCATGCGCTCGCGGCAGTGGCCGAGCACCGTCCCGAGAAAGCCTCGCGGCGAGTCCCCCCCAGGCCGCTGGCCGCAGAAAAATCATCGGCCAGCCTGCTCGCCGCCTCAGCCATGTCGGATGGCGAACCCGCTCCACGTCCTGTGTGGCTTTTAGCCAGGCCGCAGGCCCTGTGCGAGCTTGACGGTCGGCCGCAGTGTGGCGGTTCTTTGCGACTGCTTGCCGGACCCGAGCGCATCGAAAGTGGCTGGTGGGATGCCGCCGAGCCAGGTGCGCTCGGTGATGTCCGTCGCGACTACTTCGTCGCCATTTCGCTACGCTCTGAGTGGTTATGGATTTTTCGTTGCCAGGCGGGATGGTTCCTGCATGGTGTTTTTGCCTGAATGCGCCCGATTTAACTGGTACTTTGCGATTCCCCTTTTATACTGCTTGTATTACCAGAATCGAGCGACTACCTGCGGAGCCTTGTCATGGAGAGCAACCTCACCGGCTTGTTACCGGAGGCATTGCTGATCGATATTCCGGAGATTGATGTCCAGCACGAAGAGATCTTTCGCCGGATCGAGGCGCTGAAGGCAATATCGTACGGCAGCGGACCCGCATCCCTCGACGAATTTGCTAGCTTGCTCGATTATCTGCAGTGGCACTTCGCCAGCGAAGAACGCTTGGCGTTGCAGTTGGACGTCGACTTCGTCGATCACGCCAGGGTTCACCAGGAGAACCTGCATACGCTACGAAAGGCCTTCGCTGAAGTGGTTGACGGTACGCGGAATGTACATTCCTTCCTGCGCTATACCGAATACTGGTTCGAACGCCATATTGCCGAGGAAGACAAGCCCTTCGCCGCCAGCCTGCGAGCCCGTACCGGCTGAACTGCTTCCAGCAGCGCATCGTCTGCCGTGAACTTTCTGCTCTTGGCTGGCTACCTGTCTGAACAGGTAGCCATCGTTCCCCGCGCACGCCGGTCGCCTGGCTTACCTATATAGACCAGCATGTGGTGCGTAAACAGCTCTGGAAATGGCTCAGAAATAGCTCTGGAAACCCTGCTACTGTCCATTCTTTTTTGCGTTCTTCCGAGCATTCTGGCAAGCTGATAACCGGAACAGCATACCTTGTCATATTTCGTCGCAAACCCACTTTGTGGCCTGTTTGCCGACGGCCTGACCACTCATCAATGAGCCCATATCGACCATGACCATCACCGCCTCAGCCGCCTGGAAGGCTATCGAAACGCACCGGCAATCACTCTCGCCAGTGCATCTCAGACAACTGTTTGCCAGCGATCCCGATCGTGTTGCCGCGCTCTCGCTAAGCTTCGAAGGAATCTTCTTCGACTTCTCCAAACAACGCATGGATTCGACGACGCTTGACCTGCTGCTCGGGTTGACTCGGGAAGCCGGGCTGGCCGAGTCGACGGCTCGCATGTTCGGGGGCGAGAAAATCAACGTCAGCGAAGATCGCTCGGTGCTGCACGTGGCCTTGCGGCGATCGAGCGCACCTTTTCCCAGTGCCGATTTCGATGTCATGTCGGAGGTTCTGCCCACGCGCCAGCGCATGGCTGCCTTCGCCGACCGCATTCGCTCAGGGCAGGCGCTTGGCTTCACCGGCCTGCCGATTCGCAATGTGGTCAACATCGGTATCGGCGGCTCTGACCTCGGACCGAAGATGCTTGGTTACGCTCTACGCTCACTCTCGCATCCGACGCTTGACGTGCATTACGTCTCCAACCTCGATAGTGCCCAGCTGGCGCCGCTGCTGCAAACTCTCGATCCGCGCACGACACTGTTCCTCGTGGCCAGCAAGACCTTCACCACGCAGGAAACGATGCTCAATGCACAGACTGCTCGTGACTGGCTGGTGGCCAACCTGGGCGATGCGGCTGCGGTCGCCCAGCATTTCGCCGCGCTGACCGCCAAGCCCGAGCGCGCGGTCGGCTTCGGTATCCGAGAGGATGCGGTGTTTCCGCTCTGGGACTGGGTTGGCGGGCGTTTTTCGCTGTGGTCGGCGGTCGGTCTGGCGCTGATGATCGCCATTGGTCCGCAGGCTTTTGCCGATCTCCTCGCTGGCGCCGAGCGCATGGACGAGCACTTTCGCAACACGCCCTTCGAGCGCAATCTGCCGGTGGTGATGGCCCTGATCGGCATCTGGAATACCAATTTCCTGGGCGCAACGACGAACGCGGTCCTGCCCTATAACGAGTCGCTCAAGTATCTCCCGTCCTTCCTGCAGCAGCTTGAAATGGAGAGCAACGGGAAATCCGTGGGTATCGATGGCCAGCCGCTCGATCATGCAACGAACCCCATCGTTTGGGGCGAACTCGGCAACAATGGTCAGCACGCTTTCTTTCAGCTACTCCATCAGGGTGGGCGACTGGTACCTTGCGATTTCATCGCCGCCGCCCGTTCGGACTTTCCGCTACCCGGACATCAGGAGGCGCTGCTCGCCAACTGCTTCGCGCAGAGCGCGGCACTGGCGTTCGGCAAGACGGCGGACGAAGCGCGCAGTGAACTCAGCCGCAGCATGTCGCCCGCGGCGCTCGAGCAACTGCTGCCACACAAGGTGTTTGTCGGCAATCAGCCGTCGTCCACCCTGATGCTGTCGTGTCTTGACCCGCAAACGCTAGGTGCCCTGATTGCGCTGTACGAGCACAAGGTCTTTGTGCAGGGAATCATCTGGGGGCTCAACTCATTCGACCAATGGGGCGTCGAGTTGGGCAAGGCGGTGGCGAGCAGCATCCTGCCTGCCATCGCCGATCCTCTGCTGGCGGAAAAGCTCGATGCTTCGACGCGCGGACTGCTGGCATACACCAGGCAACATCTGGCATGAATCTGTTTCGCTCCGCCATCGGGCCCGGGCGTTCAATTTGCAACGAGGCATGAAATGAACATGAAGGTAGTCAGTGTTTCCAGCACCCCTTTTGCCGGCCAGAAGCCGGGGACATCCGGGCTGCGGAAGAAGGTTGCCGTTTTTCGCCAAGCGCGCTATCTGGAGAATTTCGTCCAGGCAATTTTCGACACCCTGTCCGGCCAGGAGGGAAAAACGCTGGTCCTTGGCGGTGACGGTCGCTACTACAACGATGTCGCCATCCAGACCATCCTGCGTATGGCGGCGGCCGCCGGTTTTGGCCGCGTGCTGGTTGGCCGGGACGGCATTCTGTCGACCCCGGCAGCCAGCGCCGTCATCCGCAAATGGCAGGCTTTCGGCGGCATCATCCTGTCAGCGAGCCACAACCCGGGTGGTCCCGATGGCGACTTCGGTATCAAGTACAACCTGGGCAACGGTGGCCCGGCCAACGAGGGCTTTACCGACGCCGTCTATCAGCGCACGCAGGAGATTAGCGCCTACCGCACCGTCGAGGCTCCGGACATCGATCTGAGCCGGATGGGCGAGCTTCGTATTGGTGAGATGATCGTCAGCGTCTTTGATCCGGTGGCTGATTACGCCGAACTCCTGGAGTCGTTGTTTGACTTCGATCGCATTGCTGCTTTGCTGGCGCGTCCGGATTTTCGCATGCGTTTTGACGCCATGCATGCGGTCAACGGTCCCTATGCGCACGCGATTCTCGAAGGCCGTCTTGGCGCACCAGTGGGCACGGTGGTCAACGGAACGCCGCTGCCGGACTTTGGCGGTGGTCACCCCGATCCGAACCCGGTCTATGCTGCCGAACTGGTCGCAGCACTGGCCGATAGCCGCTCCGGTCTGTCATTCGGCGCGGCTTCGGACGGCGACGGCGATCGCAACATGATCGTTGGCCGCGATTTCGTCGTCAGCCCGAGCGACAGCCTGGCGGTGATCGCCGCCAACTACGCGCTGGTTCCCGGTTACGCCAGCGGACTGGCCGGCGTGGCGCGATCGATGCCGACCAGTTGTGCCGTCGATCGTGTCGCCAAAGAGCTGGCTATCCCCTGCTACGAAACGCCAACCGGCTGGAAGTACTTCGGTTCGCTGCTCGATGCCGGCAAGGCGACCATCTGCGGCGAGGAAAGCGCCGGCACCGGCTCCAGCCACGTGCGTGAGAAGGATGGCCTGTGGGCGGTCCTCTACTGGCTCAATATCCTGGCCGTGCGGGAGATGCCGGCCGATGTGATCGTTCGCGAGCACTGGCGGCATTTCGGCCGCAACGTCTACTCTCGTCACGACTACGAGGGCATCGACACGGCAGCCGGGGATCGCCTGATGAACGACTTGCGTACCCGCCTGCCGCAACTGGCGGGCTCCGTGTGCAATGGCCTGCGCATCGCCGCGGCCGATGACTTTGCTTACACCGACCCGGTAGACGGTTCGCGTTCGGAGCGTCAGGGCGTTCGTATCCTGCTTGAGGATGGCTCGCGGGTGGTCTTCCGCCTATCGGGTACGGGCACGGAAGGCGCCACGCTGCGCGTCTATCTCGAACGCTATGTCGCTGATCCCGGCCAGCACGAAGTGCCCACGCAGGAAGCACTCGCGCCGCTCGTCGGCCTTGCCGAGACGGTGGCGCAGATTGCGGCGAACACCGGGAGGAAAGGCCCCGATGTGATCAGCTAGAAGGCGGCGACGCCTGCTGGCGCCGTCAGGTGCAGTGAATTGAGCTTGAAAAGGGGATAAGAAATGGTTGACCGGAAGACATTCCAATTGTCGCGCAAGGCGATTGCCTTGGTGCTTGCTGGCGGGCGCGGCAGCAGACTACACGAACTGACGGATCGTCGCGCCAAGCCGGCGGTTCACTTCGGCGGCAAGTTCCGGATCATCGATTTCGCCTTGTCGAACTGCGTCAATTCGCAGGTTCGGCGCATCGGCGTAGTGACCCAGTACAAATCACACAGCCTGCTGCGCCACCTGCAGCGCGGTTGGAGTTTCCTGCATGGTGAAGTCAACGAATTCGTTGATCTACTTCCCGCGCAGCAGCGGATAGACGAGGAATCCTGGTATCGAGGTACTGCCGACGCGGTTTACCAGAACATCGACATCCTCGAGACTTACACGCCGGCACCGGAATACGTGGTGATTCTGGCCGGCGACCACGTCTACAAGATGAACTACGGGGTAATGCTGGTCGACCACGTCGAGAGCGGCGCCGAATGCACCGTTGCCTGTATCGAGGTCCCACGCAAGGAAGCCAGTGGTTTTGGCATCGTGGCAGTCGATGAAAATGGCTTGATTACTGACTTCATCGAGAAGCCTGCCGACCCACCAGGGATGCCGGGCAACCCGGACATGGCCTTGTGCAGCATGGGTGTCTACATTTTCAACGCCAAGTACCTGTATGCCCAGCTGGCACGCGACATTGCCGACGAGAATTCCAACCATGACTTCGGCAAGGACATCATTCCTCATGCGGTGGCGAACCGCTGTGCAGTAGCGCACTCGTTCTCGCGCAGCTGCGTGACGGCGCCCGATGAACCGGTCCGCGAGCACTACTGGCGAGACGCCGGGACGATCGATGCCTACTGGGATGCGAACATCGATCTGACCGCCACGGTGCCGGCTTTGAATCTCTACGATACCAACTGGCCGGTGTGGACCCATCAACAGCAGCTTCCACCCGCCAAGTTCGTCCATAATCATCTGGACCGGCGCGGCACGGCCGTCGAGTCTACCGTGTCTGGTGGCTGTATCGTATCGGGCGAGGTTAACCGCTCGCTGCTGTTCTCCAGTTGTCGCGTCCATTCTTATGCCCGGGTAAACCTGTCGGTCCTGTTGCCCAACACGACCATTGGCTCGCGAGCCCGCCTCAGCCGCTGCGTTGTGGACAGCGATTGTGAGATACCACCGGGCATGGTCGTCGGCGAAGACCCGGATGACGATGCACGCCGCTTCCGTTATAGCGATAACGGGATTACGCTGATCACCCGCAAGATGCTCGAGCAGCTCACCTGAGGCCTCGAAGAAACTAGATCCGTGCGCATCCTGCACGTCGCCGCCGAAATCTATCCACTGGTCAAAACCGGTGGCCTCGCCGACGTCGTGGCAGCGTTGCCAGCAGCGCTTGCCGCGCGGGGGCTCGACGTGCGCGTACTGTTGCCGGGGATGCCGGCGATTCTCAATGGCGTGATCGACCTCAAGCGGGTAATTCGCTTTGGTCCGGCCTTCGGCGCAGCGGTGATTACGCTGCGACTGGGGCGCCTGCCGGAAAGCGGCTTGCTGGCCTACGTCATCGATGCGCCCTTTCTTTACCGGCGCGACGGGAATCCTTATCTTGGCCCGGACGGTTGCGACTGGAGTGATAACCATCGGCGCTTTGCTCTCCTTGGCTGGGTCGCCGCCCATCTGGCGGCTGGGGAACTGGATCGACACTGGCAACCGGAGGTAGTTCACGCACATGATTGGCACGCCGGCCTGGCGCCTGCCTACATTGCACAGAATCCGGCGCTGACGACGGCGACGGTGTTCACCATTCACAATCTCTCTTTCCGTGGTCTGTTTCCGCTTGACCATCACGCTGATCTTGGTCTGCAGATCTCCGGTGCGAACCAGAGCGGGATCGAATTTCACGGGCATTTGTCGTTTATGAAGGCGGCGCTGGTGCATGCCAAGCGCGTGAACGCCGTTAGCCCGACTTACGCGCGGGAAATTTGTACGCTGGAGTTCGGTTGGGGGCTGGATGGCGTGCTGCGAGGCCGGGGCAGCGACCTGTCAGGCATTCTCAATGGCGTCGATTATTCAGTCTGGGATCCGAGCACGAATGCCGCGCTACCCAAGCACTTCAGCGCTACACACCTCCGTGGCAAGACGGTCTGCAAGCTCAAACTGCAGGCAGCTCTCGGTTTTGCTTGCCGCGCCAAGACACCACTGATCGCGATTGTCAGCAGACTGACCGCGCAGAAAGGGATGGATCTGGTTCTCGGTGCCTTGCCCGCGCTGCTGGCGGAGGGCGCTCAACTGGTCGTCATCGGCAGTGGCGAGGCCGATATCGAAGCCGCGTTCCGCGCGGCGGCCGGCGCTCATCCCGACGCCGTCTCGGTCCATCTTGGTTACGATGAAGCCTTGTCGCATCGCATCATGGCCGCCGCCGACATCCTGCTTGTTCCGTCGCGTTTTGAACCCTGCGGTCTGACACAGCTCTATGCGCTGCGCTACGGCACCCTGCCACTCGTGCGACAGGTTGGCGGCTTGGCAGATACGGTGGTGGATGCCACCCCGGAAAGCCTCAAAGCGGGTGTCGCCAATGGCTTCACTTTCGACGATGCCAGTAGCCGCAAGCTCGCCGCGCGTA
This sequence comes from Accumulibacter sp., assembly GCF_032229525.1. GTDB lineage: Bacteria > Pseudomonadota > Gammaproteobacteria > Burkholderiales > Rhodocyclaceae > Accumulibacter. The sequence goes on along the minus strand of NZ_JAVTWB010000107.1, from coordinate 62,975 downwards.
TCGGCAAGGCCTGTGCACTTTACCGCGACGCCGCCGCATGGCGTCAACTCCAGCTGTATGGCATGGCGCAGAATTTCTCCTGGGACGACTCCGCAGTGCGCTATGAGGCACTTTACCGAAGCATCTGAGCGTATGTGCAGATAGCGCGGGCCGGAGCCTTGTTGTTCCGACGATGCGCAGAGTCCCGCAGTCCAGCAGTCCTGCCGGCCAGGTCTCGGCGAGAGCAGGGCGGGATGGCGCCAAGTGGGGTCCGATCCGCGGCCGGCGAGGGCAAGCGAGCTATAATCTTGGGAAGCACAGGCCACTTTCACGACCACTGATCCACTGTGACCATCGGACCCACTGTTGCGTGGTTTGGCGTGCCAGCTCGCGACACGCCATTGGTGCGCATGGGCTTCGGCGACTGTCGCTTGCAGAAACAAACTTCCACAGGAGAATGCCCCTTGTCCCTTGGTTCTTGTCTGATTCGCCCTTTCGCCGGCCTTCGCCCGCGCGCCACGGATGCCGCCGCCGTTGCGGCGCCGCCCTATGACGTACTCTCCAGCGGAGAGGCGCGGAAGGCAGCGATCGGCAAACCGCTATCATTCCTGCATGTCTCCAAGGCGGAGATCGACCTGCCGCCAAATGTCGATCACCATGCGCCCGAGGTTTATGCCCGATCAGCCGAGAACTTCCAGCGCATGATCGACACTGGCGTCTTGTGCCGAGATGGGCGCCGCTGCTATTACGCCTATCGAATGGTCATGGGCGAGCACGTCCAGACCGGGCTGGTGGCTGTCGCCTCTGTCGCCGCCTACGACAGCAACCGGATCCGCAAGCACGAATTCACCCGGCCCGACAAGGAAGACGACCGGGTACGCCAGATCGAAGCCTTGAATGCGCAGACCGGCCCGGTCTTGTTGGCCCACGCGGACAACCCGGCAGTCGAGCGCCTACTCGCGCAAGCCACCGAGACCCTGCCGGTCGCCGACGTGACGGCCGACAATGGCATCCGACATACGCTCTGGATGATCGATGATGGCCAGACCATCGAGCGCATCGGCGAGCTGTTTGAAGGCATGCCTTCGCTCTACATCGCTGACGGTCACCATCGCTCGGCGGCAGCCTCACGGGTCGCGGCAGCCCGGCGTGGGAAGGCGAACGTAGCGGACGTAGCGGACGCAGGGGGCAGCGCCGAGTTCTTCCTGGCGGTGATCTTTCCCGCAGCGCAGATGCTGATCATGGATTACAACCGTGTGGTGCGGGACCTGAACGGACTGACGGAGGAAGGGTTTCTGGCGGCGGTGGGCGAGCGCTACACGATCACTCTCTCGGTCAGCCCGGTAACGCCTGAGCGGGCTGGCGTCTGCGGCATGTATCTTGGTGGGCGGTGGTATCGGCTCGAGGCGCTGCCGGGAAGGGTCTCGCCGACCGACCCGGTGCGCCGCCTCGATGTCTCCGTACTCGCCGAGCAGATTCTCGATCCACTGCTGGGGATCACCGATCTCCGCCGCGATACGCGCATCGATTTTGTCGGTGGCATGCGCGGCCTTGGCGAGCTCGAACGGCGGGTGAATAGTGGCGAAATGGCCGTTGCTTTCTCGATGTATGCGACCCATATGGCAGATTTGATGGCAGTCGCCGATGCCGGGCTGGTGATGCCGCCGAAGTCGACGTGGTTTGAACCCAAGCTCGCGGACGGGCTGGTGTCGTACATCCTCGATTGAGCGCGCTGCCGAGCGAACGAAAACCCGTCCATCGGGCTGATTTCGTCAGTCGGGTTTGCTCCTAACGACGGAAATCTGCGGCTTTCCGGCCGACACCTCGCCGATTACCGTTGCGTGATCGAAGCCCTCCTGCAGGAAGATCGACAGGACTTCGGTGACTACTTCCGGTGCGCAGGCGATCAACAAGCCGCCACTGGTCTGGGGATCGGTCAGCAGCGCGCGCTCGAGGTCACCGAACTGTTTCTTGTGAAGCGTTGCGTACGCTGCGTAACTCGCCCAGTTGCGCTCGGACGCACCGGTAATGCAGCCATCTTTCGCGTAGTCGAGGGCGTGGGGTAACACCGGCAGTGCCGCGTAATCGATCACCGCCGAGACCCTGGACGCTTTGCAGATCTCGACCAGATGACCGAGCAGACCAAAGCCTGTGACGTCAGTCATCGCATGCACGCCAGCAAGGCAGGCAAGTGCCCGCCCCGGCGTGTTGAGCTGCGTGGTCGACGCGATCATCGACGCGTAGCTGCTCGCCGACAGCATGCCTTTTTTCAGCGCCGCGCTGTAAAAGCCAACCCCCAGCCCCTTGCCAAGAATCAATTTGTCGCCCGGTCTGGCGCCGGAGTTGCGTTTGAGGTTATCGGGATGGACGAGACCGATGGCGACGAGACCGTAGATCGGTTCGACGGAGTCGATGGTGTGTCCGCCGGCAATCGGAATACGCGCTTTCGCACAGATCGACTCGCCGCCCTCAAGAATCCGCTTGATGGTCTCGAGCGGCAGCTTGCTCACCGGCATGCCGACCACCGCCAGTGCCAGTAAGGGCACGCCACCCATGGCATAGACATCGGAGAGGGCATTGGTCGCCGCGATGCAGCCGAAATCGAAAGGATCGTCGACGATCGGCATGAAGAAATCGGTGGTCGCCACCAGGGCCTGTTCGGCGTTCAGCTGATAGACGGCTGCGTCGTCACTGGTCTCGATGCCGACCAGCAGTTGCTTCGGGACGAAGGCTGGCGCGGTCTTGGCAAGGATCTGTTCGAGCACACTTGGTGCGATCTTGCATCCGCAGCCGCCGCCGTGCGAGAACTGCGTTAGTCTGACCGACTCGGTGGATGTGACTTCGGGAGCAGCAAGCTCGACAACTTTTGGCGTTTTTCTGGGCATGACATTCAGGTAGACAGTAGGGTCGGGGCACGACGGCGGCGATGTGGCCAAGCGTTACCGGCAAAGCACTTCAGTGGGTGTCGAAGCCCGCGTCTTCGATTGCGCCGCGGAAGTCGGCGCCGGTGGCCAGGCTCGGGTCGTAGGTGATGCTGGCCTCTCCCGCCTCCAGGGCCACCTCGACCTGCTCAACCCCGGGCAGTGCCTCGAGTACGGCGCTGACACTCTTGACGCAAGCCTGGCAACGCATTCCGGTCACACCGATCACAATTCTTTCCATCTGTATTCCCATTGCTTGTTTCAGCTGCGGACTTGCCGAGCGCTGTACCAGACATCAGCGGTTACCAGCGCGCCAGCGCTTGAGGAGCAGCGAGTTGGACACCACCGAGACCGAACTCATGGCCATCGCCGCGCCAGCAATGACCGGATTGAGCATGCCAAACGCCGCCAGCGGTATGCCGAGCACGTTGTAGATGAACGCGGAGAACAGATTCTGCCTGATTTTCCGCAGCGTCGCACGCGAAAGCAGGATGGCGTCAGCGATCCCGTTCAGATCGCCACGCACCAGTGTGACGTCTGCAGCTTCGATGGCGGCGTCCGATCCGGCACCAATGGCGAAGCTGACATCGGCCGCCGCCAGCGCCGGGGCGTCGTTGATGCCATCGCCAACCATGGCCACGACTGCGTCGCCGGTCTTCAGCTCGTTGACTGCTGCGGCTTTGTCGCCGGGGAGTATGCCGGCACGAAAATCGTCGATTCCTGCCGCGGCGGCGATCGCTGCGGCCGTTGCGGCATGGTCGCCGGTCAGCATCACCACGCGAATGCCCATTGCCTTCAGCCGGCTGATGGCGGCCCGCGAGGTCATGCGCAGCGGATCAGCGATGGCCAACAGCGCCAATGCGACGTCCGTTTCGCCAGCGCTGGTGTTGCTGCCGGGGCGGCTGCATTCAGCCAGGACCACCACGGTCTTGCCAGCGCGCTGCAGGGCGGCGATCGATTCGCTTGGCAGGACAATGTCGGCGAAGCCGCCGGGCGCAGCGAGGCGCAGCGAACGTCCGCCGATTAGACCCTCCACTCCCCGACCGGGTATCGCACGGAACTGCTCAACGGTCGGCAGCGCGAGACCCTTGGCCTGTGAATGGTTGAGGATCGCCTTGGCCAGCGGATGCTCGGATCCCTGCTCCAGGCCGGCGGCCAGTGCCAGTGCTTCATCAGCCGACGCGGCCAAGGGAATCAGGTCGGTGACCACCGCTTCGCCACGCGTCAGCGTGCCGGTCTTGTCGACCGCCAGGATGCGGATCTTCTCGGCCTGTTCCAGTGCTTCGGCGTTCTTGACCAGGATACCGGCAGACGCGCCCTGTCCGGTCGCGACCATGATCGCCGTTGGTGTCGCCAGCCCGAGTGCGCATGGGCAGGCAATCACCAGCACCGCCACCGCGTTGACCAGCGCCGTGCTGAAGTCGCCGTTAAAGGCCCACCAGCCGAGCAAGGTACATAAGGCGACAGCGCAGACTATGGGCACGAAGATCGCCGAGATGCGGTCGGCGAGTCGCTGCACGGGCGCTTTGGAGCCCTGCGCTTCGGCGACCATACGGATGATCCCGGCGAGCAGGGTGTGCTCACCGACGCCCGTTGCGCGGCAGCGCAACATACCGTCACCGTTAGCCGTCGCTGCGAACACGCGCTCTCCCGCTTGCTTGGCAACCGGCATGCTCTCACCGGTGAGCATGGCTTCATTGACGCTCGACGCGCCGTCGATGACCTCGCCATCGACCGGCAGGTTTTCGCCAGGGCGGACAATGAAGACATCGCCCGGGATGAGCAGGGCGGCGTCGAGTTCTATCAGCTGGCCATCGCGCTCGACGCGCGCGGTTTTGGGCTGCAGGCGAACGAGGGCCTCAATGGCATCGGTGGTCCGGGCCTTGGCACGTGCCTCGAGCAACTTGCCAAGCAGGACCAGGGTGATCACTGCCGCCGACGCCTCGAAATAGACGTGCAGGTCGGCGGCACCCGACACCGTGACGACCAGGCTAAACCCGTAGGCCATAGTCGTGCCGAGGGCGACCAGGACGTCCATGTTTGCCCCGCCACCGCGTAGAGCCTTCCACGCGCCATCGTAGAAGCGCCAGCCGATCCAGAATTGCACCGGTGTTGCCAGTCCGAGTTGCAGCCAGCGCGGCAAGAGATCCTGGTGGTGTTGCGCGCTGCCATCGAACATGGTCAGCATCTGAGCGGCGAGCGGCAGAGTGAGTACAGCGGCGATCCAGAAACGGCGCAATTCGGCTTGTTCGGTGGCTACTTTTCTCGCCTTTTCTTCCGCGCGCGAGTGATCATCGGCCAAGCGCCCGACGAAACCCGCGCGTGCCACGGCCGCGATCAGCAGGGCTGGATCGGCGACGCCCGGCACATAGCGCACACGTGCCCGCTCGGTGGCCAGGTTGACCACCGCTTCTACGCCCGGGAGTCGGTTGAGGAGTTTTTCCAGGCGCGTCGAACAGGCCGCGCAAGTCATCCCGTCGATGGCCAGTTCGAGAGCACGTGGGGGCACGCTGAAGCCGGCTTTCTCGATTGCCTGAATGACCTGTTGCGGCGTGCTTGCGGTCGACAAAAGGTCGACTCGCGCGCGTTCGCTGGCCAGGTTGACAGTGGCAACGACTCCCGGCAAACGGTTCAGGACTTTCTCGATACGCATCGCACAGGCGGCGCAAGTCATGCCGGTAACAGGCAAATCGAGACGCTGGGAGATCGTGCTCTGTTCAGTCATCGTCGCGGAAATGGCGGTGGGCAGATGCGTGTTATCAACTGGCGCTTGCCCAGGGGTAAAAAACCAGGCGGGCCAGCCCGATCAGTCCCCAGACGCCAAAGCCAAGGATCAGCAGCCCGGACCCCAGACGGATAGCCGGAATGCGCGCATAGGCCTGCAGGCGGGTGGCAAACAAACCGGCAAGCAGGAGATTGGGCAAGGTGCCAGCACCGAAGGCGAGCATCAGGCCGGCGCCGTGCACAGCTGAGCCACTGGTCGTTGCAGTCGCCAGCGCGCTGTAGACCAGGCCACAGGGTAACCAGCCCCACAGCAAGCCGAGTGGAAAAGCCCGGGCCACTGTCACCGCCGGTAGAAAATTCCGGGTCAGCGGTTGCAGATGGCGCCACAGCTTGTGCCCCAGACGTTCGGGCAGCGCCAGCGCCCGGGTAAGTCCCATCAGATAGAGGCCGAGGGCAATGAGCATCAGGTTGGCGAACAGGTAAAGGATGCTGCGTAGCGGCAACTGTCCAGACAAGGCGAGGCTCGCTTCCCCCAGCGCGCCGGCAATGGCACCGGCCGTCGCATAGCTGATGATGCGTCCCGCGTTGTAAGCCAGGTGCAGCCCGGCACGCGCCGGACTCCCCATCGAGAGAGCGCCGACAATTCCGCCGCACATGACGACGCAGTGGGACCCTCCCAGCAGACCGACCAGCAACAGGGCGAGATAACTCGATTCAGGCATCGGGGCAGGCGCGAACGCCGGGCAGGAGGAGTCACGATTCTACTCCTTGCCTGTCGCCGGTCGCCCGGGCACTTGCTTCAGATCACCTTCGAGTAGCGGGTACGCTGTCGGTCGGCGCGCAGATAGCGGTCGAAAACCATGGAAATCGCCCGCACCAGCATCCGCCCACGCGGCAGAACGCTGATCCACTTGTCGTCGACGCGCACCAGACCGGCATCTGCCATCTCCCGGAGGTCGTCGATCTCGGTGGCGAAGTATTTCCTGAACTCAATCAGGTGGGCAATTTCGATCGACTCGATCGATAGCTCGAAGTGACACATCAGCGATTGAATGATCGACCGCCGCAGCAGGTCGTCGGCATTCAGCTCGATGCCGCGGTAGACGGGTAGCGTGCCGCTGTCGAGCAGATCATAGTATTCGTCGAGCGTTTTTACGTTCTGGCAGTAGGTCGGTCCCACCTTGCTGATCGACGAGATGCCGAAAGCGAGCAGGTCACAGTCGGAATGCGTCGAATAACCCTGGAAGTTGCGGTGCAGGCGACCCTGTCGCTGGGCTACGGCCAACTCGTCGTCGGGTTTGGCAAAGTGATCCATGCCGATGTATACGTAGCCCGCTTCGGTCATCTTGCGGATGGCCAGGGCAAGGATCTGCAGGCGCGCATCGGCGCTCGGCATATCGGCGTCCTGGATCCGCCGCTGCGGCTTGAAGAGGCTGGGCAGGTGCGCGTAGTTGTAGATCGAGACGCGATCCGGGCTGACCGCAATGATGCGGTCCAGCGTGTGGCTGAAGCCCATCACTGTCTGTTTCGGCAAGCCGTAGATCAGGTCGATACTGATCGACTTGAAGCCGCACCCGCGTGCGGCATCGATCACGGCGCAGGTCTCTTCCTCGCTCTGGATGCGATTGACAGCCTGTTGCACGCTGCGGTCGAAATCCTGCACACCGACACTCATGCGGTTGAAACCCAGTTCGCCGAGTAGTTCGACGGTCGCACGATCGACTTTCCGGGGATCGACTTCGATCGAATACTCGCCGCCCTCGATCAACTTGAAGTGCTTGCGTGTGGCTGCCATCAACTGGCGCATTTCTTCGTGCGAGAGGAAGGTCGGCGTACCGCCGCCCCAGTGCAACTGCGCCACTTCCTGATCACCACCCTCGAGATAGCTGCTCTGCAGAGCCAGTTCGCGCGCCAGGTACTTCAGATACTTGGCCGAACGACCATGATCCTTGGTGATGATCTTGTTGCACGCACAGTAATAGCAGATGGTGTTGCAGAAGGGAATGTGGAAGTACAATGACAGTTGCCGGCTGACGGCACCAATATTGCGCTTCCCGAGCCACAGCTGGTGCGCATCCGGGCCGAAGGCTTCAACGAAGCGGTCCGCTGTCGGGTAGGACGTGTAGCGGGGCCCGTTGATGTCGAAGCGGCGAATGATCTGCGGATCAAAGACGAAGTTGCCGGCGACAGAGTTCATGTTTCCATTACATTGTGTGTTGCGTGCATTATCGGACCGCGCTGAAGTAATCGGGTTGACGTGGATCAAACGCAGAGTTTAGTGAAAAGGACGCCCATGTCTACCAATGCGACGACGGCAAGACTGGCGTTTGAGCTCGTGAAGACCGCCTGTTCGAACTGCAATCTGCGCGAACTCTGTTTGCCGATCGGCCTGGAGCAGGAGGAACTGAAGAAGCTGGACGAACTGGTTTCGACGCGTAGACGCCTCAAGCGCGGTGACTACCTGTATCGCGCCGGCCAGGGCTTCGAATCGATCTACGCCGTGCGCAGCGGTTTTTTCAAGACCGACGTGCTGATCGAAGATGGTCGCGATCAGGTCACCGGTTTCCAGATGACGGGCGAGTTGCTTGGCCTCGACGGCATCAGCAACGAAGTACACTCCTGCAACGCCATAGCCCTCGAAGACAGCGAAGTCTGTGCCATTCCCTTCTCGCACCTCGAAGGCCTGTCCCGACAAATCCCTACCCTGCAGCATCACTTCCACCAGGTGATGAGTCGCGAAATCGTTCGCGATCACGGGGTAATGATGTTGCTCGGCACCATGCGCGCCGAGGAACGTCTGGCGGCCTTTCTCCTGAATCTCTCGCAGCGCTTCAAGGCCCGCGGTTACTCGCCGGCCGAATTCAACCTGCGGATGTCGCGTGACGAGATCGGTAGCTATCTCGGCCTGAAGCTGGAAACGGTCAGTCGCGCTTTCTCGCGCTTTCAGGACGAGGGCCTGCTTTCCGTTCATCAAAGAAGAATCCGGATTCTCAATACCGCGGGCCTGCGCAAGCTCATGTCGCACCAGCGTAGCTGACAGTTCGCACGGCTTCGGAGACGGCTGCTTCAACTGATCCAGGCCACCACGCCGAGCGGGCTGCGCGTTAGCGCGACCGATACGATGTAAGCAAATGCGGCCAGGGCGGCGACAAAGAAGAGCGCTCGCTGCCTTTGGCTGCGCCCCCGTTTCAGGGCCATCGTCCCGCAACCGATGTAGACCAGCAGACCGATCAGTTTCGCGGTCAGCCAGTCGACAGCGAACGGATACTGGGCGCTGATCACGGCCATGGCGATGGCACTGGCCAGCAGGAGGGTGTCCACGATGTGCGGTACTACCTTCACCATGGGTCGCTGCAGCCATGGGGACCGCCTGAGCATCCAGAGACCGCGCAGGAAGAAGCCGGCGCCGCTGAGAACGACAGTGCCTACGTGCAGGTATTTCAACATCAGGTAAATCATCGTGACCTTCGTCTGAGGGCTCGTTGACGCAAAGCTGGCGATGAAATCCGCCCGCCGCTCCCGTCCGGCTGTTCTGGCGCATTCAGCGTAACGCCGACCTCGCGTACGGGAAAGCATCAATCGAGCGTGGCTTGGTTCTCACCGCTCCATTGCCACAGCTGGAGCCAGCGCTGCGATCTTCAGCCGGTGGTGCCGGTAGAACGAGAGGGCGCCGAGCAGGTTGCGCAGTAGCCATGCGTTGGCCAGCAGCAGCGCCAATCCGGCGGGATAGGTGAACAAGATGGGCCAAATTGTCGCCGCCAGTAGCAGTACCAGAGCCGCGAAATGTGCGTACATCTGCCGGTCGACCTGCTGTCCGGCGATCACCTTGTTCATGTTCGGCGCCATCATTCGCCCGCGAGCGAGGTTCTGCAGATGTGACCAGACGAGAAAGGGGACGACCTTGTAGAGCATGCCGATCATCACCGACATGAAGCCGCCAAACAAAGCCAGGACGCCGCACAGCAACGGCCACTCGGGACGTTCGGCGAGCGCTGGCACGCTGCGAGCGGCGAGCCACAGGGCGCAGGCGGTGAGTGTGCACAACATTGCCAGACGCCAGTAGTGCTGGGTCGCGTCGAAGCGGGCGCGCTTGCTGCGGCTTTGCAGGCGCAGCGTCAGCGCGGCGAAGATGGCAACTGTCAGCACTGCCGCGCCGACCAGTACGGTGGCAGGCCATTGCCAGCCGGCGGTGTCAGCGATGCTCCACAAGGACAGAAGAGTAAGCACAGACCAGGAGAAATAACGCCCAAACCATTCAGGGTAGGCCGGGGTCATCTGGAACATCGGCACGACCACGAAAGCGACCGCTGCGACCAGAACGACGCTCCAGCCGAAGAAGCCCCAGCCAAGGTGAATCGACGTCAGTTGCATTAGCGGCAGCTGGAGCGATCCGTCCAGGGATATGGCCAGCAGCATGCCGAGGCAGACCGTCACACTCAATCCGATCAACGCCAATTTCAGGCCGCGAATGGTCGGATTGGTCGACGAAACGCTCCACAAGGCGTGGCCGGCTGCGACAATGAAGAGCGCTACGCCGCTGCCGATAGCGAGTGCGGCCAGCCTGAAAGCAAGGGGCTGATAGCTCAGAAAGCCCGCGGCCAGCAATAGCGCCCCGATGGCGATGGCCAGGTGGACCAGTGTGGCTATCAACAGCGGTCGCGAGATGTTCGCTCCAGCCACCACCGGGAGAATCTGGAGCATTGCGCCGAGCATCACCTGCAACATGAATCCGACGGTGATCAGATGCGTCAGCGCCAGCGCCGAACCCGTCCAGCGCGAGGCAAACAAATCCGGACCGGTCCACAGCAGGAGCAGGGCGCCGAGGATGGCAAATAGTGGCGCGGTGATGAAAAAGCGGAGCGGAGCGGCAAACGGAGGTGCCTGGTCGAACGATAACAGGGCCTGCATTACCGTGTTTGATGCCGTATCAGCACTTCCACCGTGCCGTCCGACTGGAACTCGGTCTGCCAGGAAAAGCCGTTCAGTTCAAGCGCCCGGTAGAGCGGGTAAGGCTCGCGAGGAAGGAGAACGAGAAGTTTCTCCGACTGACCGAGGCGATCGAGTGCTTCCATGGTGAGCACCATCGGCTCCGGTGGCTCAAGGCCGCGGGCATCCAGGACGATATCGGCCTTGTCCTGCGTCATGCCGGGGCCTTCTCGTTACCGGTGAGTTGCCCCTGCAGTTGCGGCAGCAAGGTCTCGACCTGGTCGGCCAGTTGTTGGTCGCACATCGGATAGAGGACGTTTTCCTCCTTGACGTTGTGCTGCTGCATCATGATCAACAGCGTTTCCGCGTGGCCGACGTACTCGTGGCCATCATGCTCGGCCAGCGCCGATTCGGCGGCGGCGAGCAGCTGCCGCATCTGCGCATGTTCTCCGCGCATGACTTGCGTGGGCCCAAGATACATACCGGTTCGCTGTTCAAAGGCGGGGAAGAGAACGGACTCTTCGGCGGTGAAATGATTGAGCAGAGCGTCGCGAAAGCGAGCAAACCCGGTCTGGGCCAGTTCCCAGGCGCCGTTTGCCACGGCCTGCTCGACTGCTGCCAGAAAGTCGTCGCAAGACCGATGATCATCGCTCATGAAGTCCGTGATCGCGTGCATGAATCACCTCACCGAATTAGTGTCGCCATTGTCAGTCGCCGCTAAACCTTGAGCGTTGATCGACATCAAAACGAAACTCATGAATAGATCGTGCGGGAAGCGCACGGTTTGCCAGCAAGAAAATGACGGTCACGGCACTCTGCTTCTGCAGCCGAGCCTATTGCCCGACCTTGGGCGGTGGTTTGGCGAAGAAGTCCTGTCGCCACTTAATGATATTTCTCAAGCGTAAGCGGGCGTGGCTGTCCCAGGGTGTCGCTCCAGCTTTGGCCTTCAAGCGAGACTCGGTGACGCCGTGTGGTCAGCGGCCTTGCCCGCCGCCCCGTCGGTAGTTTGATTTTAATCAAGATCAATGGGATGCTTCGTATCTATAGTTGGTCCCTAGCATCATGTGAAGGAGACACCATGTTCAAGCACATTCTTGTTCCTGTCGACGGTTCCGATCTTTCGAAGGAAACGGCGCGCCGCGCGGTCTCGTTCGCCAAGGAGGCAGGTGCACGCATTACGGCGTTCTTCGCCAAACCGGAGTACCCGGTCAGCTACTACGGCGAAGGCGCCCTGATCGATCCGACGACACCCGAGAAGTTCGCCGAATTGGCCGAGCAGCAGGCCCAACAGGTTCTCGACTTCGTCGTCGAACTGTGCCAGAACGCTGGCGTCAAGGTGGATAAACTGTCCCTGACCAGTGACATCCCCTATCAGGCGATCATTGATGGTGCGACTCAATCGGGCTGCGATCTGATCTTCATGGCTTCGCACGGCCGTCGCGGGATCAGCGCACTGCTGCTGGGTAGTGAAACCCACAAGGTCCTCACTCACTCGAAAATCCCCGTTCTCGTCTTTCGCTGATCGCCGCGCGCCCGGCGCGGCACAGCGGATTTGCCTGCACCATACCTGCAGCTTCAGCGACATCCGGGGGAGCATCGGCCACGTAGGCTGACGGCGGCTTACTGAAAGCGCCTTGCGGCCAGTGTGCCTGTCTGACACAGGCGTACCGGTCCTTCTCCCTGGATCCTCATCCCGCCTGATTGGCTTGGCTTGTCGAGCGCAGCGTCTTTCGTCAGGCGGCGCTACGCTGAGAAGCGGGCATCGCTGGTGAAACGTGGCAGAATGCCTTGATCCATTGAACTTCTCATGGCTAGATGCGGGAGGCAAGGGAAGGGGGCGGAATGAGCCGTTGGTGTTTCGCGAGAGTTGACGGGCAGCGTAGCTGCGCACGGTGTCGGCAGGCTATGGCACTGAGCTTGGTGCTTGTTTGCGCGTCAGTCGACGCAGTCGACGTCGGGTTGGCGGGCGTGTTTCCAGGCAAGGCCTTGCTCAGCATCGACGGCGGCGCACCACGAACGGTGGTAGTTGGCACAGAAACCACCGAAGGCGTCAGAGTGCTATCGGTCGGCGGTGATACGGCGACCATCGAGACGCAAGGAAAGAAACGTGTGCTGCGTGTCGGTCAGAACGTCGTCTCGCAGGCTTCAGAGCCGGGCGGCGGTCGGGCGGTATTGACCGCTGACGGGAGTGGTCATTTCGTGACCACCGGAAACGTCAACGGAACGACTGTTCGCTTTCTGGTCGACACCGGTGCCACCATGGTTTCGCTAGGCGCGAGCGATGCGCGCCGGGTCGGCATTGATGCCAGCAAAGGGCAGCCGGGGATGGTCAACACGGCCAATGGTGTAGCGGCGGTCTCCCGCGTCAAACTCGATACCGTACGTGTCGGCGAGATTGTCGTGCATGGTGTGGATGCCTTGGTACACCAACAGGACATGCCGGTCGCCTTGCTCGGGATGACGTTCTTGAACCGTTTGGAGATGCAGCGTGATGGTCAGACAATGACCCTCAGGAAGCGCTACTAGGAGTAGTTATCATGCGTCAGCACAGCGAAAGAGTGAGCATGTTGAGCCGCGAGCTCGATATTCTGATGGGTGAGCGGCAGTCGCTGCTCCAGGTGGTCGGCGCGACTGCCGCACTGATTGCGTCTCTGGACAGCCGTCTTCTGCCGCTCGGCGCGGTGAAGTCGGCAGATCTGGTGGCCACCACGATCAATGCCCTGCCCGACGAGACACTGCGCGACGCCCTTGCCGCAGTCCATGCAGAGATCGAGAAGGAAGGCGACTGTGTCGTCAGCAGCTGAAGCTCTGTCGGGTCCGCCGCCAGCCGCTGCCAGCAGCGCTGTCGATCTCGATCTTCTGCGACAGGTTTTGCTGGCCGAGCCATCACCTGCTTCCTTCGTGCTCGAAGACGGGGTCGGGGACGAGGAACTGATGCCGGCGGCGGTGCTCTTCCCGATCGTGCAGCGCATGGGTGAGCCAACCGTACTGCTGACCCAGCGTACGGCGCATTTGAAAGATCACCCGGGGCAGATCAGTTTTCCGGGAGGCCGTTGCGAGTCAGCGGACTCGTCGCCGGCCCATACGGCCCTGCGCGAGACGGCTGAGGAGATCGGCTTGTCACCAGCGAACGTGGAAATTGTCGGCTACCTGCCTGAATACCGTACCAGTACCGGGTTTCGTGTCACACCGGTCGTGGCCATGGTGACACCACCGTTTGACCTGTGCCTCGACGCATTCGAAGTCGCCGAGGCGTTCGAGGTTCCCCTGTCGTTCCTGATGGATCCGGCCAACCACCAGCAGCACTCGCTTCATTACCGTGGCAAGCTGCGTCACTATTACGCAATGCCTTACGGTGATTACTTCATCTGGGGCGCAACGGCCGGGATCATCATGTCCCTCTACCGAGCTCTTGAGATCGCCTCTCGTTAATCGAGTACCAGCGCCACTTTTTCGAGGAATTGTGCCGCTTTTTTCTGGTCGGCAGCAGCGCCAAGTGCGGCTTGCAGCTTGCCGAAATGCTGCCGCAGTTCGTCCGGCGTGGTCGTTTTATCAATCTCTGCCGCCAGTCCATGCGCGTTAGCACCCAGCAACTCGTGCAAACTGCGGATCACATAGCTCTTGGCGAGACTGATATCCTCGTCTGGTAACGCCGGTCGGTCAGCGTTTGCGCTGGTCGACGTCAACTGTACCCGGACGAAGCCACCATCCAGTAGTGCTGCGAGATGCTTCTTCCCGTCCACAGTCGACGTGCTGAGCGCCAGCAACTGGTTCCCCGTGCGCTGGCCGTCAATCATGATCAGCATTGCGCGCACTCGTGAGGGCAGACGATGGGCTCGCGTCGAGATCTCCTCGAAACCCTTCGCAGTCTTGCTGAATACCGACGACAGTTCCATTCTGAAAAGCTTCCTACAAGCGCCAGAGCCAGCTCGCGACAGAGGGGCACGTCCTGCAAGCCCCGGTGAACTATGGTATGGTGCCCGATTGACCAATGAGTGAGTGCGAACCATCAAACACCCACCGCGCCCCTCAAGCAGGACGTCGGGATGAGCCTCTTTTCCCTGCTTGCCGTTCTGCTGCTGGAGCAGCTACGGCCGCTACCTTACCGTCGATTTGTCCATGTGCCGCTAGCTCGACTGTCCAGCTTCCTCGAGAGCCGCCTAAACGCGGGAGGGCGCCAGCATGGAATCATCGCCTGGCTGATTGGCGTCGGCGGGCTGGTGCTCGTTACCGGCGCCATCGCTGCGGTGCTGGCCTACCTCAACCCGCTCCTCGCCTGGATCTGGAACGTGTTCGTTCTCTACCTGACGATGGGTTTCCGACAGTTCAGTCACCATTATACTGACATTCGGCTGGCGCTTCGCATGGGCGAGGTCGTACGTGCGCGTGCACTGCTTGCCGAGTGGCGCGGCCATCCGGCCGAGGGTCTTTCCTCCTCCGATGTTGCCCGACTGGCCATCGAGGAGGCCCTTTGCGCGTCGCATCGCCACGTATTCGGCGTGCTGCTGTGTTTTCTTCTGTTGCCAGGCCCTTGTGGCGCGGTCCTGTATCGCGCCAGCGCTTTCTTTGCCGATGCCTGGGGTCGACGCGACGACCCGGAGTATGGTGACTTCGGGAGCTTCGCAAGGCGAAGCTTTGCTATTATTGACTGGCTGCCTGCGCGGGTAACGGCAGCCAGTTTCTCGGTCGTTGGCAATTTTGAGGATGCTCTTTATTGCTGGCGTACCCAGGCCGAGAAGTGGCCGGATGATGCTTTGGGGATCGTGCTGGCCAGCGGCGCTGGGGCACTTGGGGTTCGCTTGGGCAGGCCGGTACTCGAAGCCGGCGAGATCGCCGACCGGGCAGAGATCGGTAGCGGTGATGAAGCGGATGTTGACTTCATGGAGAGTGCCGTAGGTCTGGTTTGGCGAGCACTCGTAGTGTGGTTGTTGTTGTTGCTTTTGTTGGGGCTTGCCAGTCTGGTAGGCGGTTGATCGATTAATTACAGGAGTTTCTTCATGAGCAGAGAAGTCGTTGTACTAAGCGCAGCCCGTTCGGCCATTGGCACCTTCGGTGGTTCCCTCGCCAACATGGAACCGCATGAACTGGCCGGCGCGGTGATGAAAGAATCGATCGCCCGCTCAGGTGTCGATCCGCAGCAGATCAACTACGTCACCGTCGGTAACTGCATCCCGACCGATGCGCGCTTTGCCTACGTTGCTCGCGTCGCCGCGATTCAGGCGGGCTTGCCGATGGACTCGGTGGCGATGGCGGTCAATCGCCTGTGCGCCTCGGGACTGCAGGCGATTGTGACCAGTGCTCAGAACATCCGGCTCGGCGACTCGGACTATGGTGTCGGCGGGGGTGTCGAGGTCATGTCGCGTGGCTCTTACATGCTGCCGGCGATGCGCTCGGGCGCCCGTATGGGTGACGCCAAGGCCATCGACATGATGGTCGCGACGCTCAACGATCCCTTTGGTGTCGGTCACATGGGTGTGACTGCCGAGAACCTGGCCAAGAAATGGGACATTAGCCGTGAAGAGCAGGATGCGCTTTCCGTCGAATCGCACCGCCGCGCCACCGCTGCCATCGCCGAAGGCCGCTTCAAGTCGCAGATCGTGCCGATCGTCATGAAGACGCGCAAAGGCGAGGTCATTTTCGACACCGACGAGCACGTCAAGTCCTCGACGACGATGGAAACCCTGGGCAAGATGAAGCCGGCTTTCATCAAGGACGGAACGGTTACCGCCGGTAACGCCTCGGGCATCAACGACGGCGCCGCTTTCATGGTGCTGGCCGCTGCCGATGTCGCAGCGGCGGCCGGTCAGAAGCCAATCGCTCGCCTGGTTTCCTACGCCGTTGCTGGCGTGCCGAACGAGATCATGGGTGAAGGCCCGATCCCGGCGACCAAGCTGGCACTGAAGAAAGCCGGCCTGACGCTCGACCAGATGGATGTGGTCGAATCCAATGAAGCCTTCGCTGCGCAGGCGATCGCGGTCAACAAGGCTCTCGGCCTCGATCCGGTCAAGACCAACCCGAACGGCGGCGCGATTGCCCTCGGTCACCCGGTTGGCTGCTCCGGCGCTTTCATTGCCACCAAGGCGATCTACGAGCTGCAGCGCATCGGCGGCAAGTACGCGCTGGTTACCATGTGCATTGGTGGTGGCCAGGGTATTGCGGTGATTTTTGAACGTGCCTGATTGCAGTCTGCTGTAGCGTTTCAGAATGCAGAGAAGCCCGACCATTCAGGTCGGGCTTTTTTTTGCTCCGTGTTACGGTTGGCGCACCCCATTGGGCACTTGTAGCATCAGCGCGGCTTGCTCGGGCGTCGTCCCATGTTCGACAACGCCGAGCAGCGGTGCGGTCAGCCGTGCCTGCAAAGCGGCCAGGTTTTCGCTGAAGCGTGACATCGTCGGGTCGATTCGATTCGCCACCCAGCCAGCCAGAGTCAGCCCCCGGGCAGCGATTGCCTGCTGGGTCAACAGGGCATGGTTGATGCAGCCAAGCCGCATGCCGACGACCAGGATCAGCGGCAGCTGGAGCGTCGCTGCCAGATCGGCGGTGTCGTAGGTACTGCCGAGCGGAACGCAGAAACCGCCAACACCTTCGACCAGAACCGCGTCGGCCATGGCCTGCAGTTGCCGGAGAGTGGCGGCGATATGCGGCAGCTCGATGCGTCGTCCTTCCTCCGCGGCGGCGATGTGCGGTGCGACTGCGGCCTGGAAGCAGTACGGATTGACCAACTCTCGCGGTGGCTGCAGTGACGATGCCGCGAGCAGGCGCTCGACATCGTCATTGCGTCCCTGATCGTCGCAGCCGGCGGCGATCGGTTTCATCGCGACCGCGCTCAGCCCGGCGTTGCGCAGTGCGTGCAAGAGGGCACAGGCGACGAAGGTCTTGCCAATTTCGGTATCGGTGCCGGTGATGAACCAGGCGGCCTGGTGGTGCACGGGCTCCGCTTGCATGTGCTCCCTCACTTTCTGGCGTAGGCGAGAATCACGTCGTAGCGCGCGGGCAGGCCGGCTGGCGTGCGATGCTGCTCGTAGGCCGCCTGTACCTGCTGCCAGGCCCCGCGGCCGAGCAGGCCGCTACGCGCACCATCGCCGACCGAGTTGGCGCCGATCTCCTTGATCGCTCGCAGCAGTCTCTTCAGATCAGGGTAGTGCAGGTTGATCGTCTGCCGGTAGAGCTTGATGGCGGAAAAGCCGGCACGCGACAGAGCCTCGCTGATGGCAGCCGGTTCACTGAAGCTCAGCGTGTGGCGGTGGCGGTCGATGCCGGCGAAGGCCTCGCGCAGTTCGCAAAAGGTGTCGGGGCCGAGCGTACTCAGCGCCAGTTGCCCGCCGGGTTGCAAGACGCGGTGCGCTTCAGCCAGCACACTGTCCGTATCGCACCACTGCACGGTCAAATTGGACCACCAGGCAGCAAAGCAATCGTCCTTGCAGGGCAAGGCCTCGATGTCGGCGGCCAGACAAATGTCGGCATCGTCACGCGCTGCGGCGAGCATGGTCGTGGCGAAGTCGACCGCCGTGATGTGCACCGCGGGCCAGCGCGCGCGCAACAAGCGCGAGCCGTAGCCAGTGCCACAGCCGGCATCGAGAATGTGGCTTGGCTCGGGAAACGGTGCGAGCTCCAGCAACAGGCGTTCGCAGACCTGCCGCTGCAAGAGGGCGGCGTCGTCATACGAGGCTGCCGCACGCTCGAAGGACTCGCGAACACGCGGTTTAGGCGGCAGCAGCATGGCAGAAATCGTTCACCAGTCGGACAAAACGATCCGGGTCAGCGAGGAAGGGCACGTGACCGGTCTCCGCAAGAATCTCCAGGCTGGCGTTCGGCAGCGCTTGCGACAACCAGCTTGCCGCTGCCACTGGGTTCAGCGAGTCGTTCTCGCCGTGAATGAGCAGGCTGCGCGTAGCGATGGCTGGTACCAGCAGACGCAAGTCGATGTCCCGCAGCCACTCCAGGCCACGGCTCAGCACTTCGGCGTCCGGCACCGGCGCCTGGCGCAGGCCGGCAAGGAGTGTGCGCGTGATCATCCGCGCCTCGGCGTCACCCTGACCGAGCAAGGCGACGAAGCGCTGCAGCGCTCGCTCCGGCCGCTGTCTGACGCTGGCCAGGAAACTGTCGAGCAGAGCCGGCGCCTGCGCCGCCGGCCAATCGGCGCGTCGCGTGAAACGGGCTGTGCTACCCACCAGTATCAGCCCGGCCACACGTTCCGGCTCCAGCAGCGCCGCGCGCATTGCCAGCATTGCGCCAAGTGACCAGCCGCACAGCGTCACCCCTTCGGGTAGGGCGTTGATCATGGCCCGAGCTGTGGCCGCGAAATCGCCACCATCGGCCGGCGCCCGTCCGTAGCCGGGCAAGTTGACCAGGTGTACCCGGCAGCGACCTGACAAGGGTTCGAGCAATGCTTGCCAGACCCAGCTGCCCAGCCCCCAACCGTGGATCAGGGCGAGATCCGGGCCCGTGCCGACGATCTGCATCACGCGAGCTCTCGCAGCGCGTCTATCAGGCGGGCGACCTGCTCCGGTGTATGCGCCGCGGTCAGCGACACGCGCAGGCGCGCGGTCCCTCTGGGCACTGTCGGTGGTCGGATCGCCGGTACCCACAGGCCGCGTTGGTAGAGCTCGGTGGCGACGCGCAGGGCTTCGTGGTTGTCGCCGATGATCACCGGCTGGATCGCTGTCGGCGAGGGCAGAAGCTGCCATCGCGTGTCGGCCAGTCCGTCGCGCAACTGCGCGCTGAGTTGCCATAGCCGATTACGCCGTGCATCGCCATCAGCGATCAGTTCAAGGCTGGTGGCCAGCGCACAAGCGATAGCCGGGCTGCCGGCGGTCGTGAAAATGCAGGTTCGGGCGCGCTGCTGTAGCCATTCGACAAGCGTTGCGTCACCGGCAACGAAGGCGCCGGCCCCGCCAGCCGCCTTGCCGAGGGTGCCCATGTAGACCAGGCGCCGGCTGGCCGGCAGCTGGAAGTGCGCGACGCTGCCGCGTCCCTGTGCGCCGAGTACGCCGAAGCCGTGGGCATCGTCGACCACCAGCCAGGCATCAAAGCGCTCGGCGAGTTCGAGCAGTCCGGGCAACGGCGCGAGATCGCCGTCCATGCTGAACACGGCATCGGTGAGAATCAGTTTGCGGCGGGCAGAGCTGGCCGCGAGCAGGCGCTCCAGCGCTGCCAGATCGCCGTGCGGATAGCGCTGACTGTCAGCGCGTGAGAGTTGCACGGCGTCGATCAGCGAAGCATGGTTGAGACGGTCGGCAAAAACCGCGTCCGTGCGCCCGACCAGTGCCGGGACGATACCCAGATTGGCCATGTAGCCGGTTGAGAAGAGCAGGGCGCGGGCGAAGCCGGTGAAATCGGCGAGTTTCTGCTCGAGTACCGCGTGCGGGACGAGATGGCCGCTGACCAGATGGGAAGCGCCGCTGCCGACGCCCCAGGCTCTGGCGCCGGCGCAGGCCGCGTCGATCAGCGCCGGGTCATTGGCCAGACCGAGGTAGTCGTTGCTGCAGAAGCTGAGCAGAGGATGACCATCAACGCGGGCCTGCGGCCCGCAGGGGAGCTCGAGGGTGCGGCGATGGCGTCTTAGGCCGTCGCCTTGCAGGGCCTCCAGCTCGCTTTGCAGTTGGTCCACAATCATCGGTGCAGCGCGACGTCGAGCGTGGCGATGGCTTGCGCCACGAGAAACTCGCATTCCTCGTGGCTGATCACATAGGGAGGCATGAAATAGATCGTGTTGCCTATCGGCCGCAGCAGGATTTCGTTGGCCAACGCCTGGCGGTAGAAGCGTTCCGAGAACTGTGGGTCATCGCTGAGCACGTCGAACGCCGCGATCATGCCGCGCTGGCGAAGATGGCGCACCTGCGGGTGCTTGGCCAGGGGACTCAGACAGCGGGCGAGATGCGCGGCGAGCGAGCGATTGGCCTCGATCACCCCGTCGTCGGCGAAGATGTCGAGCGTCGCCAGGGCTGCCCTGCAGGCCAGCGCGTTGCCGGTGTAGGAGTGGGAATGGAGAAAGCCCCGGCTGAGGCGGTCGTCGTAGAACGCAGCGTAGACATCGTCGGTGGTGAGCACGATCGATAGCGGCAGATAACCGCCGGAAATGCCTTTCGACAGGCACAGGAAATCCGGTCTGATACCCGCCTGCTGGTGGGCGAAAAAAGTGCCGGTGCGGCCACAACCGACGGCGATCTCGTCACAGATCAGATGAACCTCATAGCGGTCGCACAGGCCCCTGGCGAGCCGCAGGTACTCGGGATCGTACATCGCCATGCCGCTGGCACACTGGATGAGCGGCTCCACGATCAGCGCCGCGATGCGGCGATGGTGCTGTTCGAGATGACGTTCGAGGGCAGTGGCCGCGCGCCGGGCGACGTCGACCGCTGTTTCACCTTCCTCCGCCAGGCGTGCATCGGGCGTCATCACGGTGCTGGCCGGGCGGATCAGCGGCGCGTAGGCGTCCTTGAACAGCGCGACATCGGTCACGGCCAGGGCGCCGACGGTCTCGCCGTGATAGCTGCCGGCCAGACAGAGGAACTCCTGTTTTTCTTCGCGGCCGCGGTTGCGCCAGGAGTGGAACGACATCTTGAGCGCGATTTCTGTCGCCGATGCGCCGTCGGAAGCATAGAAGCAATGGCCGAGTGCGCCGCCAGAAAGTGCCGAGAGACGTTCGGAAAGTTCGATCACCGGCCGATGCGTGAAGCCGGCGAGAATGACATGCTCCAGTTCGTCGAGCTGCGCGCGTAGCGCCGCATTGATCCGCGGATTGCAGTGGCCAAACAGATTGACCCACCACGAGCTGATGCCGTCCAGATAGCGCCGGCCATCGAAGTCGTATAGCCAGACACCCTTGCCGTTGGCGATCGGGACCATCGGCAAGGCGTCGGCAGCCGCTCCGTGCTGCTTCATCTGGGTACATGGGTGCCAAACGGCGGCAAGGCTGCGCTGCAGCAAATCGCTGTTGCTCATAGCGGGATCGGGTAGGCGTTCAGTGCAGTGTCTGCGAGGGCGCGTCGTTCTGTTCCGGCATCTCGGCGTGTACCGTCTCACCCTCGACGTTGGGATAGAGGGGGGCGCCACAGTCGTCACAGAACTCGTAGGGAAACTGTTGGTCGAGCACGCTGATTTCCTTGAGGCCGGTTTTGCGCAACACCGTTTCTATTTCGCCGGCGACATCGGTCGTTTCATCTTCCACGCCAAGCAGTGGCCAGACGACGCCGTGGTAAATCACGTCGCTGTCGCAGGGGCCAAAGCCGATTCGGTACTCTTCGAGTCGCTTGTCGTGGAAGCCGCCAACCACGGCGCGCAGTTCTTCTACTTGCAGGTTGAGGGTGGCTTGCAGAAAGGCGACCGAGGCATTCAGCGAGTAGGGGCGCGACGCACTGTCGGCGGCTCGGCAAGCAGCGTGATAGGCATCAGCCAGCAACGGTTGATAGGCGCAGCCAGTGAGCAGCGGTTCGAGGCTGGGTCCGCCCTGCCGCACCCATTCCTTGAGGGCTATTTCACGAGTCGTCTTGTCCACCTCGTTCCAGCGGAAAAGCGGCATGCCGCGCGCAACGACCAGGGCAGCGACCAGGTAGCGGGTGTCGGAGAGGAAGCGGTTGGTTTCCGGCATGGCCAATGCGTTGACGTTGAGGTCCGTGCCGGCGAGTGCGGCCGTCCCCAGCTCCTGCATCAATTGCCAGGTTTCGACAAAACTGTGTGGTAGCTGGTCCGGACTGTAGAGGTAGTCGGCGACGGCGAGCCGGGTTCCGCCAGCCAGAACATGGGCACCAAGGTGGACCTTCAGCGTCTGCAGCGTATTCTTCGGGATCGCGGCAGCCGGGATTGAAAAGCGCGACCAACCCAGCACGGGCACGGCCAGCAGCAGAACGTCGAACTCCTGGCCCTGATTCGACATCACGCACGACTCGGCGTGCGACTCGACGATGTCGGCGAGATCGTCATGGGCCATCGCATGGGTATCGAACAGGCGGTCGAGCGCGGCGGTCAGGTCATCCTCGGCACCGTCCTGGAACAGCCGGTTGAGAATTTCGGCAAGGCAGTTCTGCCAGAACAGGTCCTCGAGCTTGCTGCCCGACTCGGCGAGGCCGATCGCCAGGCGACCCAGTTCGGTGGCATCAGCAGAAATACGCTTGCGGGAAGAGAAGCGGTTGCGTTTCATCGTCGGGAGCCTGCGACAGGGTCAATCCGCCATTGTATCAAGCTGGCGAGTCCGACGTTCGTGCACATGCATCTTGTGTGACTGCGCGGAACGCGCCAGCGCAAGCAGGGCGCGCGCTCCGGAGAAGACCCACAGGCGATACGGCAGACGCCCTGGAGCTACCGCAGTGGCTTGGCGCCACATGCCGGTCGGGAAGCCGTGACCTGCTTTACGGCCGGCGGCGGCGACCACGTGAGCCTGAACGCAGCCAGCTGAACGGGTCACCAAGGGGCGCGGATAGTCAGGCGATACGCAGCTGCGCCAGAGAAGCGAAGGCTTGCTCGTTACCGAGATCCGGGGTGATGATCAATTCGAGCACGGTCACCGCGCCAAGATTGACCTGGTGGTCTTCAGTTTCACTGTTGGCGCCTTCCGGGCTGAAATTCCATTGCTGCCTGACGATCTCCCGGAACGACTGCCCACCGTCGGCCGACCAGCGCACAACGTATTCCTGGGTGCGTTGCACCGTCGATTCGACAAACGAGAGCCAAATCCGCCGCACCGCTTGCGGCGGCGAAAAGAGCAGACGAATGGTCTGTTTGCCGGGCACGGCGGCACGCCAACCAACGCCCCCGTCGGGCACCAGCGCTGACTCGATGGGATGGTCGCTGTGTTCCGAGCTGATTTCGACCTCGGCCAGGTCTTCAAGCTTCAGCCAGTCTCCAGTCGCTTGAGCGGCAACCTTCTGGACATCGGTGATGACTCGCTTGCGCATACGTTGAATCCCCTAACGGTGAAAGGCACTCGGCGACGCAGAGGCCATGATGCTACGCCTACGATTCTCCGAGCTGGGCCGAAACTTCGCGCTCGGCACGCATCCAGTAGTCGGTGGCGCAGCCTTGAAAACCATCTTTCTCGGCGATGAAATAGGCTGCCGACTGGACCATGCAATAGCGTTCCTCGGCACCCGGTGGCGGCGTCGCCTGCTTGGCGGCCGTCGTACTGCGCTGAGCTGTAGCGCTCTGCGTGGCGTTGGCCTGAGTCGCAGCCGGGGCGGCCTTCTGCACCGGTGCTTTCTTGGCGGCGGCGACTGGCGCTGCTTTGACAGCCGCCGGCGCCTTGGCAGCCGTGGCGGCAGCCGTTGTTGGCTTGGTCTCGGTCTTCCTGGCGGCAGGTTTTCTCTTGGTCGTGGTGTTTTCGTTGGTCATGATGGTCCCTTGTGTCGATGCTGGTATGGTTCGGTCAGTGAGTGAGTTCCGAGGTCGCCTGCGCGACCGCAGCGTACCTTCACAGCATAGAAAGATCGCGCTTGCCGGTCAAGGCGAATGCCTGCCCAAGCTTGCATGGCGACTCGGCAAACGCTGACGTCAAAGACGTCTGAAGCAGACCAGGCGTGTTCGTTTTGCGTGCCGGCAACAGGCTCGCAAGCGCACGGTGGATGGCATCTTCTGTTCTGGCGGCGGTGCAGGGAAACGGGCCGCGATCAGGCGAGATGGCTGCCATCATGCATCCACGCCGCGTGTTTCGGCGCCTTTCGGGTCTTCGCCCATTCCTCGATCATCTCCCATTTCACGGCGTCCAACCTGTCCATCATCGCCGCCGTGGCGGTATTGAAGGCCAGCTCGAGGCGATGGCCGCTGGGGTCGAAGAAGTAGATCGACTTGAACAGGGTATGATCGGTGATCCCCACGACCTCGATACCGTCGGCCTCCAGGCGCTGCTTGACAGCCAACAGATCGGCCATCGATTCGACTTCGAAAGCAATGTGCTGAGTCCACGCCGGGGTATTGCGGTCTCTATCCATCGGTGCTTGGGTCGGCAGTTCGAAGAAGGCCAGAACGTTGCCGCCGCCGGCATCGAGGAAGATGTGCATATACGGGTCGGGTTCCCCGGTCGACGGCACCTGATCCTCGGCGATTGCCAGAATGAAATCCATGCCGAGATACCTGCCGTACCACTCGACCGTCTGTTTGGCGTCTACGCAGCGGTAGGCCACGTGATGAATCTTCCGGATCTTCATGATCATCTCCCGCGCTTGTTTTCGTCCACCCGCCGCCGCTGGTCACCGACGCAGCACAGCCGCTGGGCAGCACCTCTTGATCGACGCTGCCGCGACCGAACTCGACCCATTATGGCAACGATTGCCCCTACAATCACCACTTCACTACCCGCGCAGCGGGTGGCAATCGGCATCACGCCGTATCGAGACCAGGCTGCGCGAGCTATTCCTTCACGTTCCCGTGCATCGAATGCCCGATGAGGTGAGTGTAAGTCGTGGCCAGCCTTCGTCTTCATCAACTGCGGACTCGCCATGTCGGCCCGATCGAGCTCTCTGTCGGCGCCGGTGAATGCGTCTGTATCCTGGGCGCTTCCGGCAGCGGGAAGACCCTGCTGTTGCGGGCGATCGCCGACCTCGATTCCCACCTTGGCGAGGCCTACCTTGATACGGACGCCTGCGCGACCCTGCCTGCCCCGGGTTGGCGACGTTCCGTCGCCCTGGTCGTCGCGGAAAGCCAGTGGTGGTCCGAGCACGTTCGCGACCACTTCGACCAGGGCGTCAATGCGGCCTGGCTGGAACAGCTCGGCTTGCCCGACGCGGCAATCGATTGGGAGGTGTCCCGATGCTCGACCGGCGAGAGACAGCGGCTCGCCTTGTTGCGCACCTTGATGCAGGGTCCGGCCGCTCTATTACTGGACGAGCCGACCGGCAATCTCGACCAGGAGAGCACGCGCAGGGTGGAGGCCTTGCTGGACGACTATCGACGGCAACGGCAGGCAGCGCTGCTGTGGATCAGTCACGATGCCGATCAGGCAGACCGCGTCGCGCAACGCAGCTTTGTCCTGCGCAATGGCACCTTGGAGCAGAGCCTGTTGCGATGAGCGTGATCACCCTTTCCCCGTTGGACCTCGCGGTCGCCGCGCTGCTGATCCTGGCCCTCGCGGGCCTGTCGCTGCGCATGCGACTCGGCGTCGAGCGACAACTGCTCGCCTCGGCTGCCCGCAGTACCATCCAGCTATTTCTGATTGGCTTGGTGCTCAAGGTTCTTTTCGACCATGTCCATCTGCTCTGGGTGTCGTTGATGGCGGGGGTGATGATCGTGGTCGCCGGGCGGGAGGTGATGGTACGCCAGAAACGCCGATTCATCGGCTGGTGGGGATTCGGCGTTGGCACGCTGTCAATGTTCGTCTCTTCATTCACCGTCACCGTGATGGCCCTGGTGCTGGTGATTGGCACTAGCCCGTGGTATGCGCCGCAATACGCGATACCGCTGCTGGGGATGATTCTCGGCAACACCATGAATGGCATCTCGCTGGGACTCGATCGCCTGACCCAGGATGCGGCACAGAAACGGCAGATCATCGAGACCCGGCTGGCGCTTGGTCAGAGCTGGCAACGGGCGATTTCCGACAGCCGACACGAGGCTATCCGCGTCGGTCTGATTCCGATCATCAACGCCATGTCCGCTGCGGGTATCGTCAGTCTGCCCGGCATGATGACCGGTCAGATACTCGCTGGCACGCCGCCGGTCGAAGCGGTCAAGTACCAGATCCTGGTGATGTTCCTGATCGCCGGCGGGACCGGTTTCGGCACCGTCGTCGCAGTCAGTTTTGCTGCCCGACGCCTGTTCGATGAGCGCCAGCGCTTGCGACTGGACCGCCTGAGCCTGCCCGGGAGTTGATCCGAAGGCCATCGATGAGCATTTAGCAAACCACGAACGACGGCGCCAGGGCATCGTTCCGCTCGTCGCCAAGCGTCCACCCGCAAGGGCCGGGGCGCCGGCCAACGTTGCGGTCGGACGCCGGTGATTAGCGCGTAATCGGCTTGTAGCGGATGCGCTTGGGCTTCGCCGCCTCCTCGCCGAGCCGACGTAGCTTTTCCTCCTCGTACTCGTGGTAGTTGCCGTTGAAGAAGATCCATTGCGAATCCCCTTCGCAGGCCAGGATGTGCGTGCAAATGCGGTCAAGAAACCAGCGGTCGTGCGAAACGACCAGCACGCTGCCGGCGAATTCGAGCAGGGCGTCTTCGAGGGCACGCAGCGTTTCGACGTCGAGGTCGTTGGATGGCTCGTCGAGCAGCAGGACGTTGCCGCCGGCGATCAGCGTCTTGGCCATGTGCAGGCGGCCGCGCTCGCCGCCGGAGAGCTGGCCAACGTGCTTCTGCTGATCGGATCCCTTGAAATTGAAGCGACCAATGTAGGCGCGCGCCGGCGTCTCGTACTTGCCGACGGTCAGAATGTCGGCGCCGCCGGAGATTTCCTCGAAAACGGTCTTGTCGCCGTCGAGGCAATCACGACTCTGGTCGACGTAGGCGAGCTTGACCGTGCTGCCGATCTCTACTTCACCGGAGTCCGGCTGTTCCTTGCCCACCAGCATCCGGAAAAGGGTCGATTTGCCGGCACCGTTGGGGCCGATGATGCCGACGATGGCGCCGGGCGGGACGCTGAAACTGAGTTTATCGATCAGCAGCCGGTCGCCGAATGACTTGCTGACATCCTTGAAGTCGATCACCTTGCTGCCAAGGCGCTCGCCGACCGGGATGAAGATTTCCTGCGTTTCATTGCGCTTCTGGTATTCGACGCTGCTCAGTTCTTCAAAACGTGACAGACGGGCCTTGCTCTTGGCTTGCCGCGCTTTCGGGCTCTGCCGTACCCATTCCAGCTCCTGCTTCATCGTCCGGATGCGGCCGGCTTCCTGCTTGGACTCGGTTTCCAGGCGCGCTTCCTTCTGCTCGAGCCAACTCGAGTAGTTGCCCTTCCACGGAATGCCCTGGCCACGGTCGAGTTCGAGAATCCACTCGGCGGCGTTGTCGAGGAAATAGCGATCGTGGGTAACGGCGACCACCGTGCCCGGAAAGCGCACCAGGAATTGCTCAAGCCACTCGACCGATTCGGCGTCGAGGTGGTTGGTCGGCTCGTCGAGCAGCAGCATGTCGGGCTGCGAGAGCAACAGCTTGCACAGCGCGACGCGACGTTTCTCGCCGCCGGAAAGTGTCTTGACCAGGGCCTCCCAGGGCGGCAGGCGCAGGGCGTCGGCGGCCAGCTCGAGCTGACTACCGAGGTCGGAGCCGGCGGTGGCGAGGATCGCCTCCAGACGCGCCTGCTCCTCGGCAAGCTGGTCGAAATCGGCATCGGCTTCGGCGTAGGCGGCGTACACCGCTTCCAGCTTGGTCTGTGCCTGAAAAACCTCGCCAAGGCCTGATTCCACTTCCTGGCGGACGGTCGCTTCGGGGTCGAGTTCTGGCTCTTGCGCCAGGTAGCCGATCTTGAGATTGGGCATCGGTGTCGCTTCACCGATGATGTCCTGGTCGAGGCCTGCCATGATGCGCAGAACCGTCGACTTGCCCGAGCCGTTGAGACCGAGCAGGCCGATCTTGGCGCCGGGGAAGAAAGAGAGCGAGATGTCCTTGATGATCTGCCGTTTGGGCGGGACGATCTTGCCCACGCGGTTCATCGTGAATACGTATTGAGCCATGGTCTTGCTTATCGATCCAGAGGTGGGAAAGTGCTACAGGCGGGTACAGGCGGTCAGTGGACGCAGGATGCGAGCCGTCCGGAAAGCGCAAGTCTACCCGAGACTGGTTGTTCGTGGCGGCCACTTGCGCGCACCGGCGACATCACGATGGGTTTCCATGAATCGGCATCGGGGGTAGCCATCGCGGCTGCGCCCCTGCCAGACCACCCGGCATGCGGGTCCGGCACCGGGCGGTTCGAGAAGTTGAGGTCAGGAGAGCCGGGGTACCCCGAGGCGATCAAAGTAGGGGATGTTCAGCACGGTCTTCAGTAGCCGGTCGCTGTTTCGCCACCAGCGTCGTGAGTTTCCAGCCACCTGGCGCGCGGCACTTGCCGTCGCACCGAGCGCTTTCAACTCCCGGTACATGGTCGGAGCTCGTTTCCAATGTTTGAGCTGGATCCGCCCGCAGCCGCTGACGCATCCACTCCTTCAGCGTCTGCCAGATGCGCGGGGTTTGCGCCAACCGGAAATAGGCTTTCCAGCCAAGCCCACAGGGGGGCGCAGTCTTTCCACCACTTCAACCACGCTGCGACCGCCAGAACGGCCAGTCAGTTGCCTGATTCGCTGCCTGAACGTCGCCAAAAGCTTGGCGGCGACCTTGCACGTGATCTCCCCCCTGGGGGCCACCCAAAAGCTGAAACCGAGGAACTTGCGCCCGAATCCGCGAGCGACTGCACTCATGGTCTCATTGACCGTCAAGTGTAGTTGTGGGCCTACAGGCTGCGCAGTAATTCCATCGCCCGCTCACCCGCACGGTGGCTACGAACGTACAGGTTTGCATCGTCGGCGTAGCGCACGAAGCAATGGCCCCCGCGTGCCAGTTGCCGCCGGCCACGTGGTCACCAGATGACCTGCTGTCTGGTCAATATTCAGACCGCTTACGCCCGCTGCGCCCTTGTTGGCCCGCACCCGCTTCAGTGCCTGTCGCAGGTTCTCTCTCGTCAGTGCTGTCGAAAGCAGCACTGACCCTGTGTTTGCCCGTTCATGTCGCGGATCGCAGACTTGGTCGCTGGCAGGATCACGCGCAGCTTCACCGCACGCTACGCCCACTCGCCCCGCTTGCGCGGGCATCTGACGCCATACCTGCTGCATCAACATGCGGCTAGACACTCCTTCTCGTTTGGTCCTTCACCTCTGGTCTCGGCCTTCTCCGGCCACGCCTCGGGCGACTACGACCGCTGCTGCCTTCTCGCTCCGGCTCGACACCGTCGCCCTTTCAGGCACAAGGCGAGATCTCCCCAGGTAAGGGCCGCACTCCTTCGCTGCATAACCGCAGGATCTACGCCACTTCGCCTTGATCACGAGAGCTTCGCGCTTACGTGCCCGCTCGCCCTGCTCCGCAGCGCCTTCTATCCGGTTCTTGTTCATCGGCTCGCAGCTTCGATGCACGCGTCCTCACCACACTTGGTCACCCCCGTGCAGTTGCGCTTCACTTCATTTGCTGTGATCAACTTACGACGGGACTTGCACCCGCAAGAGTGCGCCCATGCTGGGCGCACCAAAAAAACCCTTCGCGAGAACGCGAAGGGTTCGTTCGAGCAGCCGGGACGTGTGCTGTTGGGTGCTCTACTGGTGCTGCGCGCGAGCGGACCGCGCCGCACGACGCCGCTGTACCAGGCCGGCCAGGGCAACTCCCAGCAATGCCAGCGACGACGGCTCGGGCACGTTGGTGACGCCACCGCCGTTGAAGTCAAGACCGCCGACCGCGTCGATTTCGTTATCGCCATCGCGCGTAACTGCACCGGGTCCACCCCAGGTGACCGACGCGTAACGGAAGGTCGCGGCGTTGGGGAGTTGGTAAACGGCCACGAAACCGTCAGCGATGGCGGGATCGGGCGACCACCCGCCACCATACACGTGCACCAGCAATGCCTGGGTCCAGCCGGCGTCGGTTGCGTTCGGATCGTTCGACAACCAAGCGGTGTTTTCGAGCACCTCGCCAGGCACCGGGCCGTGGTCGACGAACACGAATACAGCAAGCTGATTGGCCTGTCCCCCGAGATCCCAGATGATGCCGGTTGAGGGCGCGCTGCCAGCAATACCGTTAAGGTTGGCGTTCGGGCTAGTGTCTTGCACCCAGTAGAAGTCGCGCGCATTGGCGTTGCCAACCCCGGTGGTACTACCGTCGTACAGCCCCAAGGTCGTCGGATCATAGCCAAAGCCCTGACCCTCCGCGCCCTTGAGGTAGGTGCCCAGCCCGAAGTTGGCCGGATCGCTCCATACGCTGTTTTCAATACAGGTGGTAGCCGTGCTGATACCCAGGTTCAAAAAGGTCTGCACGGTCGCGCCAAAAACAGGGTTGCCGACGGTATCGGTGGGGTTGGTGAGACAGGGCGCAGCAACGGCGCTGCCACTGGCTGCGCCAAGTACAGCCGCCACCATCGTTGGCAGGGCAAACTTCCCAAGTCTTGATATCATCATGTGGCACTCCTCAATAGTGGTGACCATCGGCGAGCTCAGGTGTTTGTCCCGTCGCTTAGTGTGGACCTCGGAAAGGTCCGCGACACTAAAGGAGCAATTATCGTGCCAGTATTAGTATCCGCATGAATTAAAAACGATGTTCTTCTCTACTCCGGCTGCCGACCGCTCCATCTGTAAAGAAATTCGACAGCCCGCAGCACACGACGCGCCGTAGGGACGTGCGACCAGTATTTCCTTGAGCGCGGTCAATGCCGATCGTCGCTGAGTGTGGCTACGAACAAGAGCTCTACTTTTCGACGAAAGCCCGCTCGATCACATAGTCACCCTGCGCGCCAATATGTGGCGACACCTCGAAACCACGACTATCGAGCAGCTCGCAGCAGTCCTTGAGCATCGCCGGGCTGCCGCAGAGCATGGCGCGGTCGCGAGCGGGATCCAAAGGCGGCAGGCCGATGTCGGAGAAGAGGCGGCCACTATTGACCAGTTCCGTGATCCGGCCGTGATTGCGGAAAGGCTCACGGGTCACGGTCGGGTAGTAGATCAGCTTGTCGCGAACCAGATCGGCAAAAAACTCGTGCTGCGGCAAGTCACGATTGATGAAGTCGCTGTAGGCAAGGTCCTTCTGCCAGCGAACGCCATGGATCAACACCACCTTGTCAAAGCGTTCGTAGGTCTCCGGGTCCTGGATCAGGCTGATGAACGGTGCCAGGCCGGTACCGGTCGACAGCAGGTAGAGGTTCTCGCCCGGGCGCAGGTCGCGCAGAACCAGAGTGCCCGTGGGCTTGCGGCTGACGACGATTTCGTCACCGACAACCAGATGCTGCAACTTCGAGGTCAGCGGGCCGTTCGGCACCTTGATGCTCAGAAACTCCAGGTATTCGTCATGGTTGGCGCTGGCGATGCTGTACGCGCGTGTCAGCGGG
Organism: Accumulibacter sp.; assembly: GCF_032229525.1. Taxonomy (GTDB): domain Bacteria; phylum Pseudomonadota; class Gammaproteobacteria; order Burkholderiales; family Rhodocyclaceae; genus Accumulibacter. The sequence goes on along the minus strand of NZ_JAVTWB010000107.1, from coordinate 31,452 downwards.
CGCCCCTCCTGCGGCAGGCCGATCATCACGAACTGCCCGTTTATGAAGCGTAGGCCAGGGTCGCGGGTGGTGCGAAAACTGAACAGCGTTTCGTTCCAGTGATGAACCGAAAGAACCTGTTGGGCTGAGAAAGTGCTCATGAATTTGACCTTGGAGTCCTGTTGACAGAGGCAATCGTAGTTCGCCATGTTATATTTGTAAAACAGATTGTTTGAATAACACATATCCGCACATTAGATATAGAGATGCGATTCACTTTGCGCCAGATCGGCGTCTTTGTGGCAGTGGCCCGGCATGAGAGCGTTTCGCGTGCTGCCGAAGAGCTTTCCCTGTCACAGTCGGCAACCAGCACGGCGCTCGGCGAGCTCGAGCGGCAGTACGAGACGCAGCTTTTTGACCGCTTCGGCAAGTCCTTGCGTTTGAACGAGCTCGGCCAGGCGCTACTGCCACAGGCGGTCGAATTGATCGAACGGGCAGCGGCGATCGAAAGTGGACTCGAAGGCCATGCCGGTTACGGCAAGCTGCGGATTGGCGCGACACTGACCATCGGCAACTATCTCGCCACGCTGATCGTTGCCGACTTTCTGACCCGCCACCCCGAGGGAACGCTGCATCTCAAGGTGCACAACACGACGACGATCGTCGATCAGGTGGCGCGCCACGAACTGGATCTCGGGCTGATCGAAGGCAGTTGCCGGCACCCGGAACTGGTCGTCGAACCGTGGGTGGCCGACGAGCTGGTGGTGTTCTGTGCGCCCACGCACGCGCTGGCGCGCCAGGGCTCGGCAACGCTGGCCGAACTGGCCGAGGAATCGTGGATTGTTCGTGAAGCGGGCTCGGGGACGCGTGAGACGCTTGATCAGGCGCTACGCCATCACCATTCGCCGCTCAAAGTCCGGCTGGAACTGGAGCACACCGAGGCGATAAAGCGGGCAGTGGAGTTCGGCCTGGGGATCGGTTGCATCTCGCGCCTGGCCCTGCGCGAGGCTTTTCGGCGCGGCAGCCTGGTGGCTATCGAAACACCAGAACTTGACCTGCGGCGGCATTTTCACTTTCTCTGGCATCAGCGAAAATTTCAGACCGCAGGAATGCGCGAGTTCATCAGTCTGTGCCGGGCGATGACGGCGCACGTCGAACGCAGTGATCAGATCGAGTGGTCGTTCATCCCTTAGGTGCGCTCTTGCTATACTCACCCGAACGCGGGGAGCGCGGGGAGGGCACAGAATGAACCGAATCGCCATTGTCGATGACAGCGACATTAATCTGGTACTGCTGAAGGCCTTGGTCGCCAAACTGGGCGACTGTGAGGCTTTGCTTTTTCAGGAGTCAGCCAAGGGCTTGCAGTGGTGCTCGGACAACCTGCCGGACCTGATCATTGTCGACTACATGATGCCCGATCTCGATGGCCTGGAGTTCATTGCTCGTTTGCGCAAGGTCCCTGGTCGCGGCGAGCTGCCGGTGCTGATGATCACCGCCAATGACGACAAGGACGTGCGCTACAAGGCGCTCGGCATTGGTGCGACGGATTTTCTGACCAAACCGGTCGACCGGATGGAGTTCTCCGCCCGCGTGCGCAACATGCTGGCGCTCAATACCAGCCGGCGTCACCTCGCCGACCGCGCTTCCTGGCTGGCGGAAGAGGTGGCCAAGGCAACGGCAGCGGTATACGCCCGCGAACAGGAGTTGCTGTTTCGCATGTCGCGCGCCGCCGAGTGTCGCGATCCGGAAACAGGCGCACATATCCAGCGCATGGCGCGCTTCTCACGCCTGATCGCCGACGAGCTGGCCCTTTCCGCGGCCGATCAGGAGCTCATTCTGCAGGCTGCACCGATGCACGATATCGGCAAGATCGGTATCCCGGATGCCATTCTGTTGAAACCGGGAAAGTTGACGCCGGAGGAGTTCGCGATCATGAAGGGGCACGCGCGTCTTGGCTTCGAACTGCTCGATGGCAGTGAATCGACAGTCTTGCAAGCGGCTGCCTCGATTGCTCTCGCGCATCACGAGAAGTTCGACGGCTCGGGTTATCCGAATGGTTTGGCGGGAGTGGCCATCCCGCTCTTTGGTCGGATCGTTGCGGTAGCCGATGTTTTTGACGCCCTGGTCTCCGACCGCCCGTACAAGCGACAGTGGCAACCGGAACAAGCCTTCTCCTTCCTCCAACAAGGGGCCAATGTACATTTCGACCCGGACTGTGTTGCCGCGTTCATCGCCCGGCAGGTAGAAGCGCTCGAGATTCGTGCGCGCTTTCAGGATGAAGAGTTTCCCGACGAGATATGAGTTTGTTCGGGCGCGCGACTGGCCACACACCGCGCTTGTTGCCCGCAACCGAGGTCATGGTCTCAGCGGAGAGACCCATGCCGCGCGGCGTGGTGAGGATCGGCCAGGTTGACCATGCTCG
>NZ_JAVTWB010000107.1:25145-28951 GCF_032229525.1 Accumulibacter sp. | reverse complement strand
GGATATTGAACAGGCGATCGCCAATCATGCTCTGTGGATGTCGCGTCTCAGGCAAGCCATTGTTGAAGCGCCTGACGCGCTTGAGGTGGAGAAAATTCGGGCGGAAGATCAATGCGACTTCGGCAAATGGCTGCACGGTTCCCGCTTGTCGCTTGAAGACCGGGCAAGCACGGTTTACCAGGAGGTCGAGCGTTTGCACGCCGAGTTTCATCAAGTGGCAGCGCAGGTGGTCGAACTGGCGGCGTCTGGCAGGGCCTGCGACGCCTATGGCTTGTTGTACGGTGAGTACATCACGATGTCCGGCAGGCTTGCCATCGCCATGCGCGCGTGGCAGGAGAAGCTAAAGGCTACGCAGTAATTTCCGGGATCATTGACGGTGCCGTTTGACCGTCAATGGCCATGTAGTGCACCGCCAGATCGTCGATACTGCGCAGTCGACGGCTCAGTTCCCTGGCCAGGTTCAGGACGATCAGGGTAAAAGTCGGCAGATCAGACTCGTAGATGCGGAACAGGTCGCCGTTGGACAGTGCCAGTGCCGAAACCGGCTCGAGCGCGCGCACCGTTGCCGACCGGCGCTGCATGTCGATCAACTCCATCTCGCCGAAGACATCGCCGACCGTCAGGACGGCGATGCGCTTCGCGAACAGGCCATCTTCGGCGGCCGTCGCCTTCAACACTTCAACCGAGCCGCTGCAGATCAGGAACAGCGAATCGCCATCTTCGCCCTCTTTGACGATAGCTTCCCCGGCAGCAAAAGCCAGCTCGCCAAGCAAGGGGATTATTGCGGCGATGGCTTGGTCGTCCACGCCGCCGAATAGTGGTTGTTCCTGCAGAAATCGGCTTGTCGTCATGGCGCACCCCCATCGTCGATATCGATGACGAATTCCAGACCATCGCTCGTCGCTTATTCTGCCCTGTGGAGGGTTCGAAGAAAAGGCGCAATGGTCAGATTCCCTGGGCATTGCCGGTGAGGACAAAGTCACGCTGACCCGCGTGCTTTGGGGATATTGGCGGCTGGCCGAGCAGTGCTAACATTGCCCGTTGGCTTTCGGCGTCGCCGCGTGGCATGGAGGTCGTCGAAACCGTCTGCCGAAAGAAGGAGTTGCCGCTCATGCAGCACAAAATCATTGTCGCCGTCCTGTGGTTGACCCTGGCCTTGCCGCACTTGACGCTGGCGCAAAGCACGCTGGACCTGAAGTCGCCGAGTGGCGACGACATTTATCGCGAGTTACAGGAGGAGCAGCGCAGCGGACCCTGTGAGCGCTGCGGTGTGGTCTTCCGGGTGCGCAGCGAAAGTCGCCAGGGGTCGGGGCGACGCGATCCGGCAAACGCCGCGCGCCGCGATGTCGGTTCGGTCGACGGCCATATGGTCACCACGCCGCTGATCGGCACCGGCAGCACGGTCAAGGATTCCCGCAAGGCGGCGGCGCCGGTGCTGATCTACGTCATCACGGTACGCTACGAAGACGGCAGTTTCGCCTTCTTCGAACAGAACGACGAGCCTGCGGTGCATAAGGGTGATCGGGTGCGGGTGGTCGAGGGCCGCGTCGAATTGCGCAACGACTAGTCGGTCGGGCCGGCGCTATTCGAAGTACGCGCGCGCCGTTTCGAAGCGCTGCGCGTAGTAGTTGGCGGCCAGTTGATCGATGCGTACCTGGCCGCGGGTCGACGGGGCGTGCACGAAACGATCATCGCCGATGTAGATACCGACGTGCGAAAAAGAGGCGTTGCGGGTGTTGAAGAAGACCAGGTCGCCGGGGCGCAGTTCGTCGCGCCCCACCGGCCGGCCACGACGCGCGATATCCGCCGCACTGCCGCCGACCTTGATGCCGGCCGCACGACCGTAGATGTAGGCAACCATGCCGCTGCAATCGAAGCCGGCTTCGGGGTTCTTGCCCCCGAAGCGGTAATCGGTATCGACCAGCCCGAGCGCGAAGATCACCACGTCCTTGCCTTTTTCGCTGCTCGCCAGCCGTTCCGGCGTGCTGCTGCAGGCGACCAGGAGCAGTGACATGGTGCAGGCGACGAGGAACTGTAGTACACGCATGGCGCACAGTATAAACTGCGGTTTTCAAAAATTCGGAGATTCTCATGCACCTCAGTGATCCGCGCCTGCTGCGCTCCAATTGCTACATAGACGGGCGCTGGGAAGCGGCCGACGACGGCCGTACGCTGGTCGTTAGCGATCCGGCCAGCGGCGAAACACTCGGCGAGGTGCCGCTGATGACCGCCGTCGAGACCGGGCGGGCGATCGCGGCTGCCGATGCGGCGCTGCCGGCGTGGCGGGCGAAGACCGCCAAAGAGCGGGCGGCGGTGTTGCGTCGGTGGTATCAACTGATTATCGAAAACGCCGAGGATCTGGCGCAGTTGATGACCGCCGAATGCGGCAAGCCGATCGCCGAAGCGCGCGGTGAAGTGGCTTACGGGGCGTCCTTTGTCGAGTGGTTTGCCGAGGAGGGCAAGCGTGCCTACGGTGAAACCATCCCCGCGCCGCTGGCCGACCGGCGGCTGTTGACCATCCGCCAGCCGATTGGCGTCTGCGCGGCGATCACGCCCTGGAACTTCCCATTGGCGATGATCACCCGCAAGGTGGCGCCGGCGCTCGCCGCGGGCTGCACGGTGGTGGTCAAGCCAGCTGAACAGACACCCCTGACGGCCTTGGCGTTGGCCCGACTCGCCCATGACGCCGATCTGCCGGAGGGCGTGTTCAACGTGCTGACCGGAGACCCGGTGGACATCGGTGCCGCCTTGACCGCCAGCCCGGTGGTGCGCAAGTTGTCCTTCACCGGCTCGACCGAGATCGGCCGGCTGCTGATGGCCCAGAGCGCACCGACGATCAAGAAGCTGTCGCTCGAGCTCGGCGGCAACGCGCCGTTCATCGTCTTCGACGACGCCGATATCGACGCGGCGGTCGAAGGGGCGCTGATTGCCAAGTACCGCAACACTGGCCAGACCTGCGTCTGCGCCAACCGGTTGCTGGTTCAGGACGGTGTCTACGACAGTTTCGTCGCCCGGCTGGCCCGGCGTGTGCAGTCGCTCCGGGTCGGACCAGGCAGCGACGAAGGCGTGACGCAGGGGCCGCTGATCGATGCTGCGGCGCTGGCCAAGGTCGAGGAGCATATCGCCGACGCCCTCAACAAGGGCGCGCGGGTGGTTTCCGGCGGCAGTCGCCACGCGCTTGGCGGCACCTTCTTCGAGCCGACCGTGCTGGCCGACGTGACAGCGCAGATGCGCGTCGCGCGTGAGGAAACCTTCGGGCCGGTGGCGCCGGTTTTCAGGTTTTCCGACGAGGCGGAAGCGATCCGCATGGCCAACGACACCGAGTTCGGTCTCGCCGCCTACTTCTACTCGCGCGACGTCGGCCGCTGCCTGCGGGTTGGCGAAGCGCTTGAATACGGCATGGTCGGCGTGAACACCGGCGTCATCTCGAACGAGGTGGCGCCTTTCGGCGGCGTCAAGCAGTCCGGTCTGGGCCGCGAAGGCTCGAAGCACGGGCTCGACGAGTACCTCGAGATCAAGTACCTGTGCTTCAGTACCGTGTGATGCATCCCGGCGCGTAGATGAAGCTGCTGCTCGCGCTGGCCTTGCTCGGGCTGGTCATCGCGACGGTCGCCTGGTGGCGTTCGCTGATCCGGCACCGGCGCGAGCAGTTTATCGACGGTTATCCCTACGGGAAAGTTCTCGACCGGCGTCTGGCCGCGCGTCGGCCGGAGCTGAGCGCAGCGCAACGGGCCCTGGTCTTCGATGGCCTGCGCGAGTACTTCCAGCTCTGCCGCGAGGCAAGAAAGCGGCTGGTGGCGATGCCT
>NZ_JAVTWB010000107.1:0-25045 GCF_032229525.1 Accumulibacter sp. | reverse complement strand
GATGCCTGGCACGAGTTCATCCTGTTCACCCGCCAGTACCAGCAGTTTTGCGACCGTGGGTTGGGCCGCTTCCTGCACCATACGCCGGCCGAAGCGATGCGCCAGCCGACCGACGCCCAGGACGGCATCAAGCGTGCCTGGCGACTGTCGTGCAAACGTCAGGCGATCAACCCACAGGCGCCGCAATCACTGCCGCTGCTCTTCGCCCTCGACGCCATGCTGGGCATCAGCGGCGGCTTCGGCTATCAACTCGATTGTCTTGCGGCCGCGAAAGTGGGTGCCGGCGCGCCCTTCTGTGCGGGCCATATCGGTTGCGGTGGCGGCTGTAGCGGCGGCGGTAGCGATAGCGATGGTGGAGATTCCTGTGGCGACGGTTGTGGTGGTGGGGGTGGCTGCGGCGGCGATTGACGCTGCCGCCGACGGCAACGATCAGACGCCGTGTTTCCTGAACCACGCCTGCAGGCGCCGCCAGCCGTCCTCCGCCGCTTGCTTGCGGTAGCTGGGCCGGTAGTCGGCATGAAAGGCGTGCGGCACGCCCTCGTAGACATGGATGGTCGACGCCCTGCTGGCCTGACTGGGCGCCAGGGCAAGGGCTTTACGCATCTGCTCGATAGTTTCCAGCGGGATGCCCTGGTCGGCGCCGCCGTACAAGCCCAGCACCGGCCCGAACAGCTTGCCGGCGATGTCGAGCGGTTGATTTGGGGTCAGCTCGTTGGCCTGGCCGACTAGCTTGCCGTACCAGGCGACGCCGGCCTTGACCTGTGGATTGTGCGCTGTATACAGCCAGGTGATTCGCCCGCCCCAGCAAAAACCGGTGATGCCCAATCGCCCAGTGTCGCCGCCATTGGCCTTGGCCCAGACGACGCAAGCGTCGAGATCGGCCATCACCTGCGCGTCGGGCACCTTGCTCACCACCTTGCTGAGCAGTTCGTCCACACTGCTGTACTGCTGCGGGTTGCCTTGTCGCGCGTAGAGCTCGGGGGCGATCGCCTGGTAGCCGAGCTTGGCCAAGCGGCGGCAGACGTCCTTGATATGTTCGTGAACGCCAAAGATCTCCTGCACCACCAGAATCACCGGCCAGCCGCTGCCCTTGGCCGGCTGCGCGCGATAGGCCGGCATTGCGCCATCGGCCTTGCTGATCGTGATCTCCCCGGCGCTGAGGCCGCTGGCGTCGGTAGTGATCACCGTCTGCGCGGCCACCGGGTGCACCGCCAGGGCAAAGCCGGCGCCCAGCGTGGTGACGATGAAACTGCGGCGGCTGAACGGAATGGCTGGAACGAGACTGTCGAAGTCGGCATTGGCGGTCACGGGTTATCCTTGTCAAAGCAGGGGTTTTTTGGATTGTGTATCATGCAGCAAATCAACCACGTCTGACCATGGAGAGAGCGATGAATTCACTTGGCGGCTACAACATCGAAGATCTGCAACCCGGCATGAGCGCGAGCATTGCCAAAACGGTCAGCGAAGCGGATATCGTCCTCTTCGCCGGTATCTCGACCGACATCAACCCGATGCATCTCAACGAAGAATGGGCCAAGACCACGCAGTTTGGCGGTCGCATCGCGCACGGCATGCTGTCGGCTGGTTTCATTTCTGCCGTACTGGCCAACAAGCTGCCCGGGCCGGGGACCGTCTATCTCGGACAGACGCTCAAGTTCAAGGCGCCGGTGAGGATTGGCGATACGGTGACCGCGACGGTGACCGTTCGCGAAGTCAATGTCGCCAGGCGGCGCTGCACGATGGATTCGGTCTGCAGCGTGAACGGCAAGACGGTGATCGAAGGCGAGTCGACGCTTTACTGCACCGCCGGCGAGGGCTGAGCCATGGACAAGGCCATCAGTCGTTTTCCGGTTCCGGCGCTCGACGAGCTGCCGGAGGACGTTCGCCACCGCATCCTTGCGGTACAGGAGAAGGCGGGCTTCGTCCCCAACGTCTTTCTCACCCTGGCCCATCGACCGGACGAGTTCCGCGCTTTCTTCGCCTATCACGATGCGCTGATGGAAAAGGACAGCGGGTTGAGCAAGGCGGAGCGCGAGATGATCGTGGTGACTACCAGCGGGGCCAATCAATGCCAGTACTGTGTCGTCGCCCACGGCGCGATCCTGCGCGTGCGCGCCAAAAATCCGTTGATCGCCGACCAGGTGGCGGTCAATTACCGCAAGGCGGACATCACGGCGCGGCAGAGTGCCATGCTCGACTTCGCGCTGAAGGTATCGCTGCATGCGCAGGAGGTTGGCGATGCCGATTTCTCGGTCTTGCGCGAACACGGCTTTGCGGATCAGGACATCTGGGACATCGGTGCGGTAGCGGCGTTTTTCGCGATGTCGAACCGACTGGCGAACATGACGTCGATGCGGCCGAACGACGAGTTCTTCCTGATGGGGCGCACGGCGATGTCCTGAGTGAACAAGACAAAAACCGTGTTGCTGACGCGAGTGGCAGGGACGAGACCTTCCACCCACTTCGGCCACCACGCCAATCAAGTGCACGTAACACGTTTGATGGCACTGGACGAGCGGCCCCGATTGAAGCAGGCTCGCGCGCGGTAGGAGATGGGGTGGCTCAGTGTCGATCAACGGCCGACCAGCCGAGGGCTATTCGGTCAGCCGCTCGATCCGTTGCATGCTGACTGCCGGTAACCAGGCGGCAGCCTGACCGCGCCCGGGAATGAGTGCCTGCGGTGCAAGCTCGAGTAAGGGCGCGATGACAAAGGCGCGTAGGTGCATGCGTGGGTGCGGCAAGCACAGGCTCTCGCTGTCGACGATCACGCTGTCGTACAGCAGCAGGTCGAGGTCCAGCGTGCGCGGCGCATGGTGATAATCGCGGCGCCGACCAAAGTGACGTTCGATGACGAACAAGGCGTCGAGAAGTTGCTGAGGTTCGAGCCGGGTCTCCAGCGCGGCAACGGCATTGATGAAATCGGCTTGGCCACGGATGCCGACCGGTGCCGTGCGATAAAGCGAGGAACGGTGGAGCAATCGGGAGTCGGGCACGGTGGCCAGCGCCTCGCTGGCGGCGCACACCTGCGCCATGGGATCCGCAAGATTAGCGCCCAGGGCGACGAAAGCCAGGTGTGGGGCGCCCGGCACCTGGCGGGTTGGCGAGGCGTGCGCAGCCGGCGGCGTCGACGCTCCTGCGCTGTTTCGAATCACCGGCAGCCATGGTCCCGGGTTGGCCGGGTAGCGGGCCGCTGGCCGAGAGTCATTCGGCAACGCCGGGGGTCTGCCCAGCATCGCCCGAGGGGCGCCGACGGCGGCGGCGCTTTCTTGCTTCACCGGGTTGTGGTGGCAACAACATGGCAGCTCGAGCCTCGTCGCTGCCATAGAGGAATTCGGTCCACCACACGCTCATCGCCTCGTCTACTTCGCCTGATTCGGCTCGCAGCAGCAGGAAGTCGTAGCCCGCTTTGAAGCGCGGCTGTTGCAGAATGCCGTAGGGCCGCTTGCCGGAGCGCTGCTCGAAGCGCGGCTGCAAAGCCCAGATGTCCTTGATATCGCCAGCAATACGGCGGGTGATGGCGAGTTTTCCGGCCTGCACGTGCAGGACTTCGTCCATGGCCAGGAAAAGCGCCGGCATTGGCGGTTCGCCCTTGCCCTTGAGCAGGTCCCATTTCGCCAGCACCTCGTGCCAGAGCAGGGTGGCGAAAAGGAAACCGGGAGAGATCGGTTTGCCCTCGGCGACGCGACGATCGGTCGCCTCCAACGCGAGCATGACGAAACGTTCGCCGAGTGGCTGTTCGAGAATCACGTCGAGCAGCGGCAGCAGGCCGTTGTGCAGTCCTTCTTCACGCAGTTGCGTAATGCAGCGCACGGCGTGGCCCGAGGTGAGCAGCTTGAGCATCTCGTCAAACAGGCGGGAGGGTGGCACGTTGTCGATCAGCTCGGCCATCTCGCGGATCGGTCGCCTGGCCGCCGGGTCGATTGACAGGCCGAGCTTGGCCGCCAGACGCACGGCACGCAGCATGCGTACAGGGTCTTCACGGTAGCGCGTCTTCGGGTCGCCGATCATGCGCAGGGTTTTCTGTTGCAGGTCCGCGACACCGTGGTGGTAGTCGACGATGGTTTCGGACGCCGGGTCGTAGTAGAGCGCGTTGACCGTGAAATCGCGGCGCGCGGCGTCTTCCGACTGGCTACCGAAGACGTTGTCGCGGAGTAGGCGGCCCTGCTCGTCGGTTTGTCCCTTGCTGCTGCCGTTGTCGCTGTGGTGACCACGGAAAGTGGTCACTTCAATGGTTTCCGAGCCCACGTTGACGTGCACGATCTGGAAGCGGCGGCCAATGATCCGCGAGCGACGGAAGCATTGACGCACCTGCTCGGGAGTGGCGTTGGTGGCGACGTCGAAGTCTTTCGGTGTCAGGCCGGCGAGCAGGTCGCGAACGGCACCACCGACGATGTAAGCCTGGTAGCCGCTCTCCTGCAGTGATTCGACGGTGTGTCGGCAGCCACGGCTGATCTCGTCGCGCTTCAGACCATGCTGACCGACGGCGATGATCGCTGGTTCTGCCCGGTTGGCGGGGTTTTTCCGTCCGAGAACGCGGGATATGAACTTGCGGATCATCAATGGTGTCCGGTTTCTGTAGCTTCTGGGGATGTGACACTGCGGCGCGGCATGATAGCCGATATTGCACCTGTCCACATTGATCGGTCGCCCATCCGCGTCAGCCCAGGAGGCTCAGTATCGGCCAGCCAGTGCTTTCGGCGTGGGCGCGTAAGGTCGGGTCAGGGTCGACGGCGACGGGATTGCTGACCCTGGACAGCAGGGGCAGGTCGTTCTGCGAGTCGCTGTAGAACCAGCTGCGCTCGAAACTGCCCCACCACAGTCCCATGGCTTCGAGCCAGGCCTCGACCCGGATGATCTTGCCTTCGCGGAACGAGGGGGTGCCGCGTGGCTGGCCCGTGAACTGGCCGTTTTCCTGAGCCGGTATGGTGGCGATCAGATGCGCAACGCCCAACTCGCGGGCAACCGGTGCGGTGACGAAGCTGTTGGTGGCGGTGACGATGGCGCACAGCGCGCCGCCATCCAGGTGCTCCCTGACCAGCGTCCGCGCCTTGCCACCGACGATCGGCAGGATGTGTCTGCTCATGAACTCCAGGAGCCAGGCGTCGAGAACACTGCGCGGGTAGCGCGCCAGCGGCTGCAACTGGAAATCGAGAAAAACATCGATGTCGAGTGTGCCGGCCTTGTATTGCTCGTAGAACTCGACGTTCCTCGCTTCGTACAGGTCGCGGTCGAGAATCCCTTTGGCGATCAGGAACTGCGCCCATTCAAAGTCGCTGTCACCAGCGATCAGGGTGTTGTCGAGGTCGAAGAGGGCAAGATCCATGGTCGTGGTTTCGGGCAAGTCAGAGTTTCAGTGAAGTCTGCAGGACCTCGCGCAGCAGCGGCAGGGTGATCGGACGCTTCTGCTCGAGCGAGTATCGGTCGATGACGATCAGCAAGGACGCCAGGCTACGCATGTCGCGCGGGGCACGGGAAAAAAGGTAGCTGAATGCTTCCGGCGGCAGGACCAGGCCACGGGCGCTGGCCTGATCGGCCAGCGCCGCCAGCTTTTCGGCATCGCTCAATGGCTGCAGCCGGTACAGCAGGCCACTACCCAGCCGGGTGCGCAGATCCTCGCGCAGGGCGAGGTGTAGCGGCGGCACGCTGGCCGCCGCGAGCAGACGCCCGGAGTTGTCGCGCAGGCGATTGATCAGGTTGAAGAGGGTGATCTGTCCCCGGTCGCTGAGTGCTTCGACGTTGTCGACGGCGCGGAAATCACCATCCGGCGTGAGGGCCGACAGATCGGGGTCCAGCCGCGCATCGCTGTATAGCGCCGGGCAGGCCTGCAGCAAATGCGACTTCCCGGCACCCGCGTCACCCCAGAGAAAGAACAGCGATTCGCGGTTCGTGGGTTCGAGCCACGCCGCCAATCCGGTCAGCGCTTCACCGTTGCTGCCGGCGACAAAATTGTCGAGGCTGGGCCGGGTTTCCGGCAGCAGGTCAAGGACTAACTGGCGCATCGGCGGTGGTTCAAAGGCCGGCGCTTGCGGCGCGATCAGCACGCGGGAGGGCCATTTCGGATAAGATTCGGGGTCAGGCGATCAGAGTGGTCCATTCTACCACCATGAGGCCTTCGCCAGCCTTGCTCGGGATACGCACCAGATGACTCAGGAATCTCTCTCTTATCGCGACGCCGGTGTCGATATCGATGCCGGCGACGAACTTGTCGAACGAATCAAGCCTTTTGCGCGAAAAACGCTTCGCCAGGGTGTACTTGGCGGCATCGGCGGCTTTGGCGCCTTGTTCGAGGTGCCCAAGAACTATCGCGAGCCGGTACTGGTGTCGGGTACCGACGGCGTCGGCACCAAGCTTCGCCTGGCTTTTCAGTTGCAGCGTCACGACACCATCGGTATCGACCTGGTGGCGATGAGCGTGAACGACATTCTCGTGCAAGGCGCCGAGCCGCTGTTCTTCCTCGATTATCTGGCTTGCGGCAAGCTCGACGTGGCCGTCGCCGCGCGCGTCGTGAAGGGCATCGCCGGCGGTTGCGAGCAGGCCGGCTGTGCGCTGATCGGCGGCGAGACGGCGGAGATGCCCGGGATGTATCCTGAAGGCGAGTACGATCTGGCGGGGTTTGCGGTCGGCGTCGTCGAGAAGTCGGCGATCATCGACGGGTCGACGATCACGCCCGGAGACGTCCTGCTCGGACTGCCGTCATCGGGAGCGCATTCCAACGGCTACTCTCTGCTACGCAAGATCGTCGCCCGTTCGGGTGCTGATCTTAACGCACACTTCGATGGTGAGCAGACGCTGGCCGACGCGGTCATGGCGCCGACGCGCATCTACGTCAAGCCGCTGCTGGCGCTGATGAAGGCGCTGCCGGTCAAGGGCATGGCCCACATCACCGGCGGTGGCCTGACCGGCAACGTCCCGCGCATCCTGCCGGCTGGGGTCAAGGCCGAGATCGCCCAGGCGGCGTGGCAACGCCCCAAGCTGTTCGACTGGCTGCAGGAGGAGGGTGGTGTTGCCGACAGCGAGATGCACCGTGTCTTCAACTGCGGTATCGGCATGGTCGTCGTCGTTGCCCGCGAGAGCGTACAGCAGGCGTTGCAGATCCTGGGTGACGCCGGCGAGCCGGCAGTGGTCATCGGCAGTATCTCGCAGTGCAGCGAAGGCGAAGCGCCAACCATCGTTGTCTGAGATCTTCGCCCGGCAGCTGTTTTAGCCCGGGCTCAAGGCAACGGTCGTAGCAGGCTCGGAGCGGTTTTCCGCAGGTCGTGTTTGCGGTGTTGCGTGCAATGGGTCACCGGCCGGTCAGACCTTGATGTTGATCTTGCCATCCCCGGTGAACTGTCGACGCCCCCTTTTTGAGCGCGTATCGAGCAGGGTTGGCCGTTTTTCCGAACGGCGTTCCTTCTGCCGGCGCTCGACCGCTACCGTTGGCTTTTCCGGCTGGGCGATGGCGGTTGTGGCTGGGGGGGGCTGTGAGCTGCGCTCCCCGGGCGGTGGTGACTGGTCCTGCGGTGGCGCAGAAACAGCGCTGCGCAGACCGGTCACGCCGTTGACCGGCTCTACCTTACGGACGTCGTCGGATTCTCTGCTGACGTTGGCGACGGGGGATATTGGCGGTACCAGTTCAGCCGGAATCCTCATGGGCCTACTCCCGTTCAAGTGGCCGCTACAAACAGCTTGCGCCGCCACGAGCGAGCGGCGGGTAATCGAGTTTACGACAAACTGCTGGCAGAATGTTAGCACTGCGCGGTCAGGAGCTGAAACGGGTGCAGATTGGCGTGCTGGCTACGCCTCTTGTCCCGCTGCCAGCTCCGGCTCGGTCTGCTGGGCGCCTGGTGATGGGCTTGTTCGACAATGCGGCCTACTGACCGGGGTCATATGGCGCCCAGCGATGTCCGCGCATGTGCTGACGATCAGGGCGCCAGGTTCGGGGTTTCCGGTTCGGGCCGGCTTCGGTACACTTCGCCGCCTGCCGGTTGCTTGCGTTTGGCAGCTTTGATCGCTGTTTTTTTAACTCGCTGTGGCGGGGGATGTGGAGCGTCATGTCGAGCAGGAAAAATCGATTTCTGGTACTGGCCGTGGCCATCATAGGGCTTGTTGCGCTTGGCTACTTCGCCTATACGGGTTTTCGTGAGCCAGGCGGCCCGACGATGGCAGCTGGTTCCGCCGGTGGTGCGGCCAAGTCGGCCGGCGCCGCGCGTCCCGGACCACCGGGGGGTTTTCCGGTGCCGGTCGAGACTTCCCGGGTGGTGGCTTCCGAACTCGCTGTCGATGCGACGGCAGTCGGCTCGTTGCGCTCGAACGAGTCGGTCGTCCTGCGCCCCGAGATTGCCGGTCGTATTGCTTCGATAAACTTCAAGGATGGCATCGCGGTCAACAAGGGCTCGCTGTTGGTGGAACTGGACGCTGCGACGCAGGCCGCCGAGGTCGCTCAGGCGAAAGCCAATCTGGCGCTGGCGCAGGCCAATTACCAGCGTACTCAGGATCTCTTTGCGAAGAAATTCATCAGCGGGCAGGCCCTTGATAACACCGGGGCGGCGCTGAAGGTTCAGGACGCTGCGCTGGCCCTGGCCCAGGCGAGGTTCGACAAGACCCGTCTGCGGGCGCCGTTTTCCGGTGTGATCGGCATCCGCAACTTGAGTGTGGGCGACTACGTCAAGGAGGGGCAGGAACTGGTCAATATCGAGGATATCGCAATCCTGAAGGTCGATTTTCGCTTGCCGGAATCCTACCTCAGCCAGCTCAGCCCCGGCCAGCGCCTGGAAGTCACGAGCGACGCACTGCCCGGCCAGAACTTTTCGGCGGTTCTCGACGCGATCAATCCGCTGGTCGAGGCCAGTGGTCGCGCCATTTCCTTGCGCGCTCATCTGCCAAACGATGAGCGGCATCTGCGTCCCGGCATGTTCGTCCGCGTGCGCCTGATATTCGAGCGTCGCAATGACGTGCTGCTGATTCCCGAACAGGCCGTGGTCCCGGACAGCAAGGCACCCTACGTCTATCGCGTGGTCGACGGCAAGGCGCAACGCGTGCAAATAAAGACCGGTTTGCGCCGCGATGGCCGGGTCGAGGTGGTCGAAGGCCTGAGTGACGGCGACGAGATTGTCACAGCCGGTCAGCTCAAGCTGCGCGATGGGGCGCTGGTGCGTCCGGTCGGCGAGGCCATGCCCGGAGGAGAGCCGGCAGTGCCCGATAGCAAGTCTGCCGGTCGCTCCGGTGCCGGCAAATGAGAATCTCCGATCTGTGTATCCGTCGGCCGGTCTTTGCGACGGTGATGTCGCTGGCGATCATGCTGATCGGGCTGGTCTCGTACACGCGCCTGCCGGTGCGGGAATACCCGAAGATCGATGAGCCGGTGGTGACCGTCGATACGACCTATCGCGGAGCGTCTGCCGAGATCGTCGAGTCGCAGATCAGCAAGCCGCTCGAAGATTCGCTGGCCGGTATCGAGGGAGTCGATGTGATTACCTCGATCTCGCGGCAGGAGAACAGCCAGATCTCGGTGCGCTTCAAGCTTGAGCGCAACCCGGACTCGGCAGCTGCGGACGTCCGCGACCGGGTGTCTCGGGTCCGCAACAAGCTACCGACCGCCGTCGACGAACCGGTGATTGCCAAGGTCGAAGCGGACGCCAACCCGATCATCTGGCTGGCTTTCTCGTCCGACCAGCACTCGGCACTGGAAGTTACCGACGTCGCCAACCGAATCGTCAAGCCGCGCCTGCAGACGCTGCCGGGCGCCGCCGATGTGCGGATTTTCGGCGAGCGCCGCTTCGCCATGCGTATCTGGCTCGATCGCGACCGTCTGGCGGCCTTCAACCTGACGCCGCAGGACGTCGAGGATGCCTTGCGCCGGCAGAACGTCGAGGTGCCAGCGGGCCGTATCGAAAGCGCAAGTCGTGAGTTCTCGGTGGTCGCCAGGACCGATCTCTCGGAGCCGGCGCAGTTTGCAGAGATCATCGTCAAGCAGACCACTGATGGCAAGGGCAGTTACCCGGTGCGTATCGCCGACCTCGGCCGGGTCGAACTCGGCGCGGCATCCGAACGCAGCAGCGTCCGCTTCAAGGGTCTGCCGGCGGTCGCCCTGGGGGTCATCAAGCAGGCGACGGCCAATCCGCTCGAGCTGTCGCGCGCGCTGCGCGCCGAACTGCCGAAGGTGATCAGCGAATTACCGGAGGGCATGACGGTGAACATCGCCTATGACTCGTCGGTGTTCATTGATCGCTCGATCGACGCGGTATTCGAGACCATCGGAGAGGCGATGCTCCTGGTTCTGCTGATCATTTTTCTGTTCCTGCGCAACTTGCGGGCGACGCTGATCCCGCTGGTGACCATTCCGGTGTCCCTGATCGGCGCCTTCGCGCTGATGCTGATGCTCGGTTTCACCATCAACACCTTGACCCTGCTGGCGCTGGTGCTGGCCATTGGTCTGGTCGTCGACGACTCCATCGTCGTCCTCGAGAACATCTACCGACATATCGAGCAAGGCATGCCAAGGCGTCAGGCGGCACTGCAGGGCGCGCAGGAGATCGGTTTCGCGGTCGTTGCGATGACCATCACGCTGGCCGCGGTGTACGCCCCGGTGGCTTTCATGACCGGTCGCACCGGCAAGTTGTTTGTCGAGTTTGCGCTGACGCTGGCCGGCGCCGTGCTGGTCTCGGGCTTCGTCGCGCTGACCCTGTCGCCGATGATGTGCTCGCTGCTGCTGAAACATGACACGCGGCATGGCACGGCCTATGTCTGGGTGGAGAACCTGCTGAACGGGCTGACCCGCGGCTATCGCCGGGTGCTGACCGTCGCCCTGGCACGGCGCTGGTTGGTGATGCTGGTGTTCGTGGTGGTCGCGGGGGCAAACGTTTTTCTGCTCAAGGCGTTGAAGTCTGAACTGGCGCCGATCGAAGATCGCGGCATCATTCTTGGCGTTTTTCTGGCGCCGGAAGGGGCGACGCTTGACTATACGGACAAATACGCTCGCCAGCTCGAGACCATCTACGCCAATACCCCGGACGTCGAGCGCTATTTCGTCGTTGCCGGCAACCCGACCGTCAGTCAGGGAATCTCCTTCGTCGGTCTGACCGACTGGAACGAACGCCAGCGGAGCTCCGGCGCGGTGGTCAAGGAGTTGTTTCCGAAGTTCATGGGTATTCCCGGCGTGTTGGCGTTCCCGGTGCAGCCGCCGTCACTGGGCCAGAGCCCGCGCGAACGGCCGATCAACTTCGTCATCCTGACCTCTGCGTCGTACGCCGAGCTGGCGCAGATGACGGGCAAGATCCTCGATGAGGTTGCGAAGAATCCGGGGTTTACCAACGTCGACACCGACCTCAAACTGAATAAACCGGAGCTGTCGGTGCTGGTCAATCGCGACAAATCTTCCGATACCGGTGTCCAGATCGAGACCGT
Organism: Accumulibacter sp.; assembly: GCF_032229525.1. GTDB lineage: Bacteria > Pseudomonadota > Gammaproteobacteria > Burkholderiales > Rhodocyclaceae > Accumulibacter. The sequence goes on along the minus strand of NZ_JAVTWB010000107.1, from coordinate 13,660 downwards.
CGGCCGGACCCTGGAAACGATGCTCGGCGGCCGCCAGGTAACCCGTTTCAAGCGTGAAGGCGAGCAGTACGACGTGATCGTTCAGGTGGCCGATGTGGATCGCGCAACACCTTCCGACATTCGCGACATCTTCGTCCGTGCCAGGGATGGCAGCATGATCCCGCTGGCCAATCTACTGACCGTCGAGGAAACGGTCAGTCCGCGCGAACTCAACCATTTCGGCCAGCGCCGGGCAGTGACCATCACCGCCAACCTGACGCCAGGTTACGCCATGGGTGACGCGCTGAGCTTCCTGGAAGAGGCTGCCGGGCGGGTTCTGCCGGCTGGCTACGCGGTCGACTATGCTGGCCAGTCGCGCGAGTTCAAGCTCTCGTCGTCGTCGTTGGCACTTACCTTCGTGCTGGCGCTGGCCTTCATCTATCTGGTTCTCGCTGCCCAGTTCGAGAGCTTCCGAGATCCCTTCATCATCATGCTGACGGTACCGCTGTCGATGACCGGGGCCTTGCTGGCGTTGTTGCTCAGTGGGGGCACGCTCAACGTTTACAGCCAGATCGGCCTGGTGACGCTGGTCGGTCTGATCACCAAACACGGTATCTTGATCGTCGAGTTCGCCAACCAGTTGCAGGAGCAGGGGCGGGAGCTGCGGCAGGCGGTGATAGAGGCTTCGGAATTGCGACTACGGCCGATTCTGATGACTACCGGCGCGATGGTGCTGGGCACGGTGCCGCTGGCTCTGGCCGGCGGTGCGGGAGCGGAGAGTCGCCAGCAGATCGGCTGGGTGATCGTCGGTGGTCTGCTCCTCGGCACTTTCTTCACCCTGTTTGTCGTACCGACGGTCTATACCCTGCTGGCGAGGCGGAAGTCAGTCGGGGGTGAACCGGTTCCGGCCACCGTCCTGCCAGGCTGAAGTGGCTTGCACCCGGGCATCACGCTCGGGTGACCCCCGGCGGCGGAGTGGCCGCCGGTTTCCTTTCCGAGCACAGGCGAGTATGCTCCCGAGCTATGCTGGTCGCCGATCGCGCGACCGCAGGGCTTGGTCTGGAGACGGTGCGCATGAACCTCGAAAAAGTCGTTTTCGGTTTCTTTATCGTTCTCGCCGCGACGCTGAACTTCGGCTTCTTCATCGGTGACATCGATAACCCGATACACCATCACATCTATGAGCTGTTCGCTGCCATCGTCGTCAACCTGATTGCCACGGTCCTGAAATTCGGCGACCGGACGCAGATCGGTGCGGTGCACTTGTCCACCAGCCTGGTGGCGGACCTGCAACTGGTTGCGGCAGCCTGCGTGTGGGCCATCGCGGTACATGTGACCGGGGAGGGCATGTCCCCTGATGTCACCACCAGCGTTGTTTCACTGAGTGGTGGCGCTTTGCTGGCCAACGTCGTTTCGCTGGTGCTGTTGATTGCGGAAACCGTGATGTTACGACGCTGATGGCGACGCCGGGATGAACAGCAGCATCTTCTTCCTTGCCCTGCGGCGGATGCGGGCGCCGTTGATCGTGCTGATTGTCATCTATGCGGTGTCTACGCTCGGCTTGACGCTGATTCCTGGCGTTGACGCGCAAGCTCAGCCGGCGCCGCCGATGAGCTTCTTTCACGCCTTCTATTTCGTCAGCTATACGGCCAGTACGATCGGCTTTGGCGAGATCCCTGGCGCATTTTCCGACGCCCAGCGCATGTGGGTCACGGTGTGCATCTTTCTATCGGTGATCGGCTGGTCCTACTCGATCATCAGCCTGCTGGCGCTGGTCCAGGACAAGGGTTTCCAGCAGGTGTTGCTTAGCGGCCGTTTTGCACGCCGGGTCAAGCATCTCGGCGAGCCGTTCTACATCATCTGTGGTTGCGGTGAAACCGGGTTGCTGATCGCGCGCGCACTTGATCGAAGCGGCATCCGGATAGTTGCCATCGAGCGCGACCATGCGCGTATTCAGGAACTCGAACTGGAAGATTTCGCCGCCGACATTCTGGTGGTGTGTGCCGATGCGGCACAGCCACAGAACCTGCTCCTGGCTGGTTTGAAGCACCGCAGCTGTCGCGGCGTCCTGGCGATTACCGACGATGATTCGTGCAATCTTGCGGTGGCGATTGCCAGCCGGCTGGTCAACCCGGGCCTGATGATAGTGGCCCGTGTCGCAAGTCCGGCGGTCGAGCGCAACATGATGTCTTTCGGTACCCACTACGTCGTCAATCACTTCGAGAAATTTGCCGACTACCTGGCCCAGGCGATTCAGTCGCCGAACTGGTTCCGCCTGGTCGATTTGCTCACCGGCCTGCCAGGTCATGAAGTTCCCGAACGACACGATCCGCCGGTCGGCGACTGGGTGGTCTGTGGCTATGGCCTCTTCGGGCAGGCGGTAGTGCGTAATCTGGACCGCCAAGGGGTCAGCTTGACGGTGATCGCTCCAGAGCAGCATCTGCCAGTGAACGTTCGTCACATCGTCGGTCACGGCATGGAAGCCGAGCCTCTGCGACAGGCGGGGATAGAAACTGCAGTGGGTGTCGTTGCCGGTGGCGACAACGACACCAACAACCTCTCGATCGCGATGACTGCCAAGGAACTCAATCCGAATCTCTTCGTCGTCGTTCGTCAGAACCGGGTGGCAAACGAGGTCCTGTTTGACGCTTACGATGCCGATTTCACGATGGTCCCGTCACGGATTGTGGCGCGCGAGTGCATGGCGCTGATTACTTCGCCCTTGTTGCCCCGCTTTCTCCGCCACGTTCGGTCGTGGCCGGATGCGCGGGCAGCAAGGGTAGCCAAACAGATCGAGGAGCTTTGCATCCACCGCGTGCCGCTGGTCTGGAGCGTGCGTCTGGATGCGGCAGACGCCCCGGCGGTGCACCAGTTGCTGCTGCTGGAGCCGCTGACGATGGAACTGGCAGCCTTGCGGCGAGATCCCACTGATCGCGAGCGCTTGCTGCCGCTGTTGCCGCTGCTGCTGGTGCGCGACGGACGCGATCAGGAGCTGCCAACTGACGAGACCCTGCTGAAGGTGGGTGACGAACTGTTGTTTGCCGGCACGAGATCGGCCAAAGTGGCGCAAAACCTTTCGCTCGATAACCGGAACGTGCTCGACTACGTTCTTACTGGGCATGACGCGCAAGGTTTCTTGTGGCGATTACTGAGCCCCGCGAGGCGGGCCAGCGGTCGTGCCGCGCAGTAGGCGAAGATGCGGCGTCGAGCGCCTTCGACCGGTGCCAAGTTGCGGGCTCCGGCCGAGTTGGCATCCCGGGGTGCCGGACAGTCCGACGCGATGGCTTGCCGCGCGTAGTGAAAAAATGGTTTTTGCGGGAGAACAACGATGAGTCAGGCAGCCGACGACTTTCGTGCCGCCGTGCAGGGACGCTTCGGGACGATCCTCGCCGATCCGCCGTGGCAGTTCATGAATCGGACCGGGAAAGTGGCACCCGAACACAAACGCTTGTCGCGCTACACCACGTTGTCCCTCGATGATATCAAGGCGATCCCGGTGGCGAGTGTAGCCAACGACCAAGCGCATCTCTACTTGTGGGTACCGAATGCCCTGCTTGCCGAAGGACTCGATGTACTGCATGCATGGGGATTCAGCTACAAGAGCAACCTCGTCTGGCACAAGATTCGCAAGGACGGCGGCTCTGATGGACGTGGCGTCGGTTTTTATTTTCGCAACGTCACCGAACTGGTCCTGTTCGGTGTCCGCGGCCGCTTGCGGACCCTGGCTCCCGGCCGGCGGCAGGTCAACTACCTGCAATCACGGAAACGAGAGCACTCGCGGAAGCCCGACGAACTCTACCCAATCATCGAACAGTGCAGCCCCGGGCCGTATCTCGAACTTTTCGCGCGTCGCAAACAGCCGAACTGGAGGCAGTGGGGCAACGAGGTGCCGGAGGAGGCACCGGTTCATGCCCCGTCGAGGAGGCGGCAGGACACGCGTCAACTGCAGCTGCTACCGGACAGCTCTGACGACTAACAGCCAGCTGGCGTACAAATCCGAGTCCGGGGGCTTGCTGCCTACGCACAGTTTTCCGACGCTCCGGCAAGGCCAGCCCAGCCGGAGCGATGTGCGAAGTTCTACCTTGGACTCAGACCGAGAACGACGAACCGCAACCGCAGGTCGTCGATGCGTTCGGGTTCTTGATCACGAACTGCGAACCCTCGAGTCCTTCCGTGTAGTCGATTTCGGCGCCAACAAGGTATTGATAGCTCATCGGGTCTACCAGCAAGGTCACCCCGTTTTTCTGCAGGGCCGTATCGTCGTCGTTAGCCACCTCATCGAAGGTGAATCCGTACTGGAACCCAGAGCATCCGCCTCCTGTCACGAACACTCGCAGCTTCAAATCCGGATTGCCTTCATCCTCGATCAACTCCTTCACCTTGCCGGCCGCATTGTCGGTGAATACAAAGGGCATGGGCATTTCGGTTGCTGCATTCATTACTTTATCCTCCTGAATCTGATATCTGAGATGGCTGACAATAGGGGGTCAGCTACTTGAAGCCAGTTTGAGTTCGTGCGCTCTGCCGCCTGCCTGATGCACCAGACGTCCTTCGACAACCGCTCCCAACTGAATTTCGATCTGATGGTACTCAACATCCCCTGTGACACGTGCATTGGGGAGGAGTTCCAGGGAGCCGGTCGCCACGATCGGCCCGAGGACGGTGCCGTTGATCACCGCGTGCGACACCGAGATCTTTCCCTCAACAATCGCCTGCTCGCTGATCACGAGGGTCCCGGGTTGTGCTTCATCGCTGGTGATGCTCCCGTGTACTTCTCCGTCGACTCGCAGGCCTCCGCTGAAACTCAGGTCTCCGTCGAGACGGGTGCCCGCACCGATCAGGCTGTCGATACGACTCTGCACGGCGTTGCTCTTCGTCCGACCGAACATCAAAGTCCCTCTCTAGAGTGCCAGTGACTGCCGCGCTCGAAGCTGGCCGTCCCTAAAAACGCGTGCTTCGACACTTTTCAGGGTGGCGCCAAGGGGTAGCGAGAAGGAGCCTTCAAGCCGCTGATAGTACTTGATCTCGAGCCGAAAATTTCCCGCGTGCGGCTCGTCCTTCGATGGCAGGCTGATCATAACATCTTTGTTTCCCTGCCGTACCTTGAGCAAAAGCTCGAGCGTTCCCTTGAACTCCTTGGTCTGCTTCACGGCACTGTTGTTCACGATCAGGATCCGGTAACGATATCGCCCCGAAGCTGCTTCGGGCTCCACCCGCAAGCGCTCTATGGCGACGCCGCTCTCGCGACCCCCCGGCTGCGCGCTGGACATCAGGCCCTCGAAGAAGGCCAGCTCCTGTTTGAGAGCTGCATTCTGTTCTTCGAGAGCATTGATCTGCAACGTCAGCTGTTGTTGGGTGGCCTGCGCGATCTGCAGACTGCTCTCGCCGGCGCCCTGGCTGTCCCGCAAGCGGGTCAACTCGGTGTCCAGCTCCACGACACGGTCCTTGAGAAACTGATTCTCCCGCGCCGACTCAGTACTTTGAAAGGTGGCGGTCCGCTGGCCGGCTTCGAAGATCCATGCGGCGAGTACCAGGATGATCGCCAGCATGGCAATGACCGCCATGGCGCGCATGTACCAGGGATAATGCGTGCGTACCGCCAGCTTCGGCGCATTGATACCGAAGCGCTGGCGCAGGCGTTTCAGCCTTAGGGAAGCACCGCCAGTTGCCATAGGCCGTCAGTCTCCGGCAGACCGAACATGATGTTCATGTTCTGCACCGCTTGGCCAGCCGCACCCTTGACGAGGTTGTCGATAACCGACAGCACAACTAGAACGTCGCCGCCCTGCGGGCGGTGAATCGCCATGCGGCAGACGTTTGCTGCCCTTGTGGAGCGTGTATCGGGATGCGATCCGGGCGGCAGGACATCAACGAAGGGCTCGTCGCTGTAGCGCTCTTCGAACAGTTGCTGAAAGTCCGCCTCGCTCTTGATTCTGGCGTAGAGCGTGGCATGAATTCCTCGAATCATCGGCGTCAAATGCGGTACGAAGGTCAGACCGACCGGATGGGTGGCCATTCTCGACAGGCCTTGCCTGATCTCCGGGAGGTGTCGATGTCCAGAAACGCCATAAGCCTTGAAATTGTCCGCGGCTTCCGCGAACAGGGTGGCGATCTCGGCCTTGCGTCCGGCCCCGGAAACGCCTGACTTCGCGTCGGCGACGAGATGGTCCAGGTGAACCAATCCGGCTTCCACCAGGGGCATGAAACCCAGTTGCACTGCCGTCGGGTAACAGCCGGGGTTGGCCACCAGGCGAGCCTCACGGATGGCCGCGCGATCGTGTTCCGGGAGTCCGTAGACGGCCTTGCCCACCCACTCCGGGCTACTGTGCTGCATGCCGTACCACTGCTCCCAGTCGGCAACGTTCTTGAGGCGAAAATCCGCTGCCAGGTCGATCACGCGAACGCCGGCGTCTAGTAGTGCTGGCGCTTGTCCCATTGCCACGCCATTCGGGGTGGCGAAGAACACCACATCACAACTCGTCAGATTCGCGCGGGCCGGATCTTCGAACTTCAGGTCAAGCCTTCGCCGCAAGCTCGGAAACATGCTTGAGACCGCCGTACCGGCCTCGCCGCGGGAGGTGATAGCAAGGATTTGTACCTGCGGGTGCTGTGCCAACAAGCGCAACAATTCGACGCCGGTGTAGCCTGTGCCGCCGACGATTCCAACTTTGATCATGAGAGACTCCCGGACAGCGTCCAATCATAGTACCGACATGGCGAAAACACAAAAGCCGCCCGGAGGCGGCTTTGGCTGCGTGACGAGATCGACGCAGATTATCGCTTCGAGAACTGTTTGCGACGGCGTGCTTTGTGAAAACCGACTTTCTTGCGCTCAACCTCACGAGCATCGCGAGTCACGAAGCCAGCCTTGGAAAGTGCGGGCTTTAGCGAGTCGTCGTAGGCGATCAGGGCTCGGGTGATCCCGTGCCTGACGGCCCCGGCCTGACCGGACTCGCCGCCGCCACCGACGTTGACCATGATGTCGAAGTCAGCGATCTGTTCGATCAACTGAAGTGGCTGGCGAACGATCATACGTCCTGTCTCACGCGAGAAGAACTCATCGACCGGCTTGCCATTGACGACAAAACTGCCGCTACCGCGTTTCATGAAAACACGCGCCACGGCGCTCTTCCGCCGACCCGTGCCATAGAAATAATTATCAGCCATAGTGACCCTTTAGAGTTCCAGAACCTTCGGCTGCTGGGCAGCGTGCGGATGGGTGGTGCCCGCGTAGCACTTCATCTTTTTGAGCATTGCATAGCCGAGGGGTCCCTTGGGGAGCATGCCCTTGACGGCTTTCTCAAGGACGCGGCCCGGAAAACGCTGCTGCATCTTGGTGAAGTTCGTCTCGTAGATACCGCCGGGGTAGCCCGAGTGGCGATAGTACTTCTTGTCTTCAGCCTTGTTGCCGGTGACGCGCAGCTTCTCGACGTTGGTGACGACGATGTAATCGCCGGTGTCGACGTGGGGGGTGAACTCAGGCTTGTGCTTGCCACGCAGGCGGCGAGCAATCTCGGTTGCAAGGCGGCCCAGCACCTTGTCGGTGGCATCAACCAAAAGCCACTCGTGTGTCACTTCATGTGACTTGGCGGAGAAAGTCTTCATCAAAAACGCCGTCCTTATTTGCCTGATCACGGAAAGCCCAGCATGGTATTGCAAGTGTGCAACTTGTGTCAATCGGAGTTTCGACCGGCGCACGATGAAGGGATTCTCCAGCCATGATCCCGGTCAGGCAAGTCGAGGTTCTTCGCCGCTCATGCGTTACGCCCTCGACCGCTGCAAAACAGCGCCGTGCCAATTGGCGAAGGTAGAGCAGCGCCACGGCGGCCCACTCCTGTCGCCCGGTGTGATTTGTGGCGGTCAAGAGTGGCATGGAAACGGGCGGTCAGTCTCGAACCTGTGTGAATCTCGGGTCCGCTCTTGCGAGCATCAGTCGTGCGCCAGCCCGGCGGCGTTCAGCTAAGGCGCAAAAAAAAGCGCGACTCGCTAGAGCCGCGCTAAATCCACACCAAAGGAGGAGGGTGGAGGAGACAATCAAAAAATCGAAAAAGCCAAGTAGCAAAGTGCTTACGTTGAAATCATTATGCCTCTTCCTACTGTAAAGGTCAAGTATTTGTTGTGCGTTGCGCCATATTTTTTTGTGACACTGTGGTGAACTCGTTGTTGGCATACACCAAGCCTGTAATATCATGCGACTGGGTAAGGTATAGGATATCAGTTTCATAATACGTAATTTTAAAAACCCTCTGGGCAGCGCTGATAAATGACTGAAATGCTGCAACGCAGCATTGACTGTGAAGGCGTTCCCGGGTTTGCGCCGCCGCAGGTCGCCAGGGTGAAAGTGCTTGCATTACTGACGCAGTGCGCCGAGCTCGCGGTCGTGGATGGCCTGCGCTCGTCAAGCGTGACGTACTATTGGTTTTGTACGCAGGTCGTGACCACCGGGGTCTGACGCTTGGTCATGCCCGTCAAGGAAAAGGGGGAAATGCATGGAGTGCAAAGTAAAGTGGACCGGGGAGGGTATGTCCTTTATCGCGGAAACGGGGACCAATCACGCGGTGGTGATGGATGGAGCGCTGGAAGCGGGTGGGCGCAACCTGGCGCCTCGTCCAATGGAGCTGTTGCTCGCCGGGACGGGTGGGTGTGCTGCGTTCGACGTAGTGTTAATTCTGAAAAAAGGGCGTCACGCCATCAAGGGATGCGAAGTCAGCATGCAGGCCGAGCGGGCGGACGTCGAGCCCAGGGTATTTACGCGCATCCACTTTCACTTTCGCGTTACCGGCAAGCAGCTGAAACCCGAGGCAGTGGCACGAGCCATTGAGCTATCGCATGACAAATACTGCTCGGCGACGACCATGCTCAGGAAGACCGCAGAGATTACGCACGATTTCGAAATCGTTGAAGGGTAGTCGTAGAAGGTGCCCCTGGATTGCCTGGCTGCTTGCGGAAACCCACGCTGATACCCATGGTCGCGGGATCACCCGCTCCGGAGAGCCGCTTCATGGTGTTTGATCGCGCGTTGTGGGCGGGCGTCTGCTGGTTTTGCTCGGGCGCGGACAGGCGTTCTCGCCGTCCCTCGTCAGCCGTTCGCCGGAGCGAACGATCGGGACCGTCCGACCGCGGTGTCTGGATTAGAGGTAGTAGGTGGTACGAGTCATGGCACGCCCAGCCAGCCGCATGGCCACGCGTGCTGCGGCCGGCAGCTCGCGCGCGCCAAGGCGCTCGGCCGTTGCGGCGTGCGAGATCTCGTCGACTCGCATTTGCTCGACGATTGCGCGCGACTTGAGGTCCTGCCATGGCAATTCGCCAAGGTGACGGTCGAGGTGCGCCTCGACCTGCTTCTCGGTCTCGGCGAGGAAGCCGAGACTCCAGTCGTCGCCGAGCTTGCCGGCGCCGATCCCGATGGCCAAGGCGCCAAGGTACCAGAGAGGGTTCAGCAGGCTCTTGCGTCCGTGCAACTCGACCAGGCGGCGCTCTGTCCAGGCCAGGTGTTCGGTTTCTTCGTAAGCGGCTTGCTGCAGCGTTTGCCGAACTGCCGGATCCCGACAGCTGAGCGCTTGTCCCTGGTAAAGGGCTTGTGCGCAGACCTCGCCAACGTGATTGACCCGCATCAGGGCGCCTGCATGCGCTCTTTCTTCCTCGGACAGCACCGCTTCCGGCTGCTCGCCGCCAGGTACGTCGCGAGTTGTGGGAGCGGGAGCGAAAAGTGTACGGAGAGCCTTGTCAAACTCGATGACAAATCGGTCAGTATTCATTTGCGCCTGCGCTGTTCCGGCTCAAGTCCAAGCATCCGCGACGCTAGGGTCGCAAATGCGATCGGTTCCCGCTCGAGCGGAGAGACCGGCGGGCATCGTCGGCATCGCGCAGATTGATGCCGACGGCGCAGAAATAATCGGAAAAAAGCGCTGCGTGGTGCCGGTTGAGAGTACTTTCCTGGATTTGGGTCCACTGATCACGGCGCGCCCGGGACCATGTCTTGTCCGCGGAGTGACCAAAGGCGTAGACCCGACGCTCGGCGGTGGGGCAACGTATAGCTTCGTAGCTGACATTTTGGGCTCCCGCAGAGCTGATGATCACCAAGGTGTAGCGCACGATGCCGTCGGTGCTGACCGTCAGTGATTCGCCGTCAATCATGAATTTGTTGTCGGTCATCGCGCTGACCACAAACGGAATCAGATTTTCGGCCTGAGGGAACGGCGGAAGTTGAACCTCGGTTTCCTGTCCGCGCTTTGTGGCGAGATCGTCTTCACTGGCCGAAAGCGCTATCGACGGAAAGAGCAACAGGAGGGAAAGAGGCCACCGTACAAGGCGCCAGATGGATAGCGGACGGAGATTGGAGCACTCAGGCAGGGGGCGATTCATGTCTTGTCTTCAATCCCGGCAACCGAGTGGCTTCGTTCCGGTGTCGCAGGACGGCGCGGACGTCGATGATCGGCGTTGAGAAAGCGGGCCAGTTCGTTCAGCGCCTGCTCATATACCCTGCGCTTGAACTCGATCACGGCGTCGAGCGACACCCAGTAGTGGTTCCAGCGCCAGGCATCGAACTCGGGATGATCGCAGGCACGCAAGGAAACATCGCTGTCGCGCCCAAGGAGACGCAGCAAAAACCAGATTTGTTTTTGCCCCCGGTAACTGCCACGCCATTCGCGTCTCACCCAATGCGTTGGCACGTCGTAACGCAACCAGTCCTTGGTGCGACCAAGAATGAGTACGTGTTCGGGTAGCAAGCCGACCTCTTCATGCAACTCACGGTACATCGCCTGTTCGGGCGTTTCGCCCCGCATGATGCCGCCTTGCGGAAACTGCCATGAGTGCTCTCGGATACGCTTGCCCCAGAACACTTCGTTCTTGGCGTTACAAAGAATGATGCCGACGTTCGGGCGATAGCCTTCACGGTCAAGCATTTCCAGAACCCGAATTTCGATTGATTGAGCCCATTTTTCCACAATTCCAAGCCCTTGCAAAGCGGCGTGTGAGCGTTGTCTTTCCGGTAGATTCCCCTGGGCCCTGAGGTGGCCAGAAAAACCGCCGTCGCTAGGCAACTGCTCGGGGTGGTCTTGCCTGGCACAATTAGATCAATAAGCTACAGTTGGCCTTCGGAATTCCGGCAAGGGGTGCTTGAGCAGTGCGTCGTGGCGTTGTGCTCGAAAGTTCGAGCGCTTCGCGAGCGAGAAGCGTAGTCAGGGTCCGACTGTTGAGCTATTGGTCCGCGGCTTGAAGGAGCGAGGACAACGACCGACAGCCTAGTTTGATCGCCGGCATCACTTCTGCGCAATTGGCGTCGCGGCCTGGCCGTCTGTCTAGTAAAATCGGCCTTTCCATCTTTTTCAAGCTGATTGCCATGCGTAGTTCCGCTTTTTTTCTGTCCACGCTCAAAGAGGCACCATCCGACGCTGAAGTCATCAGTCACCAGCTGATGCTGCGCGCCGGGATGATCAAGCGGCTGGCTGGCGGGATCTACACATGGATGCCGATCGGGCTGCGCGTGCTGCGCAAGGTGGAGAAGATCGTTCGCGAAGAGATGGATCGAGCAGGGGCGATCGAGGTGTCGATGCCGGCGGTACAGCCGGCCGAGCTGTGGCAGGAATCCGGACGTTGGGAGAAATATGGTCCCGAATTGCTGCGCTGCAAGGATCGCCATCAGCGCGATTTTGTCATTGGTCCGACCCATGAAGAGGTTATTACCGACGTTGTGCGCAAGGAAGTGAAGAGCTATCGTCAGCTGCCGCTGCACTTCTATCAGGTGCAGGTGAAGTTCCGCGACGAGATCCGACCGCGTTTCGGGATCATGCGCGGTCGCGAGTTCCTGATGAAGGACGGCTACTCTTTCCACAGCAGCTTCGAAGATCTGCAGCGCGAATACCGCAACATGTTCGCGACCTACAGCCGTATCTTTACGCGGCTTGGACTGAAATTCCGTGCCGTCGCGGCGGATACCGGTTCGATCGGTGGCACCGGGTCGCACGAATTCCATGTCCTTGCGGACTCTGGCGAGGATGCGTTGGCCTATTGTCCGGAGTCGGATTTCGCGGCGAATGTCGAACTGGCAGAGGCCGTTGCCCCGTCCGAAGCGCGGGCGCCAGCAGTGGGCGCTTTGCAGAAGGTCGCGACGCCGGGCCGCGCCACTTGCGAGGATGTCGCTGCGCTGCTCGCGATTCCGCTGCTCCGCACGGTCAAGGCGATCGCCATCGTCTTGAACGCCTCGGCAGAGAGCGCCGGGCAGTTCGCGCTGATCCTGCTGCGCGGCGATCACAATCTCAACGAACTGAAGACCGAAAAGCTCCTTGGCGAGTTCCGCTTTGCGCGGGAAGACGAAATCGTCGCCGCGCTGGGGTGCCAGCCTGGGTATATCGGTCCGGTCGGTGTTGCGGACGTACTCATCTTTGCCGATCGCAGTGTCGCGGTAATGGCCGATTTCGTTTGCGGCGCCAATGAGGCGGGTTTTCACCTGACCGGCGTCAATTTCGTGCGTGACGTCGCCGAGCCGAAGATCGTCGCCGATTTCAGGAATGTCGTTGCCGGCGACCCGTCGCCCGATGGCAAGGGCCGGCTCGAACTGTGTCGTGGCATCGAAGTCGGCCACATTTTCCAGTTGCGCACCAAGTACGCCGAGGCGCTCAAATGCAGCTTTCTCGACGAGAGTGGTCAGAGCCGGATCATGGAAATGGGTTGTTACGGTATCGGAGTCACCCGTATCGTCGGAGCGGCCATCGAGCAGGGGCATGACCAGCGGGGCATTACCTTCCCGGCGGCGATCGCTCCCTTCGAGGTGGCCATCGTCCCCATGGGCTACGCCAAGAGCGAAGCGGTGAAAGTGGCGGCTGATGCGCTTTACGCCGAGCTGACGGCTGCCGGTATCGACGTGCTGCTCGACGACCGGAACGAGCGCCCGGGCGTGATGTTCGCTGAAATGGAGCTGATCGGCATCCCGCACCGCGTCGTCGTTGGGGAGCGCGGTCTCGCGGCAGGAACGCTCGAGTACAAGGGCCGTGACGACACCGAGTCGCAGATGCTGCCGGCCGGCGAGATCGGCCAATTCCTGCAAGCCCGACTATGCGCCGCGCGCTAGGGACTGTTCTTTTTCTCCTGCTGGCGCCGCTTGCCGCCCACGGCGGCGCGCAGAAGTACGAACCCCTTTCGGCCAGTGTTCGTGGGGCGCTGTCGCAATCGGTTTCCGATCGGGCTCCGGAGCATAGTTCTTTTGAGGATTCGATGGTCGCCATCGACTGGCTGTCCGAGATGTCGGGGCGTCTCACCAAGCGCATACCTGACCGCGAGGCGCGCCTCGATTTCCTGCGCTCGGTGCATTACGAAGCGACGCGTGCCGGTCTCGACCCGCAGTTGGTGCTCGGCCTTATCCAGGTTGAAAGCGGCTTCAAGAAATACGCCGTGTCGAGCGCCAGCGCGCGCGGTTTCATGCAGGTAATGCCCTTCTGGGTGAAGCTCATCGGGCGCGGCGACGACAACCTGTTCCATCTGCGCACCAATCTGCGTTACGGTTGCACCATTCTTCGTCACTACCTGGATATCGAACGCGGCGACCTTTATCGTGCGCTCGGCCGCTACAACGGCAGCCTTGGCCAGGCTGCCTACCCGAATCTCGTGCTTGGCGCCTGGCACCAGCGGTGGAAATACAGCACGAGCACGCTCGCCCAGCATTGACTCGCGCTTGAAGAAAAAT
>NZ_JAVTWB010000106.1:0-12186 GCF_032229525.1 Accumulibacter sp. | reverse complement strand
CGATCAGGCCACGGAAGTAGGGGTAGGGGTCGTCCATCTGGCGAATGATCTCGACGACCGACCGGTCGTACAGCCCGAAGCCGGTGAAGTTCGGAATCAGGCGGGTGTCCGAGATGCGCCCGATGGTCGAGTAGAAGACTTTGCGGACGAAGGACATGGCGGTGCTGTGGGTGCTGCTCGGCTTCACCCCGGCGACGATGCGGTAGCCTTTTTCCCAGCGGTCGATGAATTCGGGAATCAGCTCGGGTGGTTCCTGCAGATCCGAGGCCATGGCGATGACTGCATCGCCGCGCGCCTGCAGCAGCGCGTGAATCGGCGACCTGATGTGGCCGAAGTTGCGGGTGTTGACGATCAGCTTGACGCGCCTGTCGCCCGCGGCTATGGCCTTGATCCTGTCAACAGTGCTGTCGCTTGAGGCGTTGTCGATGAAGATGTGTTCGTAGTCGTAAGCCGGGAGGCGTTCGAACTGCGCGCGGATGCGCTGGTAGAGTTCGTCTACGTTGTCTTCTTCGTTGAAGCAGCCGGTAACGACGCTGATCAGTTTCATTGCGTCAGGTAGGTCGTCAGTTCGTGCGCCGTCGCGAAGCGCGGCGTGTCGGCGGCCGTGAAGTCTCCGTAGCCCCAGGTGACTGCCGCGAAGCGCAGGCCGTTGGCGCCGGCCGCGGTCTGATCCTCGGGCGTGTCGCCGACATAGATAGTGTCCTGCGCGTTCAGCACCTGCTCGGCGATGAGTCGGGCGAGCATCGTGCTCTTGTCGGGTAGTCGCGGCGTCTGGCAATCCAGCGCGTACACCGCCTCGAAGTGGTCTTCCCAGCGCAGGTGTTTCAAAATCAGGCGAGTCGGCGCAATCCGCTTGTTGGTTGCCAGAAAGCAACGCGCAGCCGTTGCCGGCAGCGCTGCGAGCAGCTCCGGGATCCCCGCGAAGACTTCGCTGGCCTGGTAGCCGGTGCTGTCGTAGTGCGCCTTGAAGTGCTCCGCCAGGGAATCCAGGAGGGCCTCGTCGCTGCTGCCGGTCAGTTCGCGCAGGGTCTCGGCGAGGGGCGGGCCAATGCGCACGGCCGAAAGCGCGATCCGTGGCTGGATGCCTTTTTCCGCCAGGGCCTTGCCGAAAGCGTTCAGGATCGCGGCCCGGGAGTCGATCAGCGTGCCGTCGAGGTCGAAAATGATCGAGTGAAACACCGTGCGATCCGATCACAGTCCGCGTTGGTAAATGAGCGCCTTGAGTTGCTCGTTCTCGGCGTAAGGGCTATCGATCATGTCGATCATGATCGCGCCATCGGCGGCGACGTCGCTCAGCAGCAACTCGTCGCGCATCAGTTCCCGGCACGAGATCTGGCCTTTCTGCAAGGGAATGGCCAGGTAAACGTCATCCTCACTGAGTGCATGCCCTTTGCTGAGGTTTCGTCGGGCGTAGACGCCACGCACCAGGGCGTCGAGATAGTGACTTTCCCTGCTCAGGGGAATGCGCTTCTGGGTGCCGGGCGCACCGCACATGGTGACCGCCTTCTGGTAGGCCTTGAACCACTGGTCAACCTGATGCGGCAGGCTGCAGTACTCGGCAACCGGGATGTTGTCAGCCACGATGTCTATGTGCCGCTCAAAAGTGCGCGCACCCTTGGCATAGGCAATGGCGATCGAAGTCTGCCAGTCGCCGTGCTCGTGCGTCGAGAAGCCGATGACGTTGAGTGGATAACGGCGGCGCAGGAAGTCGATCTGGTTGAGTTCGATCTCGTGGTCTGCGGACGGGTAAAGCGAGACGCAGTGGTTGATCGCCAGGGGAATGGCGCGCCGGTTGAAGAACTTGACCAGGTCGTCGACGTCCTTCAGTGACGAGCCGCCGGTGGAAACGATCACCGGTTTTTTGGTGGTGGCGATCTTCTCGATCAGGATCCAGTCGTTGATGTCCGAACTGGCGATTTTGATGAGGTCCACGCCCAGTTCGACGCACAGGTCCACCGAGACTTCGTCGAAAGGCGTCGCCATCGGAATGCAGCCGGCACGCCGGATCGCCGTGGTCAGTGTCGCGTACTCCGCCTTGGACAGGCGGGTGTCGAGTGTTCTTTTGATATAGCGGATATCCGAGCGGTCGCGGAAATCCTGGTGAACGAAGGCGTCGACGTCGCGGAATTGAAGCTTGATCGCTGCCTTGACGTTATTGAAACGGACGATTCGCGAAAAATCGGTGACGATTCGCAGGCCGCGTTCCAGTTTGCCCTGGTGGTTGTTCGCCAGCTCGAGGACGAACAGGTGTTCAAAAATCTCTGGGGTCTGCGAATGGCTCATGGTCATGGTCTTGCCGCTCCAGAAAGGCAGCATCAATCTATCATATTCCGGGCCAGCTCGTCGCGCTCCAGGAAGGGATACATGTCTTCCAGGGGCGCGCTGACGATGCGTCCGTCGTCAAGCTGACGAGAACTGATTCGCGGTTCGAAGGCCTGTTGCTCGTCGAGCACGATTTCGCAAAGTCCCGGCCCATCGCTGTCGATGAACTGCCGAATGTCGTCAGCGAAGTGGGCGCTGTTCAGCGACAGCGCCGGAATGCCGAAGGCCCTGGCCACTTGCACGAAGTCTGGAAAAGAAACGCCGCTGGCGGGGCTCTCACCCGCAAGACGTCCGAAGAAGCCCTTCTGTGATGTGCGGATGGACAGGTAACCGCCGTTGTTGAGTACGAAGATCTTGATCGGCAACTGGTGATGGGCAATGGTTTGCAGCTCCTGGATGTTCATCATCAGGCTGCCATCACCCGCCAGACAGATGACGCGCCGTTGCCGGCCTCTGGCGCTCACCGCGCCGTAGTAGGCGCCGACCGCCGCAGGAAGGTCGTAGCCCATCGAGGCGCTGCCCGAGTTGGAGAAAAGCCGCTGCCCGCGTTGCAGTGTGGCTGCCTGAAACGGCACGATGGTGGCGGTGGCATTGCCGCAGGCGACGATATCGTCGTCTTCCAGCTGTGCGAAAAGTACCTCGACAAAATGGTAGGGGTTGATCTTGCCACGGTAGTCCCGGTGTCGAGGCAGTACGGCCGGGTAATCGGCGACCCGCTGCCTGCACCAGCCGAGCCAGTCATGGTGGGCAGGATTCCTGGCCGGTGGTTCGGCAGCAAGCAGGCCGTTCATGGCGTGCAGGAAGTCCTGCAGATGACAATGCATCACCTGATCGGCGTGCACCAGTGGCTTGCCGAGCTCCGCCCGGTCGATATCGACCTGCACCTTGTAGGCTCTGGGCGCGAAAGCCTGCCAGTTGTAGCTCACCTGGCGAATGTTGAGACGGCTGCCAAGCACCAGCAGCAGATCCGCGTTCTGTACCGTGAAGTTTCCTGCACGGGTGCCGATCGTCCCCGGCCGACCGCAGAACAGCGGGTCATCCGAGGCGATCAGATCGTGCGTCCAGGCCGTGGTCACCGGAACGTTCAGCGCCCGGGTGAACTGTTCGAACTCGGCCAGCGCGCCAGCGCAGCGGATGCCGGTCCCGGCCAGGATTACCGGCCGTCGGGCCTTGGCGATGCGGCCGAGGAGGTCCTTGCAGTCGGCAAGTGAAACGGCAGGCCTGTCGTTCGCTGCTGGCGGCGTAAAATACCGCAGTGTCCCCGGGTCTACCGGCGCCGACTGGATGTCGATCGGGATATCCAGCCAACATGGCCCGGGTCTGCCTGTTTGAGCCAGGTAGAGCGCTTTTTCCAGGTGGTACGCGATGTCGTGCGGCTCGCGAACGACCTCGGCGTACTTGGTGATCGAACGCACCATCTCGACGATGCCGGCCTCCTGATCGCCGAGTTGACGCAGTCCGGGTAACTCGTGAAAAGCGAGGCTCGTCGGTCGCTTGACCTGGCCCGAGAGGATGATCATCGGCAGCGAATCGGTCCACGCGCCAAACACCCCGTTCAGGGCGTTGATGCCGCCGGGGCCAGTGGTCACATTGAGGACGGCAGGCCGTCCGCTCAACCGTGCAAACGCTTCGGCCGCCATTGCTGCCGCCTGTTCGTGATGCGTATAGCTGGCACGCAGCCCGGGGCAGTGGGCCAGGGCGTCGTTGAGAAACATCGCGCCGCCACCGGTGACCATGAACACCTGATCGAGACCGCTGGTGACCAGACGGTCGCCAATGAATTGTGCAGCGTTGAGCATGAGTTTCCTTTCCTTTTGCCTTTTCGGAGCAAGGCGTCAAGCGACGATTCTCCTCTGATGCCCAATCCTGATCCAGTGCCTGTCGCTGTCCCTCTCTGCCCGCCCGCGGATTGCTGGCGGCTGTCGGCGCAAAGCGCCGCTTGACCGGCCATGCCAGGAGCGAAGATACTCGGCGCTATGCAGTCGAGCCTCCGATCTTCCGGCCAGTCACGTGACGACAGCGTGCTCTTGCGAGGGGTGCGTCTTTGGATCGCGATCACCGATTGCGGCAAGGGCGTCGGCGGGATGATGTGCCTCCGGCCGGCGCCCTGAAATGCGCGACGATGCGTGTGCCGGGCTCGGCGAGTGCTCTGGAGTCGATCCTTGACCACGCCCGGTGCGCCCCTGCTCGCGGCTGATCGTCAACACCTCGTCGCGCACACGGCGCCACTGTGGCGTGCAATGGCCGGGGCGCGCCTGTTCATTACCGGCGGTAGCGGGTTCTGGGGCCGGTGGCTTCTCGAAGCGATTGCCGCGGCAAACGACGAACTCGGCGTTGCCATAACAGCGACCGTCCTGAGCCGACAACCGGGACATTTTGCCGCCGAGATCGCGCGTCTGGCTTGCCGGCCGGAATTCGCCTGGCTGGAAGGAGACGCAGCCTCCTTTGCTTTTCCCGACCAGCCGCACGACTACGTTTTCCACCTGGCCACTGCGCCGGCTGCAGTGCTCTCTGCCGGCGACCCGGCGCTGGCCATGAAGATGCTGGCCGGTACTCAGCGCGTTCTGCAGTTTGCCCGCGAGCGCGGCGCCCGACGCCTGCTGCTGGCCAGCTCGGGGGCGGTATACGGCCGCCTGCCGACAGCTCCTGCCGCCCTCGTTGAGGACTGCTGCTACGCCCCGAATCCCCTTGCGCCCGCCTCGGCCTACGGTGAAATCAAGCGGATGTCTGAATTGATGTGCGTTCTGACTCCGGCCGTCGAATGCGTCATCGCGCGCGGCTTCGCGTTCCTCGGCCCCCATTTGCCATTGACCGACAAATTCGCGGTCGGTAGTTTTCTGCGCGATGCGCTCGCCGGCGTACCGATCCGCATTCACGGCACCGGTCGTCCGCTGCGCAGCTATCTTTACGCGGCCGATTTGGTGATCTGGCTGTTGACCATTCTGCTGCGGGGAGGCGCCGGTCGGGCGTACAACGTGGGCTCCGATGAAGTCGTCAGTCTCGCCCAGCTGGCATCGGAAATCGCCCAGGTTGCCGGTGGTGTCGCCCCGGAGATTGCCGGCCAGGCCGACGCAGGGGTCGTGGATAGCTATCTTCCGGACATTGGCAGAGCACGAAGCGAGCTGGGATTGAGCGTGTTGATAGACAGGCAGGAAGCGATCGCGAGAACGCTGGCCTGGGCACGATGATCTGGGGATTTCGACAGGCGAAAGCCGGAAACCCCTGGCCGACTTCAATGGCCCGTCCCAGCGCTGACGCACCCGCCGCAGCGTGGACGGCACGGGCTGCCGATGCGACAATGCCTCGCTCCGGCAGGCGCTACGCCAAGTTGAATGCGTTGCAGCCGGGTCTACCGCCGTACCCCGGTGTCGGCCATCACGGGCCAACACCTCTCACCACGGAAAGCGTGCGTTTGGCACCATGAACCCAGGCGACAAGCATCTTGACCCGCGCCGGCAGGACGTCCCGGGCGATGAGCATGGCGGCTTTCCCGGCCGCCCGAGCCCGGCCTCGGAGCTTCCAGCTCTTCCCCCTTCGCGGCTGATCGATGCCAGTGCGCCAAGCTTGCGTGGCTACTGGCATGAGCTATTTGCGTTTCGCGAAGTCGCGTACATGTTGATCCGGCGCGACTTGATCGTGCGCTTCCGACAGACCTACTTCGGACTGGCCTGGCTGCTGTTCAAGCCCCTGATGCTGATGGCGGTGATGAGCTTCGCCTTTGGCTATCTCGCCGGCTTTCAGGAGCGGCAAAGTGCCCCCTATCCGCTGATGATTTTTTGTGGCGTGATCCCATGGTATTTCGTTTCCAATGCAGTTCCTGATGGCATGGTCTCGTTGCGAGTCCATATCTTCGTGATCCAGCAAACGTATTTTCCCCGTGCGCTGATCCCGATCGCGGCCGTCTTCGTGGATGCCATCGAGTTTGTCGTCGCCTGGTTGCTTTTCGTGATGGGTTGCATCTGGTTTGCTTACCTGCCCGGCTGGCAGGTCCTGGCCTTTCCACTCTTTGGCTTGCAGCTATTGGTGCTTTGCACGGCATTGGGACTCTGGCTCGCGGTGTTGAACGTGCGTTTTCGCGACATCGGCAACCTCATCCCGTTTCTCATCACGGTCGGTTTCTTCTTGACCCCGGTTGGCTATCCCTACGCGGCTGTTCCCGAGCAATGGCAGCCGCTCTACGCGCTCAACCCGCTGGTCGGCGTCATCGAGGGCTTCCGCTGGAGCCTCTTGCGCGGGCTGAACGGTTTCCCGCTGGGCGCGGTAGCAAGCTCGGTGGCGATCACCATCGCCGTTACGCTTCTCGCTGTGCGGCATCTCCTTGCCACCGATCGTCATCTCGTCGACCTGGCCTGAAAATGACGAACACCGTCATGGATGTTGTCGATCTGAGCAAGCGCTACGCCTTGCACCACCGGCAACGACCGGATTCGCTCAAGAGCTGGCTGAGTAACCTGGCTTGGGGCGCGACCAGTACTTCAAGGGACGCGAAAGGGGACGAGGAATTCTGGGCACTGCGGGACGTTTCGCTGCAACTCCATCAAGGAGAGTGCCTGGCGCTGATTGGCAAGAATGGTTCCGGCAAGTCCACGCTACTGAAGATTCTTTCCCGCATCATTCCGCCGACGGCAGGCCATATCGTGGTTCGCGGTCGTGTGGCATCGCTGCTTGAAATCGGTACCGGCTTCCATCCGGATCTGACCGGACGCGAGAACATCTTTCTCAACGGCGCGATGCTGGGATGCCCTTCGCGGACCATTCGTCAGCGCCTCGACTCGATCGTCGGCTTTTCGGGTGTGGAGCGCTTCCTCGATACGCCGGTCAAGCGCTATTCAAGCGGGATGTACGTTCGTCTGGCCTATGCCGTCGCGGCCCATGTCGATGCCGATATTCTGGTGATCGATGAAGTGCTGGCCGTCGGCGATGCCGATTTCCAGCGGCAATGCTATGGCCACCTCGAATCCCAATTTGGACGTGGTGTCTCGGGGATCATCGTCTCTCACAGTGTCGATGTCGTAAGGCGCCTGGCAAGTCATATTGCCTGGATGGATGGTGGCCGCCTCAGAGACCATGGCGGCATTGGCTCGGGTATCCTGGAGCAGTACGAAAACTCGCATTCGGGGGAGCGGGATTCGCCATGAAAGATCTGCTGCAATCCCTTGCGGATGGACTAAACAAACCACCCGAAGCGCTTCCCGATCAGCCGATCCTGGTCTATGGTGCAGGCTCGCGGGGCAGGGAGGTGGCGGCGTTTCTCGTCGATCGCGGCTATGACGTACTGGGCTTTGCCGACGCGGCCGCCAGCGGCCGGGATTCATGGCGCCAGTTGCGAATCAGGACGCTGTCCGACTGGCAACGCGAGACCTTGCCGCCTTCGGCTACGATGGTGCTTGCCATTCACAATCACCAGGTGGACATGGCAGCTCTGATCAACGATCTGGGCCGCAGCATGGTGTGCAGAATCGTCAATCCTGTCGAGTTCCAGGCATTGTTCGACGGAGAGTTTCCAGCGGCATACTGGCTGGCGGGACCGGGTGTCTATCGTGGGCGGGAAGCGAATCTCGTTCGATTGGACGCAGTGTTGGCGGACGAATTCAGCCGTGACCTGTTGCGTCGTGTGGTCGAATTTCGGCTGACCGGACGCTACGATGTGCTTCCTCAGCCTACGCCGCGGGAGCAATACTGCCCCGCCAATCTTCCCCGATGGCGCAATCCGATGCGTCTGGTCGACGGCGGGGCGTTTGTTGGTGACACCCTCGAGCAGTTGCAGCGAAATGGCTACGATTTCGAGCAAATCGTCGCTTTCGAACCAGACCCCGAGAACTACGCCCGCCTTTCGCGCCGGATGCGCGACATGGGCCCGGGGGTGTCGGGCGTGTGTCTTCCGTGTGGTCTGGGAGCACAAGCCGAACTGCTTCGCTTTGCGTCAGACGGTACCGGTGCGAGCAGAGTCTCGCAGGAAGGACAGCAGATCATTCAGTGCGTCTCCATCGATGACGCGCTTCCCGGCATGCGTCCAACGCTGATCAAGCTGGACATCGAAGGCGGCGAGCCGGCGGCTCTGCAAGGGGCGATACAAACGATTACCGCCAGCCGGCCGGCGCTGGCGATCAGCATCTACCACCACCCGCATCACCTTTGGGAAATTCCCTTGCTCATCGACTCGTGGCAACTGGGGTACAAGTTATACCTTGGTGTGCATGGATTCAGTTCCTTCGATCTCGTCTTGTACGGGGTTCCCGATGAATGAGTTCCATGTTCAGGAAAGCGGGTCGACCCTGGTCGCGGTCGCCCAAGCGTCTTTGCATGATGGTGGTTAGCGGGCGATGACCATCAGGGAATCTCTCCACAAGACCACGGCGTTCCGGCCCTGCCCGATTTGCGGGCAGCGATCGGTGGAGCACCTGCATGCGATGCATTTCGCTCTTCCTTCATCGTCTCCGCTGCCCAGCAGTTATGACGTGGTGGCTTGCGGCAATTGCGGATTCGTCTTCGCGGACACGCCAGGTAGTCAGGCGGACTACGCTCGCCACTACACGGAGTTCTCGCTCTACGAGGATCGGGTGCATGCCTCCGGCTCTGGTAGCAGCAGCGAGGACAAGCAACGCTTTGCAGCGATGGCCTCGCTTATCGGTCAATACTTTCCTCGTACGGCCCGGGTGCTCGATGTCGGCTGCGGTAACGGCGGCTTGCTGCTGGCCCTGAGGTGTCACGGGTTCACGAATCTGGTCGGGATGGACCCGTCGGCTGCCTGCGCCTCTCGACTGGACGAACTCGATCTCTGCGGCGTGCAAGGGACTCTGGAGTCTTTTCCCGAGTCGATTGGACGATTCGATCTGATCGTTCTTTCCCACGTCATGGAGCATCTCCTCCACCCACTCGGCGCCCTTGGTGTTGTCCGGGAGATGCTGACCGGCGACGGCAAGGTCTATCTCGAAACCCCGGACGCATCGAGATACGAGGCTTATCCGTTCGTGCCCTTCTATTTTTTCGATAGTGAGCATATCAATCACTTCGACCGCACGGCGCTGGCCAATCTGGCTACGGCCGCCGGTTTCGAGGTCGACAGGGTGGCGACCAAGGAGATTCCCGTGGCCGGCGGGCAGGCTTACCCCGCTGTCTATATGCTGGCGGGCGGCAAGGCCGCGCCCCGCGTTGATCGATTGGCAAAGACAGACGAGCTTCGCACGGCCGTGGCGAACTACATCACCGCCAGTACGACGCGAGCGCAGGAGTTCGCCGCTATCGCGGATGAACTGGAACCGTCGGCTCCGTTGGCCTTGTGGGGAGCAGGTTCGTTTGCGCAGCGCTTCGTGGAACTGCCCTGGCTAAAGAAAAGGCGAATACTTGCCGTTGTAGATCGAGATCCACGAAAGCAGGGACTCCAGTTTGCTGGCTGCACGATTGCTGCACCCGAAGAAGGTTTGCGCGAGTTGCCCTCGGATACGATGGTCATGATCCTGGTCGCGCTTGATCCGGAGAGTGCGGTCCACGAATATCTCGAACTGGGCCTTCCCTATCGGTTTCGAAGCTGCTCGCGGCTGGACGCAGATCTCTTGGCAAAGTACGACTCCGAAAACCCGGCGATCATCGCCCCGAATGGTTGTATGCCGAAATGATGCAGCAGCCTGCCGCGCCCAGACTGACCATCGCAATCCCGACGCTCAACCGCGCATATTGCCTGGCCAAGGCGATCGACAGTGCCCTGGGCCAGGTCAGTGCCGACGTTGAAGTCATTGTTTCCAACAATGGCTCTCGGGACGAAACCCACGAACTGCTCGACAAGTATCGCGATCCGCGACTGAGGATCTTCCACCGGGAATCCACCATTCCTGCTTGTCAACACGGTAACTTTCTTATCGGGCTGGCGCGCGGTGAGTTCTTTCTCGGTCTGTCTGATGACGACTTTATCGAGCCCGACTTCGCCGCTCGGGTCATCGAAGCCTTCGATCGATCACCCAGCCTGTCCTTCGTTTACACCGGCTGCTGGATACATTTTGCCGATGTGCGGGTACCCGCAAAGATTGGTCCCGCAGTGGAATCCGGAACCGACTTCGTTGCCGGCTTTCTCGGCGGCAATCGTGACCCCTGCTGGTGTGCC
The DNA here is from genome assembly GCF_032229525.1 of Accumulibacter sp. GTDB lineage: Bacteria > Pseudomonadota > Gammaproteobacteria > Burkholderiales > Rhodocyclaceae > Accumulibacter. The sequence continues at coordinate 1,766 of NZ_JAVTWB010000106.1, read as the reverse complement.
TGCGTGACCCGTACGGATGATTTGCGTCGCATCGGTCCGATTCCGAATGGCATGCTGTTTGGTGACATGTTCTACTGGACCCGTCTCGCGTTCCGGGGCGATGTCGGCTGCGTGGCTGCTCCCGTGTCCAATTACATCGTTCTTGGCTCGGGCCGCGACAACCTCAGCACGAAGGCGTCGGTCATCGAATGGGCGACCGAGGTCCGCATGCTGGTCGAACATATGGCTGCCGACTACTGGCAAGCGACCAATGATCCAGAGGCGGCTGCTCGTCTGCGGCGTGATCTCGAGGATTTTGTGGCGCGCTCGACGGCTGACCAGTTTATCTGGAATGCGATTCGTGGAGTGCCACGTCTGGGCCTCCTGCGGGCTGTGGCGCCGGCCCTCACGTTCCTGCTGCCGGGTCGGGGGCAGGCAGGCCTCTGGCTCAGGATTTTTGGGGCGATTTTTGGACGTCGCAGCGTGTTGCGACGAACTGTTCTGATGGCCGCAGCCAAGAAGGCAAGAGATGTCCTCGCTGATAACCTGACGGTTCAGCAGTCCGCGCCTGGCGTCCTGTCGCAACGACTCCGGGATGAATAACTCAACCCTTGCAGCAATACTGCGTTTGCCTGGTCCCGAATGGCTGTCCGCGAAGCCAGGCAACCCAGATTTCGCGCTGACCATGCGCCGAGAGGTACTCACTCATGAAAGTTGATCTCTTCAATCCTGGACGATTACTCGATCTGGTTCGAGGGTTCACCTTCAACCCGGAGGATCTCGTACCAGAAGGTCTAAGAAACCAGTTTCGTGTTGACGTCCGCTGGAACGACATTAGCGTGGTCCGACTCGAGGATGACGCCGAGATCCGGCTTGGTCGTGTCAATGGCGTTTATGTGCAGGACATGGTCGCCTTCTTCGACTACTATTTTTCTTCGGTATCTCCGACCAAGGTAGGGCACGGAAATGCGGACCGGCAAGTCGTAGATTTTTCCCGCCCTCATGATCAGAACATCGTGGGATTTGGCGATTTTCCGATTCATTGTCCGAGCTTGGCCGAGCCATACATGACCTGTCAGCAATACCTGGATTTCGCGCAACTGAGACCCGGGAGCATAGTGCTAGACTTGGGCGCGTATTCGTGTCTGACGTCGATCGCGTTCTCCAAGGCGGCAGGAACGACCGGAAAAGTGCTGGCAATTGAACCGGATCCCACGAACTTGCTCAGCTGCGCAATAAACATTCAGCGCCACGACGAGATCAACAAGCTGGCGAATATTCAATTGTTTCCAATAGCGGTCGCCGGTCATTCGGGAAAGATTGCCTTCAGCAATGAAGGATCGATGGGGTCGGCACAGTCATCCGTCGTCGGAACACACCGCGGGACAGTGGTAAGTGTTGATTGCAGAACACTTGGCCAATTGGTGTCCGATACAGGCGTCGAAAGGGTCGACTTTGTAAAGATGGATATCGAGGGATCAGAGGTGGAAGCCGTCGCGGCCGCCGAAGTGTTCTTCCGGCACTTCAAGCCGCGAATCATTGTGGAGCCTCATCCCCTTAAGCATGGGCATTCACTCGAGCCTGTCAGGGCGCTGCTTGAACGCTATGGCTATCGATGTGATGTCATCGAGCAATACGGGGTATCGATTCCGCTGCTGACGGGAATCCCTTTCGAGTAGCAAGGGCGATGCCATGACTCCGCAAGTACCTATCCGGCGGTCTGACTTCCCGGGATGGGCTTCGCTTGCGCGACCAGCGTGGGGTACGACATGACTCAGAAGCCCACC
>NZ_JAVTWB010000105.1:0-12337 GCF_032229525.1 Accumulibacter sp. | reverse complement strand
CACGGTACATTTTCGTTGTCGCGAGCTGTCTGGCAACGAGGCGGTGATCGATGTCGGTGGTCGCAAACCGCCGCCACCCTGGAGCGGGAATCCGGCCGCCGACGGGCAGGTTGGGCAGGACGGCGCTACGGGAATGGCCGGGGGTGTCGTGCGCATCGTCTGTCAGCGCCTGCTGTTAGCGCCGCGCGTACTGGCCTGCGGTTCGCCAGGCGGCGACAGCCAGGGTGGCGGCAAGGGCCTGCAGCCGGCGGCCCCGGCCGCCGCCGGTGACGGTGCGTTCAACAGCGGTAAGACGGGCGGCCGCTACGGTGGCCGGGTGCTGAAAAAATTCGGGCTGTCCTATTTTCTGTCGCTTGCCTACGGCCAGACCGGTAGTGAGGGTGTCAAGGGCGGAGACGGCTTGCCGCCTGGCCAGCCCGGTCGCGGTGGCGATGGCGGCAGCATCGAGGTAACCTGCGGTGAGCCATTGCCAGCGTCGGTCGACACCTGCGTCGACCCCGGTGCGCCAGGTGTCTGTGGCGCCGCTGGCAAGGGCGGAAAAGGCGGTGATGGTGGCCTTGGCGGCTTGAATCGCCTCTATCGCTATCAGTGGTTCAAGAAGACTTTCGACCTGCCCATGAACGCGAAAAACGCCGAGGTGAAGGCGGCACTCAAGGCCTTCAAACTGTCATCGCGTGCGGCCTCGGGCCGCCCCGGCCCTGTCGGCAGCGACAGCACCGTCCAGTTAACGGCGGCCTCCGGCACGCCGGGCGTGGTGCGCTGTCAGTCAGGTCAAGCGGTGGATCTGGCGCCCGATTTCGACGCCGCCTACCTCCGTCACGCCACGACGTGGGCGGAGCAGGCGCTGGCATGCGCCGAGGCCGGCGCGGCAAAGGCGATCGCTCGCTGGGCGCTGTCGCTGCTGGACGCCGGCGCCGCGGCGGCCGATGCGCCAGCCCTGCGCCAGGCGCTGGAGGCGCTGCTGGCGAGCATCGAGCCGTCGCCCGCCGACGCCGTCGTGGCCCAGGCCTGACGCGCCGCGCCCCCAGGGATAGTCAGTTGCTCAAACTATTGCACACCGCCGATTGGCAGATCGGCAAGCTCTTCGGCCAGTTCGAGCCTGACGAAGCGGCCTTGCTCGCTGATGCGCGCTTCAAGGCGGTTGAGCGACTGGCGAAACTGGCCAGCGAGCAGGATCTCGATCTGGTGCTGGTGGCCGGCGACGTTTTCGACGCCCAGGGTGTCGCCGACCGCACCATCCACCGCCTGTTCAACGCCATGGCGGGCTTTTCCGGGCGCTGGGTCATGCTGCCGGGAAACCACGACGCAGCGCTCTCCGAATCGGTGTGGACCCTTGCCGCGCGCCTGAATGCGATCCCCGGCAACGTCTCGCTCTGCGTCAAACCCGAGCCGTTGATTCTCGATTCGCTCGGCGTCGCCATCCTGCCGGCCCCGCTGACCCAGCGCAACACCTTCAGCGATCTGACCGAATGGTTCGCCGCCGCCGAGACGCCGGCCGGGATGCTGCGTATCGGCCTGGCGCATGGCAGCGTGCAGGGAATCCTCGCCGAGGCGATCGATTCCGCCAACCCGATTGCCGCCGGACGCGCCGAACAGGCCGGCCTGGACTATCTCGCGCTCGGTGACTGGCACGGCACCCGGCAGGTGGACGCCCGCTGCTGGTACAGCGGCACGCCCGAAACAGATCGCTTCCGGGCGAACGACTCCGGGCAGGCGCTGCGCGTCGAATTGAGCGGGCCGGGCGCGCTACCCTTGGTGACGCCGGTCCGTACCGGCCACTACCGCTGGCAGTCGGACGCCCTGACGCTGCGCGTCGCCAGCGATATCGATCAGGCCCTGCAGCATCTTTCCGCCTTTGCCGCCGCCGACGTGGTGCAGTTGAGCGTTTCGGGGCAGACCGATCTGGCCGGGCAGCGGCGTCTGCAGCAGGCGATCGGACAAGCGCAGGGGCGGGTGCACAGTTTGCTGGCCGATCTTTCGGCGCTGCGCCTCGAGCCTACGGCCGAGGATATCGACGCCCTGCATGCCGATGGCTATCTCGGCGAGGTCATCGCCGACCTGCGTGCGGAGCAGCAAGGCCCCGATGCGGAGGTCGCCCGTGACGCGCTCACCCTGCTCGCCGGCTTTCTCGACGATCGGCGGGGAGGCGCCGCGTGAAGCTGACGCGCATTCGCCTCGAACAGTTCAGGCAGTTCCGGCAGCCGCTGGAGATCGGCGATCTCGATCCCGGCATCAACCTGTTCACCGGCCCGAACGAAAGCGGCAAGAGCACCATCGTCGCCGCCATTCGCGCCGCCTTCTTCGAGCGCCATCGTTCCGGCAGTGTTGATGACTTTCGCCCCTGGGGCGATTCGTCGGCGTCGCCGACAGTCGAACTGGAGTTCACCTTCGGCGGCGAGAACTACCGGCTCGGCAAGAGCTTCCTCGGCAAGAAGCGCTGCGAATTGCAGGCCGGCAGCCGACGGCTGGACGGCGCCGACGCCGAAGATTATCTCGCCCAGCTCCTGGGATTCCAGCACGCGGCCAAGGGTGCCAGCAAGTCCGAGCACTGGGGCATCCCCGGTCTGCTGTGGATCCAGCAGGGTGGCGCGCAGGAGGTCAGGGAAGCGGTGGGTCATGCCACCGACCACCTGCGCACGGCCCTGAACGAGTCACTCGGCGAGGTCGCCAGCAGTGGCGGCGACGAGGTGATGGCCACCGTCGAAGCGGCGCGCAACGATCTGCTCACCCCGGCGACCGGTTCGCCGCGCGGCCAGTACGCCGAAGCCCTCAAGCGGGAGGCGTCGCTGGCGAAGCTCGTCAGCGACGCTGATACCGACATCGCCGCCTACCGCCAGAAGGTCGACAGCTTCGGATCGCTGCGCCGCGAACACACACTCGACGAAGCCGAGAAGCCGTGGGTGCGCTTTCGCGACGAGCACCGGGCGGCAAGCGAGAAGCTGGAAGCGATCCAGCGCATCGAAGCAACGCACGCCGCCGAGAAGCAGCGCGCCAGCCAGATCGAAGTGGGGATCAAGCTGCTGCGCGCTCAACTCGAGGTCTTCGCTGGCGAGCAGCAGGCGGCCGAAACACGCCGTGCGTCGCTCGAAACCGCCAGGCAGGCGCAAGCCACCGCCACCGCGCTGGTCGAAAAGTGGAGCACACAGCGCACGGAAGCGGTCGCCCGCCACGAAGTCGCACGCGAGGCGCTGCGTCTGGCGCGCCAGGAAGATACGCGCCGCAACCTGACGCGCCAGCTAAACGAAATCCGGCGCAAGGGCGAAAGCGCGGCTAGCGCACTCGCCAAAGCTGAGGCCGAACAGACCACCCTGCTCGAACGGCAGCGGCAGGCGGCCGCCTCCGAGATCGCGCCCGCAGACCTCGAGACACTGCGCGGGCAGCACCGGCAAATCAGCGAGCTGCAAATCCGCCAGGACGCCGCGGCCACGCGCCTGCAGTTTGCGCTCGACGATGGCCGCAGCATCCTGGTCGGCGGGGAGTCGCTGGACGGCGTCGGCGAACTACTGTTACGCGCTGCGACCACGATCACCCTGCCGGGCTTGGGCAAGCTCGAGATCTCGCCGGGTGGTGCGGACCTCGCGAAGCTCGGACGTCAGGAGAAGGAACTCCTCGACCGCCAGGAAGCACTGCTGCAACGCCTGGGACTGGCCTCGCTGGAGGATGCCGAAACCCGTCATCAGGCCTACACGCAGTGGCTCGCCGAGGTCAAAATGGCCACCGCGACCTTGAAGGCGCTGGCTCCCGAGGGAGCCGATGCGCTGCGCAGCGAACTGGCCACGCAGCAGGCGCGCGCTGGCGAAATCCAGAGCGCCATCAGCCAGTTGCCGCCAGCGACCGACGGCGCAGTGCCACCCGCGGCGGTGCCGCAAGCCGAAGCCGCCGAGGATGCCGCCGGAAAATCGCTCGGCCAGATCAACGACGAACTGCACGCCGCCCAGCTTGCCGCCGGCAACGCCCGGACCACCTGCGAAGCGGCGACGCGCGAACTGGCCAGCGCCCAGGCACTGCTCGATGCACCGGAGCGGGCCGCACGCGTGGCGACGGCGAATCGCGAACTGGTGGACGCGCGTGCCGAACAGGCGACACTGGTGGCGCGGATCGAGGCGCTGCACAAACAGGTCAGCGAGGCGCGTCCGGAGATCCTCAAGCAGGACGTCGAACGCTTTCTCAGGAGCGCGGAACAACACGAAAAGCGGTTCAACGAACGTGGCGACGCCCTTGTGCGATTGGAAGTTGAACTTCAGATGCTTGGTGCGCGAGGACTTGAAGAGCGTCGCGCCGAACAGGCGCGTGATCTCGCCCAGGCGCAGCGCCGTGTCGAGGAACTGCAGCGGCGCGCCAGGGCCCTCGACTATCTGCTGAATCTGCTACGCGACAAGCGCCGCGCGCTGACCAAGAAACTGCAGGCGCCGCTGCAGAAGCACCTCAACCGCTACCTGCAGTTGCTGTTCCCCAATGCCAGCCTGGAAATCGACGAGAACTTGAGCCCCGGCCCGCTGACCCGCATCGGCGCGAGCGGCAGCGAGTCGGGCGCCTTCGACGCCCTGAGCTTCGGCGCCCGCGAGCAGATGGGCGTGATCAGCCGTCTGGCCTATGCGGATCTCCTGCAGGAAGCCGGACGCCCGACGCTGATCATCCTCGACGACGCGCTGGTGCACAGCGACGAGGAGCGCCTGGGTCAGATGAAGCGGGTGTTGTTCGACGCCGCGACGCGGCACCAAATCCTGCTGTTCACCTGCCATCCGGCGAAGTGGCGAGACCTCGGCGTCGGCGCGCGGTCATTGCAGTCGCTGAGGGCTGCGGGGTGAGATTATCGACCCGGGTAGAAAAGCGTGCGCGCGACTGGGTGTGGCCGTTGTGGATGGTTATTCGAAGCTAACCCGTTGGATCACCTTAAACGACGCCGGTTGGTTTCGCCAAACTCAGAATATAGAGTCAATCTCTATTCCGCGGTTTGATAGGAAGTCCACGATGTCCGCGAACACCTCCGAGGTGGATCTGCCGCCTGACGTCCTATACATAAGGTGGTCGACGGAGAATCTATAGTGCGTGCATTTTCTTGGATTAAAAAATCCCGCATAAAGCCACCTGCGTTTGCCCGTAGAATATTGCAGCGCTAAGTACAAGATCAGTTGCCTGATATCTTTTCCGGCAATGTTGCGAGAGACTGTCTTGATTTCGTATAGAGTATCATCTACTGACAAATCCGCGCAGCAGGAACCCAAGTAGCCAGCGCCGGAGATTCTGGGAGAAAATTCGATGGTTTTTGCTGAAACGTGCGAAAAGAACCCTTCGTATTGTGATGCGATGGTTAAAGCCTCGGATATTTCTTCTGCATTTAATAGAAAACCGGAGTCTTCGCTTGCGTACTTTCTCAAGAATGCGGTGGAATTCCTGTAAGCATCCTTAAAGTCTTCAGTCCCCAAGCCGATGCCATGAATCGGAATTCCGCGCTCGACTGAAAGCTTCGCTACCTGAAACGATAATTCAGCGACGAGATCGTGCTTCTCAACATTCGCTCCGATAGCGATCCTTTTGAATTTACCTCCCGGAAACTCGGTTAGATCATCGCTATGTACTGCATTAAACAAGCCTACAAGCTGCGGGGTGAGCAAGGGAAGGGTGTCATTCCACAGTCCATTGAACTGCTTTGCTATTTCCTTTTCAGAGATCATACGGGAACACTCTTGTTCGCCTGGAACCGATCGGCATACCAGTCTCTGATAAGTGCCTCTCTACTGTTCCATGTGTCTTTGACGTGAGTCCGCCAATGTTTACCTTCGTCGCCGAGTTTATATGAGGCAAGGATAAGTGCTCTTTTTTCCCATTCGCTAAGGCCGCCGTATTTCTTCTTTATGTCGGTTAGCCAGTAGTGACAATCCCAACTGGCCATAATCAAAATGATTAATCTTCTGATGAGCGGCGTCGGCCAGCTATCAAATATCTCAATTAGCAATTCCTCCTTTGCCATTGTCATTCTAGTAGACAAAGCTTTCACGAAATAGCTCACATTCAGTTCTACACTGAGCAAGTGTGATTTGGATTCGTAAAGTTCGATCAGAGTTTCGTCGATAAAATTCTTTCCCATGTCTGGGATGTCATCATATAAACCATTCACTGCCCTCATGACCGTAACAAATACAGGAGAAAGAACGACGAGATTGTCTTTGTCAAGAAGAGTTGTGATGGCGCCAAACTTGGCGTCATTATTCAGTGCGTAGATAGCTTTGATCGCCTGTTTGGAGACCGTAGCATCAATTGTGGTTTTAAGAACCTCACGCCCAAGAATCCCTAAAATATCAACGTCCTTTACTGCGGCTTTCAACGTCTCATAGTCTTCATCAGCGGTGTCGGAATAAGGGTCATACCGCAAAGATATATTTAGTAGTTTTTGCTCTTCACTTGCTACGGGGTTCGTGTTGTCTGCTGGATCCAATAGGTTGTTAGCCTCCCGGTATTCCTCTGTTGTAATGATCTTTGTCTTCTTTTTTTGAAGAACCAAACCTTCGTTGTGCAGCTTTTCGGAAAGGGTTACAAGAACCTTATATGCCTCCGACTTGTTGTCGCAGAAAATACAGTAGTCGTCTACGTATCGGCAGAATTTAATTCCCCTTCTTGATAGCTGCATGTCGGTAGCAACTAGCGCGAGTTCCGCAAGCATCCGAGATGCAGGGCCGCCGACAGGTAACCCGTAGGAAACGTTGTCGGAAAAAGTTCCGAGTAATTGCATAATCCTATTTGGCGTCTCACCGACCTTCGGCAAACGCTGCAATGCGTTCTCTAATCTATGGTGATAGATGCGAGGGTAGAAATCGGCAATATCGGTAACCACAACGTATTTGAATTCTTCGCTTAGAGCCATGCCGCGTGCTCGATAATCCGCCCAAGCGCTATCACGGAAGAGCTTTGCGTTGTCGTTGTCCCATTGATAGCGATAGGAAAAAACCGAGTTGTCCTCTAGAGGGGGTCTGACACTTTCGACTTGGTCGGCAATTGATATGACGAGTGCTAAAAAATAGGCATTCCAAAATGGCTCTATTTGGGTTGCCCAGCGGAACCCTGTATATCCAACCTGAGTAAGAGTCTCTAAATTGGAGGGCGTTTGCTGGGCAAGGTAATGCGAAAAATTTTGGTGTATATCAAGCAGGATCGATTTGCACTCTTTCGGACGATCTAAAAAGACGTGCGTTTCAAACGGAAATGGAAAAATATCGGTGTCACCATGTTTTGCAATGTTCTTCAGCGCTCGCTCGACTGCTTCTTCGATTTTCATTGGTTCAATCTTTCGACACCAGTTATGAATGCGGCTTAAACCCCCGTCCAAGTAACACGGGGGGCTACAGATACATCGGGAAGTGGTAGTAGGATAACAGCGTACGCCGTTCGCAAGTCGTACTCAAGGACGTCAAGCGCTGGAATCAAAGGGTCAGAGACATTTCCTCTTTCAATCGGAAATGCGTTGGACTTGGCGGCTGCCGGCGCAGGTCCAGGTGAGTGCAGGCGCGGTGCCAAGTCGTGCAGGCGTCAACGTCTTGCCGTCACCCCTTCTCCACCTCATCCAGGTCCAATTGCAGTATTGCCAAATCGCGTGTCAGCAAGGTCAGTCGCTCATCCTTTAGCCCAAGGGGTCAGTAGTGCCATGGGGGTCAGAGTGATTTCAGTTTTCAAAACACTCTGACCCCCATGGCACTAGTGGGGCGGCAATGATCGTGGCGTCCGCGATGGTGCCTTCACGCATCATCAGGCCCGCTGCGGAGAGCTTGCCGTTAACCGCTTCGAACAGCTTCTTCGTCAGATCATGCTTTTCCAGTAGGTGCCGGAACTGCAGCACGGTGGTCGCATCGGGTACGGCCTCTCTGGACAAGTCGATTCCGACAAAGGTCCGCAACGCCTGGCTGTCGGTAATCGCGTCTTCAACGCCTTCATCCGACAGCCCATTCCACTGCTGCACGAAGTACACCCGCAGCATTCGCGCCAGTCCGATCGGCGGCCGGCCTCGCGCTCCCTTCGGGTAGTGTGGCTCGACCACCGCCAACAACTCCGCCGACGGCATGATCTGTTCCATCTCGGCAAGAAAGCGCTCGCGTCGCGTCAACCGCTTCTTGCCTTCAAACTCAACCTGCGAAAAACTGATCTGCTTCATCGCGCGGCCTTTGCCAATAGGGACAGATGAATTATACTATAGGTATATGCGGGATTAAATCAGCGGTTCCCTAAGCTACTTAACGGGGTTTTGAAGAGGAGTCGCTCAATGGGTATTTTTGATTGGTTATTTGGTAGTTCAAAAAATGAATTTGTAGCGCCCCCAAGAGATGTTCAGCCAATACATGTTAGGGAGGCGCTTACCTCAAACAGTAATGGGTATGCTTTTCGTTTTGGAAATGAAGAAACTTTGCTTGCAGATGCGTATGGGGTGAAGTCAATACACCTAGCTATCGAAGCGGCGAGAAAAGCAATTGAAGAAATCATAGGGGATAATCAATCGATAATTCAGCAGAAGATTTTTGCGAGACGTGGAGAGGCTCAGCTTCATTTTATGGCGTTGCAAATTGCTGTCTATTATGTTCTCGCAGACAAGCTCTGCTCTTCAAATCGCAATGTTTTAAATGAGATTGCTAAGGGTATTGCATATGGGCTTAAACACCTGTTCAATGATGTACCAGATGCCAATATGCCTCAATATGTGTATGAGATATTCCAAGAGTATGCTGAGTCTCTTGTAAGAGAACTCAATAACCCGCCTACCATACACGATCCCTTTGACATGGGGGCGACCGCTGATTTGGTTACTGAGTATGTTAGTAAACAATGCCTAGTAGATACGTTGCTTGCAGACAATCCTGCGGAAGAATTCAAAATTAAAATGCATGCGTCAGGTAGGGGCATAACGATCCTATTTCTTTTGCTAATCGAAAAACGTATTGCATTTGTAGGTTAAGGCGATACTTTCAATACCCAATAAATACAACAAAAAGGATGAAGAAATGAAAATCAACGAAATAATAACGAACACGCCGCAGAACAAACGTATGCGACCCAGCGTAGTCAAGCAGTAAGCACGAGTTGGCAAAGTCGTTGCGCAGATTGCTGCCAGTGACCAGCAGCAACAGCCAACTGAAATGGACAAGGTTCTGGCTATGCGTCGTTACAGCGACTTGAAAAAGCGTAATGACAAGCTATACGCACAGCGTTTGCGACAGCAATCAGTTTATGCAGCAAACGCTATCTCCTAAGACACCTGCCACTATGGACAGGTGATGACAATACCCTGCCGCAATGATCTTTCACGACGTTCGTAACATCGCGTACGATCTGAGGTATCCACAAATGTGTTCCCATTTGCGTCGTGAGCATCTCTGCCAGTAAAAGGGTTAACCGATCCAGGATTTTGTTGCTCTGCGTTGGTTTGACGCTTGTCGTAGTAGAAACCAGGTGGTGCTGGTGGAGTGACTGGCATTCCCTGGGGGTGTGTATCCCCTGGAACAATTTGACCTTGGCATACGCCCATGATTACAGGACCAATGCAACCCGCGGATGCAGCAATTGGCAATGCGGCAAGTCCAATGAAAATAAGTACCGTCGTTGAGCTTTTCATAAGGGATATCCTAGGCTAGCGTAAAGAATCAGATGTAGTAATCTCAAAGTGAAATTGAGTGATCTGTGATTGAACAATATAATTTTATGCATTTATAACACTTGATGGACGAGTTGCAGGTTGGCCCTTTTCAGCAAGTCGCGCGCCGCCTTGGCGTCGATCTGGGCGCGGACGCGGGCAAGGACGATGCTAGTTTATGCCACTTTGACGCTGTTAACAGAGATCGCTTCTCGCTGTTTTAGGGAGCCACTGTTTTTTGCTGCCTGACCACCTTCACGTTGCTCGAGCTTTGTCGCACCAGCTGATTCGGAGCACTGCCGTGAGGTAGGCTGTTCTCGGTGCCGTTAGCGAATGTGCCGCCGATTGCGGTGGTCAATGAGTATCCGTGTGCCCTTCGACGCCAAGAAAAAAAGACGTTTTAATAGATAAGAAAGCTCGATATCCGGCCTCCACGTGACCATGGTCGCCGCGCTCTTTGCGGCGCTGGTCGGCTGGCTGTGGCGGCGCAGCACGCGGCTGATGCTCGCTCTGCCCGCAGCGAAAGCGGCGATTGCCGCCGGCTGGCTGGCCGCTCTTGGCTACTCCTTGCTCGCCGGCTTCGCCGTGCCGACGCAGCGCACGCTCTACATGCTGACCGTGGTGGCGCTGGCGCTGTGGTCGGGGCGCAACCTCGGCGCCACTCGCAGCCTCTTGCTGGCGCTGCTGCTGGTGCTGCTGATCGATCCCTGGGCGGTTCTGTCGCCGGGTTTCTGGCTCTCTTTTGCCGCTGTCGGCCTGCTCTTTTTCGTCGGCACGGCCCGGCTCGGCGCCCGCCGTGGCTGGCCAGCAGCTCTCGCCCTCTGGGGAACGACGCAGTGGGCGGTGACCATCGGCACCTTGCCGCTGCTGCTGCTCCTGTTCCAGCAGTTCTCGCTGGTCTCGCCACTGGAATCAAAAGGGTCAGAGACATTTCCTCTTTCAATCCGAAATGCGTTGGCCTTGGCGGCTGCCGGCGCAGGTCCAGGTGAGTACAGGCGCGGTGCCAAGTCGTGCAGGCGCCAACGTCTTGCCTTCACGCCTTCTCCACCTCATCCAGGTCCAATTGAAGTATTGCCAAATCTAGGGTCAGCAATAGCCCCAAAGAGTCAGAGTGAAAAGTTTTCCAGGAGCGAAAAGGCAAATATCTCTGACCCATTTGGTGCATTTGGTGAGAGACTCGGCGGGTGCGCAGTACATTGGCAGGTACTATCCGCCTTCGCCCCCTCTGAAGCAGCCAATCCCCCATGCGCAAAGAAGCCAAAGAACAGCCCAGCTACGCCATCGTCGCCTCGGTGCAACTGCCGAACGTCAGCGACATCGAGTTCGAGTCCTCGCTGGCTGAACTGCGCGACCTGGCCAAAACGCTGGGTTACCAAATCACCGCGACCTTCACGCAAAAGCGCTCCAACTTCGACGCGACGGCCTACATGGGAACCGGCAAGCGGCAGGAGATACGCGCCTTCGTAGACAGCGAACCGGCGCCCGGGACCTTCGAGAAACCGCTGCACGCCGCCGCCGACTCCAGCGCCGGCAGGGTCGACGCCCTATTTGTCGACCACGAGATTTCGCCGTCGCAGGCGCGCAACCTCGAAAAAGAAGTCGGCTGCGAGGTGATGGACCGCACCATGGTCATCCTCGAAATTTTCCACCGCCACGCCACGTCCCGCGCCGCACGCGCGCAGGTGGAGATCGCGCGGCTGGGCTACATGGCGCCGCGCCTGCGCGAGGCGGCCAAGCTTGCCGGGCCGCAGGGGCGGCAGCGCAGCGGCATGGGCGGTCGCGGCGCCGGCGAATCGCACACCGAGCTGGACCGGCGCAAGATCCGCGACCGCATCGCCGAACTGCAACAGGAAATCGTCGCCATGGATGCCGAGCGGCAGACGCAAAAGGCCCGCCGCCAGGCGCGTCAGGGCCTCGCCAGCGTGGCGCTGATCGGCTACACGAACGCCGGTAAATCCACCCTGATGCGCGCCCTCACCGGCAGCGAGGTGCTGGTCGAAAACAAGCTTTTCGCCACGCTCGACACCACCGTGCGCGCCCTGCAGCCCGAGAGCCGGCCGCGCGTGCTGGTCAGCGACACGGTGGGGTTCATCAAGAACCTGCCGCACGGGCTGGTCGCCTCGTTCAAGTCGACGCTCGAAGAGGCACTCGATGCCTCGCTGCTGCTCCACGTCATCGACGCCAGCGATCCGGGATTCGAGCGCCAGCTCGTGGTGACAGACAAGGTACTGGCGGAGATCGGCGCGCAGGATGTGCCGCGCCTGCGCGTCTTCAACAAGATCGACAATGTGGATAGCCACAGCGATGCCGCCGCGCAAGCCGAGCGCCGCGCCGAGCACCAAAGCGCGCTGCGCAGCGCCTATCCCGATTGCCTCGTCATGAGCGCGCGCCGCGCCGATGACGTGGCCTTGCTGCGCGAGGCGATCGTCGGCTTCTTCCGCCGCGATCAGGTCGAGGCCGAGCTGTTCCTGCCCTGGTCGGCCCAGCAACAGCGCGGCGCAATCTTCGCCAGCTGCGAGGTGCTGGACGAGCGCGCCGATGGCGAGGGCGCGTTCCTGCGCGTGCGCGGCGAGCGCGAGGCGGTGAAGGACTTGAGCGAGAGATTCGGGCAGGCGTGAATCCAGATTGGCCAAGTCATTTTGGCCACGCCGCAAGTAGTCCAAGGGGTCAGAGTGAAAAGTTGTCCAGGAGCGAAAAGGCAAATGTCTCTGACCCATTTCGTGC
>NZ_JAVTWB010000104.1:0-12560 GCF_032229525.1 Accumulibacter sp. | reverse complement strand
CTCAAAGCGTCTTCAGATACTCGACCAGCGCGTCCTTGTCGCCCGCCGACAGGCTGGTGCCGAACTCGTGCCCCCGGTTGCTGCCAGCCTTTCTGCTGGTATCGAGCTTCGTCCCAACGCGCTGCGCTGCCGGCGTATCGCTAACGAACCCGACGCGCACCTGGTCGTAGACGTCGTAGCCGCGCCAGAACACCACCGGTCGCTGCGCCGCCGGTTCGAGCAGGTCGCGCAGGGTCGGTACCGAGCCGTTGTGCAGGTACGGCGCTTTCAGCCAGATGCCGTCGAGGAAGGGAGCGACGTAGCCGATCAGGTCTTCCTCGACCAGCCCCTTGCGTTCCAGGCCCATTTCCTTGACCACCTGGTTGGCCTTGATCGCGGCGCCCTTGTTCCAGGAATCGAGGCGGCCGCGGTCGCTGCCGACTTCGGCCAGCGGTAGCGGCCGACCGGTGAGTTCGCTGGCGTGACAACTGGCACAGCTGGTATCGAACAGGGCTTTGCCGGCGACCGCCTTGGCGGTGTCGATGGCGAAGGGGTATTTCGGTGGCGGCAGTTCGGAAAGGTAGCTGTGTAGCCACTGCACCTGCTCGACGAAGTCCTTCTTGTCGGCCGGCGCGGCGCCGAGCAGGCCGAGGGCGGAGTCCATGATCACCGAATAGGCGTCGCTGCTGTCACCGGCGTAGTTCATGCGGTGGCCCTTGTCCCAGACGTATTTCTTCAGGTTCCATACCGACGGCATGTCGGTCGGGCCGAAGGTATCGTCCATCGGGGCGCCAATCATGAAGTACTTGGTCAGGTTCATGGCGTCGTCGCGGCCGCGACCCCAGTCGGGGAAGTCCGGGCGGTAGATCCAGGCGAACTGCTGTTCGCGTTCGAGCAGGCGTTTCTTGGTGATCGGGATGATGAAGAAGCGGTAGAGCAGCTGGTCAATGACGTCGAGATCGGTGACGCGATTGATCTCGGCCATCAGGATGTCGGCGTTGAAACGCGGGTCCTTGGCGCAGTCGATCAGATAGCGGAAAAAGGCCTCGACGTTGGTGGTATTGCCCGGCCCGCCGACGACGAAGACCGGGTTGGAATCCGGCGATTCACGATAGCTGGTGGTGTGGCAGACGGCGCAGTTGTTGGCCACGCGTGGAAAACCGATGGTCTTCTTGGTGAAGCCCGCCGGCAATTCCTGCCCCTGCTCCCAGGGGACGCCCAGCGACGCGTAGCCACCGGGCAAGACCTTGCCGTCCTGGGTCAGCTTTTCCGGAAAGACCCGCGGCAACACGTAGAAGATCCAGTAGGGAATGCCGGCGTCGTGTTCGGCGCCGATCGAGCCGTACTTGAAGCGCGTCTCGAAATCGGCGGTCACCCAGTCCGGCTGCGGATGCTCGCGGAAGCCGCGGTCCCAGGCGATCCACCCGCCGACGCCTGCGGTGACGATCAGCAACACGCCGATCACTCTGAACCAGTTTCTGCAGGAGCGCATGCTCATCGTCGGGTCCTCAGAAAGTCTTCAGGAATTCGACCAGCGCGGTCTTGTCGGCGGGACTCAACTCGGTGCCGTAGGCCTGGCCTTCGTGGCCAGCGTTGTCGTTGCCCGGCAGCGCGGTATCGAGCAGGAAGAACTTGTGGCCGTTGCCCTCCGGCAAATCGGAGACGAAACCGACCTTGACCGGATCATAGACATCGTTTCCGCGATAGAAGGTGCTCGGCCGCGCGGTTGCCGGCTCGAGCAGGTCGCGCAGGCTGGGCACCGAACCGTTGTGCAGGTAGGGGGCGCGCAGCCAGAGGCCGTCGAGGGGCATGTTGGCGTAGCCGAAGGTCTTGCGGAAATGGGTGAACCGCCACGGGTAGCCGGCATACAGCGTCGCCTGGTTAACCGCCAGGGTGTAGGTGTATGAATCAAGCCGCCGCCGGTCGGTGCCGATCTCGGCCAGCGGCGTCACCTTGCCCACCAGTTCGCCGCTGAAGTCGCTGCCCGAGGCGCCGTGGCAGTTGGCGCAATAGGCCGCGTAGATCGGTGCACCGCGACTCGCCAGTTCGGCGTCGACCGGGAAAAACTGGCTGAAGGCGGGCGGGGCGACATCCATGATCCAGTCCTCGACGCGGGCGATGCGGCCGATATCGATCGTCGGTGGTGTCGTGCCGGTGCCGAAGGCGGCGCTCTTGTTGCGTTCCTCGACGGTGGTGTTGTTGCCGTCCCAGTGCAACTGCATTTCGTGCGGCTCACGGCGCTGGCGTTGCCGCCACAGCGAGGGAAAATCGGCCGGCGCGTCGAATTCGGCGGGGTCGAGATGCGCCATCGGGAAATTGAAGATGACCTTCGCCGAGTTGAAGGTGTCGACCCGTCCCGGGCCCCATTCATGCTGCTTGAAGACCCAATCGAAGCGTCCGGCGAGGGCCAGCACGCGATCGCGCATGATGGCGATGGCCACCGGATAGACCAGGTAGCGGTCGAGCAGGTCGAGATTGCCACCGTGGCGCTCGATCTCCGGCAGGATGAATTCCTGGGAAAACTTCGGATCCGCGGCACAACGGAAGAAGAACTCCTCGAAGCCCTTCATGTTGAAAGTGGCTGCGGGCATGCCGAGGACGATCTTCGGCGGCTGGTCGGCGGCGGTGCGCACGGTGCTGGTGTGACAGACGGCGCAATTGACGAATACCCGGTCAATGCCCTGGTAGCGCCGCTTCGAGGTGCCGACAGGAACGTCCCTGTCGCTGCCGTCGGCGTTCTGCTCGAAAACCATGCCCAGCGAGCGGTAGCCCTTGCCCGGCAGGTACTGTGGGCAAATGTCGGGCAGCACCTGCCAGATCCAGTAGGGGAAGCCCATTTCGTGCTCGCCGCCGGTCGAGCCGTATTTGAAATGTTCGGTCGGGCTGTCGTAGTCCACCGGGACGTCGCTAGCGAAGCGCTGGAACAGCCAGACGGCGGCCAGCGCCGGCAGCCCGACGACGACGATGAACAGGATCAGGAAGCGCCGCTTCCAGGGATTTGGTGCTGCTTGTTGCGGTTCGTCCATGCGGTGCTCCCCTTGTCCAGTGCTTCAGCGCGGCGGCAGGCAAGGCCGCAGGGCCTCGTAGCCGGCCGCCAGCATCGTTTCGAGATGCGGCGCCTGGCCGGTCTCGGCGCGCAGCCATTGTGCGACTTGCGCGAGCAAAGCGGCGCGTACCGGGCTGCCCGACCAGCCTGCAACATCGGTGGCAAAAGCCGGCAACATGCTTTCCGGCGGCATCGGTGTCTTCGCTCTCTGCGCCGGCGACACGTCGGCCATCGCCAGACGAACATAGAGCCGAGGCGCGCAGTGGCGCAGCCGGGCGCTGACCTCGGTCGGACTGCCCTGCAGGAAATTTGGCGGGAAAGTCTCGGCGGTCTGGTGGCAGGCGGCACAGTAGGGCTGAAAACTCGCCAGCATCCGCTCGCCGGACCCTGCCGTCGGCGCCTGCCCCGGCACCGCTGTGGGGACCTCCAGTTGCGGCGGCGGCAAGGCACCCGCGGCCTGGCAACAGCGCGTCGCAGCGGGCGCGCCGAGTGCGGCGAACAGCGCCGCGAAGAGCTGTTCGCGCGGCAACGGGTTTGGCCCGAAGAGGCTTGCCGCCTGTGGCCCGGCGAGCAGGCGGTCGACCGCCTGCTGCGCGGTGGCAAAATCCTGGCGGATTTCCACCGTTGCCTCGCCGTCGTCGGTCACTTTGCCCGCCCCGCCCTGGCTATCGCCAGCTGCCGTGCGGCGGATCTCGATCGTCCCGACGGCGTTGCCCTCGGCCGTGCGCACTGCTTGGTCGCCGGCGCGCGGCAGCAGCGTCACCGCGCTCGACGTCGCCTTGCCGTCGAGCTTCAGATCCAGGCCATTCAATGCCGTGCCGCCAGGCAGCGTCAAACGCGTCAGGCGGCCGCCCGTCGGCCTGCCGGCCTGCACCGACAGCGTCCCCGCCAGTAGCATTCCCTCCGGGCCCGTGCAACGCAGCGACCAGCGCGATGCGGCAGGAAGGTCATCGATGCGGCAAGGCGCTTTCAGCTGCAAGGCGGTGCGCGGCGATGGGGCTTGCCCCCGCGCCAGGGCGTGGTCCAGACGCAGCCGGTCCGGCGCGGCGACGAATTCGGCCAGGCCCATAATCAGTTGCCGGAGCGCATCCGGGGCGTCGGCCTGCCAGACCTCTCGCATCGGCCTGGGCAAGAGCGGGTCGAAGCGCGCCGGCACGTTCGCGAAGGCCATCCTTGCGGCGCTGTCGGCCGGCCAACTGGCCACTCCCTGCAAGGGATTACGGTTGGGAATGTCGGGATTGCCGGCAGCCAGGCCACCGGGCCAGCGGCGGCGTGCCTCGGCACGCAAGGGGCCCGCGACGGCCTGCTCGAAGCCTGCGTCGGGCAGCCATGACTGGCCAGCGGAGAGCGCATGGCGCAAGGCGGCGGTGAACAGGCCGGCGCGGCAGCGTCGAGCGACGGCGTCGCTGCCGCCGCAGCCTTCCCGCCACAGACGCTGGCTGAGGGCGAAACCGTTGGCGCGTTCGCTGGCGAGATCGATGGCGTAGGGAACATCAACGCCACGGTCGGCGGCAATGCCGTAGAAGTGCTGGCCAGTGGCCAGCAGTTGTGCGGAGACCTTGGGATTGGCATTGGTTTCGTCCCACAGGGCGCGCGAAAAGATCGGCGAACCGTTCTGGTGGCAGGCGAAGCAGATGTTGCGATTGGCGTAGACCACCCGCGGCTGCCCGCCGGAGCGGTAGTCCTTGACCAGCTGAAACTCGAAGCGAGCGGCAGTTTCGTTGTAGCTGATGACTTCGAGCACCGCCGACTGCTCCTGGTAGCCGATGTAGAGGCGGTCCTTGAGCAGCAGCGCATCCGCTGCGGCGGGCGGGCTGTCGACGGCAACCACCACCCGCGGGTAGGCAAAGTAGTCCGGTGCGGCCGCCGTGCGCTGCAAGGAACGGCCGAGCGGAATCAGCACTCGCTTGGCGGCCGGCAAGGGGCTGGCCGGGTCGCGCTGCAACTGGGCATCGACTCGGGCCAGCAGCGCTGCGAAAGGAAAGGGCAAGTCGATCTCCGCCCGCCCGCCGCGACTGACGGCGAACAGCTGGTCGAACAGCGAGCGGCCGCGGCTCGGGAGATCCTCGCCGGGGGCTGCCGGATCGACAACCGGTACCGGCGCGGAGACTTCAGCCGCCAGAACCGGGAGCACGGACACGTTTGCGGCCGCCAGAAGGAGCAGCAGCAAGGTGTTGCGCCGGCTCATCGTGGGCTTCCATGCACAGGCCTTGCGGCGATCAGGGCTTGGCAGCGGCGACGACGGTGCGCTTCTGGGTACCCGGCCAGCAGTCTTCCTGAACCGTCCCGGTTTTCACGAAATTCTCGCGCGCCTTCTCGTCGGTGGTTTTGTCGTAAAGCGTGAAGTTGAGCGCAAAGCCGCGATCCAGGTAGGCTCGGCCAAGGTAGAAACCGGGACGGATCATGCGGATCTCGTCGCGCACTTTCAGACCGCGGCGGCCGGCGAGGAAGTCCGGTTTTTCCTGGTAGCCGGCGATCTCATCGGTGAAGAAGTAGTCGATGATGATCGATTCGCGCCGCGAGTCGAACAGGCTCTGGCCGCAGTAGAGTTTGGCCGGGAACAGCAGCCAGGTTTCCTTGCCGCCGTAGCTCATCTTCTTCGGCTCGCCTTCGACCAGGCCGAGCTTCTTGAGCAGCGACAGATCTTCGATGCGGTTGCGCAGCACGCCCTCGTTGCGGAAGAAGACCTTGCCATGCCAGAGGAATTCGCCCGCCTCCTCCATGACCAGTCCCTTGAGGTGCAAAGCGGTGCCGGCGAAACCACCGACGATCTCGGACAGCCGGTATTTGCCGCTGCTGCCCCGAGGCAGCAGGATGCGACCCTTGAAAGCACCGTCGGGAATCGGGCCGGCGGTGAGACGCGCGTAGATCTGATCGATCTGCTCCTCGTCGAGCGTGGCCAGGTAGTCCGGCGTGACCTTCGCCAGCTCCGCCGGCGCAATCGGGTACTTGTAGTCGACTTGGGCGAGGTCCACCTTCGACCGGTAATCCTTGGCGTAGGGGGCGAAACTGATGTTCGGAGGTTCCGGCTTGCTGCATGACGCCAGGGCAAGCGTGGCGAGCACAAGCAGGCCGGTGCGCAGAGTCGAGGTGTGCGGCAGTCCCATGATGTGATCTCCCGTTTCCTTAGAGCGTGGCGAGGAAGGCGGTGAGCGCCTTCTTGTCTGCCTCGGAGAGGTCCTCGCCGAAGCGGTGGCCCTCGTTCTCGATTTCCTGGGTGCAGGTCTCGTAGTTGGCGCTGATGAAATCGCGGCGCTCACGCAGGATGTCGACGAAACGTCCGGGATTCTTGAGGATCTCGTCGGCCATCGCCTGCAGCGTCGGCACCAGGGTCGCCTTGCCCGCCGCCTCCAGCCTTTCCGGGTGACGCTTGGCGAGGAACATATCGCCCACCAACTGCTTGTGCATCAGGCCGTTGAGGAAACCAGCGCTGGTGCCAGCCGGGATCTTCACCTGACCAAAGCCGAACAGCGGCTTCTCGGTCTTGCCGTCGAGCGGCCGGACGCCGACGTCGATCAACAGGTCCGCGTTGGTCAGCGTCCGCTTGACGCCTCTTTCCTTCGGGTGCAGCAGCTCGAACATCGACAGCTTGTAGAGCTCGAAGCGACCCTCGACGGTAGGATCGTAACGCAGGCACGCCGGCTGCTGGTCGAGCAGCTTGCCGCTGCTGTCCACATAGCGCGCGCGGTGGAAGTCGTTTTCCTTGTTGGCCGGCTTGCCGCAGATTTCAGGCCCGATGGCGTTGTTGTGCATGAACGGCGCCGTCGCCCAGACATTCACCAACGAGACGTTGCGCATGTAGCCACGGCCGCCATCCTTGAGTTCGTCCCGCTCCGGAATGTCCGCCACGATCGCCCGCTGGCGCAAGCTGTCCGATGCATATTCCATGTACAGGTTGCCGACCTTGTGGTTGGAGTGCAGCGAGCGGCAGCGGAAGGTACCGACCTCGGTGACCGGCGTCGCCTGATCGTTGCCCATGAAGTCGGCCCTGACCTTGCGCGGGTGCTGCTCGTTGGCGGCAGCGAAGTCACGGTTCTTGAACGCGCCACCTTCGCTTTCCGGAATGCTCGAATGACAGCGGGCGCAGTTCTCGGCGAACACCGTCTGTCCACGGCCGACGGCACCCTGACCGAACTCGGCTTCCAGGTCGGCGACGAACTCAGCCCGGCTGTAAGGCTTCCCGGCCTTGCGGACCTTGGCCCGCGCAACCTGGAGGTCGGCCTGATCGGACTCGGCGGAGGCAAAGAAATCGAGCACGTTCTGCAGCCGATCTTCGATCGCCCGGAAGTTCGGGCAATCGCGCCGGCACTGGCCGACGTTGAACGAAGTCTGCCCGAAGCCGCGCTGCTCCGGGTCCACCTGCCGCATGTCGGTGAGGTGATTGACCCAGCACTGCTCGGAACACGAACCGATATTGAAGTACACCCGCTGGATCGCTTCGAGTGCCCCGGTCGAGTCTTCGCCACCCTTCAGGATGTGATGAACGCCAGGCAACACCACCTTCTGGCCACCGAGATTGACCGGCGTGGTGTCGTCCTCCCGGGTACTCTTCTGCCAGCACTTGCCGTCGCGGCCGGGTTCGCACCAGCACTTGTCCTCGTCCTTCTCGCTGCCGCAGCTGGCGGCCTTGCGCCATTTGGTGATCATTTCGCCCTTGAACACCGGCCGCTGGGCGACATTGATCAGAGCGTTGATCGTGCCCGGGTTGTTCACCTGGTCGTGCGAAATCGCCGAAGTGTCGGTGACGCCGGGGCGGGCATGCGCGAACATCTGGTATTCGAGGCTGCTGATCGGCAGCCCGGACCCGAGCAGTTCCGACATCCGGGTGTACTGGTTGCCGATCAAGCCCTTGATGTTCTCCCACTTGGGGTGGGCCGGGTCAGCCGGCGGGTTGAGCGGGTCGAAGGCGATATGACAGGAGCCACAGGCAGGGCCGATCAGGAAAGGAGGTTCGACCGAGCCATCGGCCAGCCTGCTCACCCGCTGATCCGATTCGATGCCTGTTTTGGCAGCGAGCTTGCCGTCGAACCCGGCCCAGGTGCCCATTCCACCGTTCAGTTGCTGCCATTTGGCGGCATCGAAGCGGGGATTGGGGAACTTGCGCAGCCCCAGGGCGCCGGTCGAGGTGCCGAACTTGAGGTCGCAGGCCGAGTGCCGCTGGTCCACCTTGCCGCCCTGACTGTGCGGATCGTCCACGTCCAGGGCCGCATCCTTCAGGCCGCAGGCCGGGTCGATGTAGCCCGGCTTGCCGACGTACTTGAGCAGCACATCATCACCCGGGCACCAGTCGAAGCCGTAGGTTTCCTCCGCCGACTTCGCCGGGCAATCGGGCGCGCCCGGCTTGCAACACGACGGGTCGTTGATGATTCCCCAGGCCCAGAAGCGGTCGTCGCGCTGATCGGCGCGCAAAACGCGGAACCAGTCCACCAGCACGCCAATGCGTTGCTGGAAGGTGTAAGTGTGGAAGCGGTCGTTACCGGCAGTCGCCTTGAACCAGATCAGTCGCCCGACGCACTCCGACTCGCTCAGTCCCTCGCGGGCACAGGCTTCGTGGTAGGGCGCGTCCTGATCGACGATCGAAACCTCGGGAAGCGCATGCCCGGGCGCCGCCGCAACGGCGGCCGGCACATTCTGGGCATGGGCATCGCCGAGACCGCGGTTGTGGAAGACGCCGACACCGGCGGCGAGAATGACGGATGCCGCGATGACGGCAAACAGAGCACGTTTCATGCGTTCTCTCCTGACGGACACAAACTGCGTGAAGCCCAAAGGGTCGGAAGTTCAGCGACTTTGCCGCGAGTATCTGTTCGCCTTTCAGCCCTGTCAACCACACTTCCGGCACGGTCATTCGCCAAGCTTGCGCCGAGAGCTCTTGTTAAATTAGGCGAGTAGCGTCGTCTCGCAGCGCCGCGATGGCGTCGCTCGGGAGAGCCTTGTGTTGGCCAGGCATTTTCTTGTTCTCCGGACGGATTTTGACACGCTGTGGCCTGTCTCCTTTTTCACACGCTGTTTTGACAAGCCCGCATTAACACAGATTCAACCCATGTGGGAAACATCACTCGAGTTGCCCCGCCACGTCCTCGTTCGCAAATCAAAAATCGCCGCAGATCAAAGGTAGGCCTCCGTGATGCCCGTTGTGAAATATCCCCTCTAGGGGCGCGGAAAATCAATTAAGCTTTGCCGATTGCTCTTCACGGAGAAGCATCGACGGTGAAGCCCACATGAACCTCAACGCTCCTCTGTGGCGGTCGCTCACGACCAGAATCACCGTGTTCACGCTGGCCATCTTCCTGATCAGCATCTGGTCGCTGGAATTTTATGTCAGCAGAATGCTGCGCCAAGATATCGAGCGCGTCCTGGGCGATCAGCAGCGATCTGCCGTTGCCTTGCTGGCCAACGAAATAGATCATGAGTTGAACGACCGGATGGACGTGCTGGGGAGGATTGCCGAAGGAGTCACCCCGGCGATGCTTGGCGATCCGGCAAACCTGCAGGCATTCCTCGAACAGAGCCTGATGCTCCCGGAACCACCGTTCAACGGCGGCGTCACCGCCTACCGGCGCGACGGCACCGCGATTGCCGAGGTTCCACGCGCCTCCGGGCGTCTCGGTGTCAACTACGCGGACATCGACACCGTCGCTGCCGCCCTCGATCACACCAGGGCAACGATCGGCCGGCCGGTGATGGGCCCAGACCAGAAGGCGCCGCTTTTCGGCATGACGGTGCCGATTCGTGATCCCGCAGGCGAGGTGATTGGCGCCCTCGGTGGCGTAGTCAACCTGGAACTGCCCAATTTCCTGGATCGATACCTGCGAGGCGGCTACGGCAGGACCGGCGGCTATGTCCTTGCGGCGCCGCAACACCGTCTGATCGTTACCGCCACCGACCAGAGCCGGGTCATGGCAAGCTTCCCCGCGAAAGGGGTAAATCCGACCATCGACCGCTTTATCGACGGCTTCGAGGGTCCGATCGTCTACGTCAGTGCCGTCGGCACCGAAATCCTGACCACCGCCAAACGTATTCCGGTGGCCGGTTGGGACATGGTCGCCATTCTGCCGACTGCCGAAGCATTTGCCCCGATTCGCGCCATGCAGCAGCGCATGCTGCTCGCCACACTGCTGCTCTCCGTGCTGGCGGCTGGCGCCACCCGGTGGTTGCTGAGCCGCCAGTTGTCACCAATGGTCGATGCCGCGAGAAGACTCGCCGCCCTGTCCGACGCCGGGCAAACGCCACAGCCCCTGCCGATCGTTCGCCAGGACGAAATCGGCGAACTGATCGGCGGCTTCAACCGCCTGCTGGCAGCCCTCGGCAAGCGAGAAGCGGCGGTGAAGGAAAGCGAAGCCTTCAAGAACATCATCCTCAATTCGATGGCCGCCGAGATCGCCGTGCTCGACCGCGACGGGGTAATTCAGGCAGTCAACCAACGCTGGCGGCTTTCTTCGGCGGAGAACGGCATCGAATCGGCCGAGCCATCGCCACACGTCGGCGTCGATTATCCTGCCTCGTTCGAGGTCGGCCGCGATTTCGCCTCCGCCGACCACGCACTGCACGCGCGCAACGGCATACGGGCGGTTCTGGACGGCAGCCTGCCCAGCTTCAGCGTCGACTATGTCCGCCCCTCTGGGCAGCAGCGCTGGTTCACGATGACCGTCATGCCTCTGGCGCAGGATACAACTCGCGGCGTGGTAATCACCCACACCGACGTCACATCCCTCAAGCGCGCCGAGCAGTTCGAACAATTCCGCAGCCGTATCCTCGAACTGCTGGCTCGTGGGGAACCGCTCGCCGGCGTCCTTGAAGCACTGGTGCTGGGCGTCGAGCAACTCAATCCGGCGATGCTGTGCAGCATCTTGTTGCTCGATTCCGAGCGCAAACGTCTCGTCACGGGTGCCGCACCCAGCCTGCCCGACTTCTACAACACTGCCGTCGACGGCATCAAAATAGGTGCCAGCGCCGGCTCCTGCGGAGCGGCCGCCTTTAGCGGTAAACGCGTCGTCGTCGAGGACATCGCGACCCATCCCTTCTGGAAATCCGCCAGGGAACTGGCGGCCAGCGCTGGCCTGGGATCGTCCTGGTCCGAGCCGATTCGCGCCTCGTCGGGCCAGGTGCTCGGTACCTTTGCCATTTATCACCGCCAGCCACACGCACCGGCGCAATCCGACATCGCCATCATCGAACAATCCGCCCGCCTGGCCAGCATCGCCATCGAACGGAATCTCGACGCCGAGCGGCTGCGCGAGAGCGAGGCGCACTACCGCCTGCTGACCGAGAACGTGTCCGACGTCATCTGGCGGCTCGACCGTGACCATCGCTTCACCTACATCAGCCCGGCCGATGAGCGCTTGCGCGGCTACCGAGCCGAAGAGGTGGTTGGTCGCCACGTGACGGAAGTGTTGACCGAAGAAGGGGCGGCGATCGTCAGGGAGAAGCAGCGACAGCGGCAGGAGGCTGAACGGCGCGGAGAGCACACCGGAATTTCCCGCTTCGAGCTGCCGCAACGCTGCAAGGACGGCCGCCTGCTATGGCTGGAGGTGCTCTCCAGCCCCGAGCGGGACGCGCAGGGTGCGATTACCGGCTACTACGGGGTCAGCAGGGACATCACCAAGCGCAAGCACGAGGAAGACGAGGTGCGCCAACTGGCGTTCTATGATCCGCTCACCGCCCTGCCCAACCGTCGCCTGCTCAACGACCGCTTGCGCCAGACCATGGCAAGCAGCGCCCGCACCGCTTGCTACGGCGCAGTGATGTTTGTCGATCTCGACAACTTCAAGCCGCTGAACGACGAGCGCGGGCATGTCACAGGTGACCTGCTGCTGATCGAGGCGGCGAATCGATTGAAAAGCTGCGTCCGCGAGATGGACACCGTGGCGCGCTTCGGTGGTGATGAATTCGTGGTCATCATCAGCAAGCTCGATGTCGATCGCTCACAGTCCGCATCAAGCGCGGGCGTCATCGCCGAAAAGATGCGTACGAGCCTGTCGAAGCCGTACAGACTGACCATGCAGCGCGAGGGAGAAGCCGAAACAAGGGTCGAACACCATTGTTCGGCGAGCATTGGCGTGGCCTTGTTCATCGATCACCAAGCCAGCCAGGACGAGATCGTCAACTGGGCTGATGCAGCGATGTACGAGGCCAAGCAGGCAGGGCGAAACATCATCCGCTTTGATGACCCGGCAAACCGGCGCTGACTGTCGGCTCGAGTGGCGAACCCAGACGTGACGCCATCGGTGCCTGGAGCGCATCGCGGCCTGCCCCGGCGGGGGTCCTCAAGGCTTGACGCCAAACAGGTAATACACCGCTACGGCAACGATCGCCGCCAAAATCGACCAGCCCCAAAACCCCCTGGCGCTTTCCGCATTTGCTGAAGCCATGCGCCCCTTCAGCCGCGGACTTCGGTCAAGGAATTGCTCGACGATCTCCTTCGCCTCCTTGAGACCGACACCACGGGCGACCCGGACGCACTTGATGGCGTCGATCTTGCTGCCGCGTTCCAGCGCGGCGATGGCATCACTCGGGAGATCCTTGTTTTCGTCAG
>NZ_JAVTWB010000103.1:9337-12693 GCF_032229525.1 Accumulibacter sp. | reverse complement strand
TACGACCGCTACAGCCAGCTTGATGTGCTTGATTTGCCGCTTTCCGAAATGAGCCAGAATGACCGATCGCCTGGCTCTGGGAAGTGCATCGATACGCTTTTTTCTCGCGCGGCGTTTGCTCAGTACCAGCTAAGTCTGGCTGCGTACTCTTTGAATCACGCAACTTTCTGCGTGAATGAAAAAGGAGTACGAACATGGACAAGACCACCAAATTTGCGATCCTGGCCACGGCGATGGCCACCCTTGGCGGTGCCGCTTACGCCGCGAGATCCACCGAAAACGACGCCCTGGCGATCAACCGGGCAAAAATCCCCATCGCTCAGGCAATCAGCATCGCCGAGAAACAGCACACCGGCAGGGCGAGCCAGGCCGAGTTCGAACACACCAAACAGGGCGCGATCTATGAAATCGAGGTCGTCGCCGGGGCCAAGGTCTTCGACGTCAAGGTCGATGCGGACAAGGGCACCATACTGTCCTCAGCCGAGGACAATGTCGACCGCCACGAGGGTCGCGACGAAGATCACGTCGAAAAGGATTGATGGCGCTGGTTTCCGCCCCGTCAGCATTCGCCGATGGGGCGTTTTTTGGAGAGTCCCGTGGAAGCGTTCAACCAAAGCCTGTTTCTGCTGATCAACGCTCCGGCGCATCCCGCTGCGCTGGTGTTAACGGTTGCCGTATTTCTCACGCAATACGCTGTCCTGACGATTCCCGCGGCCTTCGTCGTCGCGTGGTTGCGCGGCGGCGAAGCAACGCGCGAAGCTTTGTTGCTGGCGACTTTTACCGTCGTCGTAGGCTTGCTGCTCGGCTATGTCATCGGCGCAATCTGGCCGCATCCCCGGCCGTTCGCCATCGGTTTGGGTCATACCCACCTCGAACACGTCGCCGACGCCTCCTTCCCGAGCGACCATTTGACACTGGTCTGGGCGGTTGCTTTCAGCTTCCTGCTGGATCGTCGCACTCGGATCGTCGGGTTTTTACTGGCGTTTCTCGGGTTGCCGGTAGCCGTGGCGCGCATCTATCTCGGCGTTCACTTCCCGTTCGACATGGCCGGTGCGGCGGCGGTGGCGGCGTTCAGCGCCTGGCTGTGTCGGCGCGAAGCGCACTGGCTGGTAGAGCCGGTTCTTCCGTGGACGTTGATGGCTTACCGACGCCTTTTCGGCCCACTGATTCGACGTCGCTGGGTGGCCGAATGAAGACCCCCCTATGCCACAGCTAAGACTACGCCGCCAAACTCCGGTTGTACCTTTTCCACCACCGCCTGCGGGAGGACATCATGAATACCCTGTCACGTGACGATACACAGCGCATGCTCAACAAGGTTCCGGAAGTCACGCTGTTCTTCTGGATCATCAAGATCATGGCCACCACGGTCGGCGAAACAGCCGCTGACTTTCTCGATGTGAATCTCGATTTCGGCCTCACCGGGACCTCACTGGTCATGGGCGGGCTGTTGCTCGTCGCGCTGTTGGCGCAGATCAAAACAAGACGCTACGTTCCCTGGATTTACTGGCTTGCCGTGGTGCTGATCAGTGTTTTCGGTACCCTTGTAACCGACAACCTGGTCGATAATTTCGGTGTCTCCCTGCAGACCACCACCGCCGTCTTCAGCGTCGCCCTGTTGGCTACCTTCGGGCTCTGGTACGCGAGCGAAAGAACGCTCTCGATCCACACCATTTTCACGACTCGGCGCGAACTGTTCTACTGGGCCGCCATCCTGTTCACCTTCGCGCTTGGCACCGCCGCCGGTGATCTCGCCGCTGAAGGCCTGCAACTGGGTTACGCCAATTCGGCGCTGATATTTGGCGCGATGATCTGCGCGGTCACGGTCACCTATTACCTGTTCCACCTGAACGCGGTGCTGGCGTTCTGGGTCGCCTATGTGCTGACCCGTCCGTTCGGCGCCTCCTGCGGCGATCTGCTCTCACAACCGGTCGCCAACGGCGGACTCGGCCTGGGAACCGTGGTCACCAGTGCCATTTTCCTGCTGACAATCCTGGGTCTGGTTGCCTACCTGACAGCGACCGATCGTCGTCTGGCCGAGCGGGTCTGATCAACACGCACAAACGTTAACCAAGGGGAATTCCAAACCATGATGACAACAACTGAACGCGCTTTGAGCAAAGTGCCCGAAGTGACTTTGATTTTCTGGATCATCAAGGTCGCGGCGACCACTCTCGGCGAAACGGCCGGCGACGCGGTATCGATGTCGATGAATCTGGGCTATCTGGTCGGAACGGGCATTTTCGCGGTGATTTTTCTGGCCGCCGTGATCGCCCAGATCAAGGCCCGGGATTTCCACCCGCTGCTGTACTGGACGACCATCATTGCGACCACCACCGTCGGCACGACACTGGCCGATTTCGCCGATCGTTCGCTGGGCATCGGTTATGCCGGTGGCTCGACCCTGTTGTTCGCCCTGCTGATGGCCTCGCTCGTACTCTGGTACCGGACCTTGGGTTCGGTCGCCGTCGAGGCCATCAGCTCACCGCAAGCCGAAATGTTCTACTGGATCACGATCATGTTCTCGCAGACGCTCGGTACCGCGCTCGGAGACTGGACCGCGGGCACGGCAGGCCTGGGCTATAGCGGTGGCGCGCTGGTATTTTCGGTCCTCCTCGGGATGGTGGCCGCAGCTTACTTCTGGACGCAGATTTCGCGTACCGCGCTGTTCTGGGCCGCTTTCATCCTGACCCGGCCGCTTGGCGCGGTGGTGGGCGACCTTCTCGACAAACCGGTAGCTTCCGGTGGCCTCGCACTGAGCCGGTATAGCGCATCCGCAGTACTCATCGCGTTCGTCTTGTCGATGATCCTGCTGTTCAAGCAACGTCCCGCCCAGCGGGTTCATTGATGCCCCGGCCGGCAGAGGTTTCGCAGACTTCGTTGTGTCGCCCCTGTCGGTTTCAACGCACGCCGTTGACCATTTTCCGATGGCGTCCGTCGCCGCGCTGCTGGCCTTCTGGCATGATGGTCTTTGCCCGGCGAGCGGGCGCGCGCTGAAGCGTTTCACGCAGGGGGTTCGATGCGAGTTCTACTTGTCGAAGACGATCGGATGATCGGCGAAGCCGTGCAGGCGGCGCTGCTGGACGCTGCCTATGCCGTTGATTGGGTACGCGACGGGCAGATGGCGATTGATGCCTGCGAAATTCATCACTACGACATCGTACTGCTCGATCTTGGTCTGCCGAAGAAAGATGGCCTGCAGGTGTTGCGCATCGTTCGCGCACGCAACGATGCGGTGCCGGTGCTCATCATCACCGCACGTGACGCCGTTGAGAGCCGTATTCAGGGCCTCGATCTTGGCGCCGACGACTATCTATTGAAGCCTTTCGAGATGGCCGAGTTGTTGGCGCGCATGC
>NZ_JAVTWB010000103.1:0-9237 GCF_032229525.1 Accumulibacter sp. | reverse complement strand
GCCGACGACTATCTATTGAAGCCTTTCGAGATGGCCGAGTTGTTGGCGCGCATGCGCGCGGTGGTCCGTCGCAAAGGGGGGGTTGCCGGCCCTCTGCTGTGCAACGGCAGGCTATCGCTGGATGTGGCGGCAAAAGCGGTGTCTGTCGACGGCAAGACGGTGCCCTTGTCGGGGCGCGAGTTCGCCCTTCTGCATGCCCTGATGATCCGGCCCGGGGCGATCCTGTCGCGAAGCGAGTTGGAGGATCGCATGTATGGCTGGGGAAGCGAGGTGGAAAGCAACGCCGTCGAGTTCATCATCCACTCGCTGCGTAAGAAACTCGGAAACGATGCCATCAGCAACGTGAGAGGCATGGGATGGCTAGTCCCCAAGGCGCATTGAGGCAGTCGCTGGAATTCAGGCTTTCGGCGTGGGTCAGTGCGCTGTTGCTGGGGGTGGCGATGGTCGCTGGGGTGTTCTCGTTCGTCACTGCGTTTGAAGAAGCGAACGAACTGCAGGACGACACGCTTCGGCAGATCGGCGCCCTCATCGACCGTAACCACCTTCCGGTTGGCAACGCGTTCACAACTTTGTCCGATCTTGCCTCGGATCCGGAATCGCGCGTGGTGGTGCAGATGCTGCCCAACGCGAGCGGGGAAGCCGCGCGGTCGTCAGCAATGCCGCTGTTGCTCTCCGCTGATCTGCCAGACGGTCTCCAGACGGTGATGGTCGAGGATCACTCCTGGCGGCTTTTTGTCACCACCCTGGCCGCCGACACACGCTTCGTCGTCGGGCAACAAACGGCGGTGCGCGACGAAATTGCCCGCGACGGCGCTTTACGCAGTCTGATGCCGTTCGTCATTCTGATTCCCATCTTGTTATTGGTCCTGCGCGACCTCATCCGCCGCATGCTGAAACCACTGAACCGCCTCGCCAGCGATCTCGACGGAAGAAGCGAACAGGATCTCGGTACGCTCAGCACCACTGGTCTGCCGACCGAAATCCGCCCCTTCGTGGCAGCAATCAACCGCTTGTTCTCGCGAGTCGAGCAGTCAGTCAGTCAACAGCGCCGCTTTGTCGCCGACGCATCGCATGAACTGCGCTCACCGCTCACCGCTCTGTCGCTACAAGCCGAGCGGCTGGCCGACACGAAAATGTCCAGCGTCGCAGGCGATCGCGTGGCAGCGCTGCGGCAGGGGATTCGCCGCGCGCGCCAACTGCTCGATCAACTGTTGACCTTGACCCGGGTCCAGGAGCCGGCGGTCATGGCAGCCTCGCCAGTGTCGGTCGAGCAGGTCTTTCGCCAGGTACTCGAAGACCTGCATCCACAGGCTGCGGCAAAATTGATTGATATCGGGGTCATCAGCGAACATGATGCAAGCATCATCCTCGCCGAAATCGATCTGATGACCTTGGTGCGGAATCTCGTGGACAACGCCATCAAGTACACGCCGGCGGGTGGCCGAATCGACCTTTCGGTCCACGCGCAAGAAGAAGGGGTTGTCGTCCAGGTCAGCGACAGTGGGCCGGGAATTGCTCCGAGCGAGCGGGCATTGGTGTTCGAGCCGTTCCACCGCGTGTTGGGAAATGACGAAGCGGGTTCGGGACTCGGACTCTCGATCGTCAAGGCGATCACCGATCGCTGCGCTGCTTCGGTCGCGCTGGACTACACGGACGTTGCCCAGTCATGTGGATTGCGGGTGACGGTCACCTTCCGCGGGTCGGGGCGAAATGCCTACACGACCACTCAGCGCTAAGCCAGGCCTGGGTTGGACAGCGCGGTCGGCCCTCGCGATTTTGGCCTGGCAGCCAGCCATGCGAATGCGTAAGGCTTAACGTGAAAGTCGCGTATGCGACTCACGAATCTCCCTTCTCCCCACTGCGGGAGAAGGGCCGGAGAAGAGGGGGGGCGGTCATGACTTTCATGATCGGTGCTGCCTCCACATGTCATGACCGTTAGCGTACTTCAATGATCGAAAGACTCTTCGCCTCTATCCTGCCATCCCTTGAGCACTTCCATCTGCTCGCTTACTGGCTGGCCTTCTTTACCGCCTTGCTCGAAACAGCATTCGTGGTGGGTTTGCTACTGCCCGGTTCGACCTTCCTGCTCATGCTTGGCGCCCTGTCGGCCAGCGGCCATCTCGATTTCGGCGATCTGCTGTGGTTTGCGGTCGCCGGCGCCGTCCTTGGCGACAATTTCAATTACTGGTTGGGCCAACGCTATGGCAACAGGTGGGTGCGTGACGGCGTGTGGTTCCTGACGCCAGATCATTTCGGGAAAGCACGCAGCTTCTTTGATCGGCATGGCGCCAAGAGTGTCTTTCTGGGGCGCTTCATCCCGAGCATCAAGGAAATCGCACCATTCGTGGCCGGCACTGTCGGCATGCAGCGCTACACTTTCATGCTCTGGAATGTCCTGGGTGCGATCGGCTGGGGCCTGCAATGGGTCGGTGGCGGCTACCTGTTCGGGCAGTCGCTCAATCTGGCGCAGGCGTGGATGTCACGTGCGGGGATGGCGCTCGTCGTCGTCTTGCTGGTCTGGGCGCTGCTGTGGCTCTTGCAGCGCTTCGTCGTGCACCATGGGGGCGCGGTGTGGCATGTGGCGGTTTCGCTCGCGCGCTCGATCAAGGCCGGCCTGGGCCGCAATCACTATCTGCGGCGATTGGCGCGCCGCCATCCCGACGGCGTCCGCTTTCTCGTCGAGCGTGTGGCTCGCGCCCATTTCAAAGGCCTGCCACTGACGCTTCTGGTGCTGGCATTTGCCTTCGCCCTGGCCTTGTTCGCGGGTATTGTCGAGGACGTCGTCGCCTCCGACCCGATCGTCGCGCTCGACCACGCCGCCGCCCAGTTGATCGCAGCGTTTCGCACCCCCGCGGTCGTTTCCCCGGCGCTGTGGATTACCAGCCTCGGCGAGCCAGCGGTTGTCGGAGCGCTGCTCGCGCTAGCGTGCCTGGTGCTCTGGCTGGCGAACCTGAACTACGTTATCGCGGCCTTGCTGCTCTCCAGCCTTGGCGCAAGCGCGTTCAGCGCGCTGGCCAAACTGGCCTTTCAGCGGCCTCGGCCGGTCGACGCCCTGTTGCTCGAATCGTCCTGGTCTTTCCCGAGTGGGCACGCCACCACAGCCGTTGCATTCTACGGCTTCCTGGGCTATCTGCTGATCCGCTCCAACTCGACGTGGAAGACACAGGCGAAGCTGTTCTTCGCCACAGGTGTACTGATCGTCCTGCTCGGCTTGAGCCGCATCGTGCTCGGCGTGCATTATCTGAGCGATGTCTGGGCAGGCTACCTGATCGGAAGCCTGTGGCTGATTGTCGGCATCAGCCTGAGCGAGTTCCTGGCTGCCAGCGGCCGCATTAGCTGGCATGCGCCGAGCGAGCCGCGGCGAAGGACAGCGGCTCGCGGCCTCGCCGTTGTTGCCGCTGTCGGGTGCATCGCCTATGCCTCTGCGCGCAGGCTACCGGCGCCCGCGCACCCGACCGAGTTGAGCGTTGCGCTCGATCGCCCGGTCGCTGAGCTGTTGCGCACCCAGACGCTTTCCCGCACGTTCACCCTGCTTGGCCGGCCCGCGCAACCGCTGAGCTTCGCCATCGTCGAAGCCAACGCCGATGCCTTGTCCGCCCGCCTGCGTCGGTCGGGATGGCTGGCCGCCGACAAAGCCGATGCGCAGAACATGCTGCGTCTCGCCCGGCAAGGCCTGGATTACCCCACGGCACCGCTCGCGCCGGCTTTCTGGAACGGCCAGATGAACGACCTGGCGTTCGAGCGCCCGCTTCAACAGGCAGAGAAGCAAGTAGTGGCGACGGTTCGCATCTGGACGACGCCTTACCGGATCGGCCAGGATCGTCTATTCGTCGGGGTGGTGCGCGAGTACGATGGCACCCGCTGGGGCGTGTTGCACACGATTTCGCCTGACGTGGATGCGGCGGCCGCAGGCTTCGTCGAGTCCCTCAAGCGCCCGGGACAGCCATTCGACGTTTGCCTGCGACCATTGCTCGCGCCGATGATCGGCAGCTACCTGATGGGCGGCCATTTCTTCACACGTGGGCAATTGTGGCTCCTTGACCCGGGCGACCGCAGCGGCCTTGCACGGCTGTGTGGCAAGCAAGGGTCAAGACAATGAAAAACCAGGTCTTCACAAAGAAACTGCGCAATGCTTTCGCCGGCATCGGCTTCGCGTGGACGGAGGAACGGAATTTCCGTGTCCATGTGGCGCTCGGCCTCGCCACCCTGCTGGCGTTTGCCGTGCTTCAACCGACGGCCTGGTGGTGGGCGCTGATCGTGCTGTGCGTCGCGCTCGTACTCGCCGCGGAGCTGCTGAACTCGGCCGTAGAGGCGCTCGTCGACCACCTCCATCCCGAATTGCACCCGCTCGTCGGCAAGGTGAAAGACATGCTCGCCGGCATGGTTCTGGTGATCAGCGTCGGCGCAGCAGTCGTGGCGATGCTCGCGTTGTACGCCACGGTGGCTGCGTGGTCGCCGTAAGGCCCCGGTACACTTCGGCAAGGGGCTTTTCCAGTATTTGTCATCCCGGAAACGGTTGCTGGCGGCAGCTAAGTCTCGGCTAAGCTTTGATCGCTATCTTGATCGGCATGCACACCCGCAGGAGAAGGGAAAGGCGATCTTCCAGGTGAAGGGTTTCAGGAAACGCCAGCTCCCGTCGCTTACACTGGTGATGCTGATTACGTGCGACTTCTCGGTCGCCTCACAGCCATGGGTAGTCTGGAGTCTTCTCGCCGCCAGGCAGTTCCGTCAGGGAGTCAGTCAACATGTTGCGCAAATTGCTGGTGGCTATCGCGCTGGTGGCGATCGCCGTTGTTTGGGGATTTTCGAGAACACCGCCTGCAGGCGACCCGCCGGGGGCTTTTCACAAGCCCGCGGCGAGCAAGGTGGTCCTGGTGATTCTCGAGAATACGCACGCTGACAAAGCACGCGCCGAAAAATTCCTCGGCAAGCTCGCCGAGTCGGGCGCATATCTCGCGAACTACCACGCTTTCTCGTTTAATCACTCGCAGCCGAATTACATCGCGCTGATTTCTGGTAGTACCGAAGGGGTGGTGGATAATTCACCTGTGCGACTCGATCGCGTGCATCTGGGACAGAAGCTGAAATCATGGATGGCCTATGCGGAAGACTATCCCGGTGGCTCCTGTGACCTACGGCCGGCGATCGGGCTCTATGCTCGCAAGCACCTACCATTCCTCAGCTTTGCCGATGTCCAGGACGACAAGGATTTTTGCCGCGAACACATCACCGGTTTCGATCAGTTCCTGCTCGCCGCAAAGGCGCAGAAGCTGCCCAGCTTCTCGCTGGTCATTCCGAATCTCGATCACGATGCGCACAACAAACCGCTGCGCGATGCGGACGCCTGGCTGGAAAAGCATTTTTCCGGATTGATCGCGGATGCTGCATTTCGTCGTGATGTCCTGCTCATCGTCACCTTTGACGAGAGTGACAGGAAGTGGTGGCGTACTGGCAACGAACGCAACCGGGTGTTCACCGTTTTCTCGGGCGACGACGTGATTCCCGGCGAGGTAAGCACGCGCTATGACCACTACGACCTCCTTCGTACGATCGAAGCGATCTTCGATATCGCCCCGATGTCGACCGGGGACGCCAACGCGCGTCCCATTGGCGGCATCTGGCGTCAGCAGAAGTAGGCTGCTGCGTCGTCAGGAAATGCAGCACGCCGTCAACGCGGCGGCTGTTCCAGATAGTAGACGCTGTAGTCGCCGTCGCGGAAGAAGCCGTGGTAGGCCGGTGTCGGCAATTCGAGTGGCTCGCCGCCGCTACTCGCACTCGCCAGCGATCGGCGGTTCCGGTCACTGATCAACAGGTAGACCGGATAGCGCAGCTCCAGCAGCTGTGTCACCTGATCGACGAACTGCGGCTGAAAGTCGCCGGCCACGTTGACGTGATAGACGATCGCCAGGCTGTCCTTGCCGATGCCGTAGAGGACCAGCGGTGCGGGTTTTTCGTGGCGCCGCGCTTCGACCGCCTGGACGAACGGCTGCGCCGAATGGATCTGAAGCTCGGCAGGTTCGCGCAACAGGACATTCGTCAGCCAGAACGCGAGCGCAGCGACACCGACGATCAGCTGGTCGCGCTGCGCTAC
Source organism: Accumulibacter sp. (assembly GCF_032229525.1). GTDB lineage: Bacteria > Pseudomonadota > Gammaproteobacteria > Burkholderiales > Rhodocyclaceae > Accumulibacter. The sequence continues at coordinate 3,146 of NZ_JAVTWB010000103.1, read as the reverse complement.
CGTAAACCTCTTGCGCAGCGAGATCAGCGACAGCAGCTGACAGGCAAGCAGCAGGCCCAACAGCGACGAAGCCCTGATCTCCACCTGCAGACCGTGCTTTCGGGCATAGTGCTGCGCGAAAAACAGCAGCGCGATCAAGACCGTCGGCAAGAGCAGCAAGAACTTCTGCAGCAGCTGGTAAACGACCCACAGCAGCCGGTTGCCGTGCGCAATGAACACGTAGGCGGCCAGCGCAGCCATCGCCGGCACCGCCGGCAAGAGGTAGCGCGCTTTCTTGGTTTCCGGAATCGACAGGCCGATCAAGAGCAGAAGTAGCCATCCAGCCATCAGCGTGGCCATGCGCAAGGCGGGATCCCACGCCGGGCTGTCGGTTTTTTTCTGGAACGGCAATCGCAGGTGAGGGCGCGAAGTGGCCAGCACCGTCACCGTCACCAGCAGGGCTGCCGGAAAGCTGAGCGCGAAGTTGGCCAGGCTGCTGAGCAGATAGTAATAACGCGGCAGGGCGTCTTCGTGGCCGCTGAGGCGCCCGGTCACCTGCATCTGGATGACATCGCTGACAAAGGCCTCGCCGCCCTCGATCCGCGCCAGGAAAAGCAGCGCAAACCAGCACGCGACGAGCAGCGCCAGGGCGGGCAGGCCCATCTTGAACAGCGTGGGCCATTGACTGGTCAGCGCGTAATAGCTGCACAGCACGCCGACCGGAATGACGATGCCCATCGGACCGCGAATCGAGAAACCCAGAACCAGCAGGAGAAAGATCCAGAGCAGCGGGCGCGCGGAAGAAATGGCATGGCTGTCCCGCCGATAGGCGAGAACGAAACACGCCAGGGTTATGGTGGCCAGCATCTGGTCGAGGGAAATGCCGCGCGCCTCGACCAGAAAGGTGGCCGTCAGCAACTCGAAGCACACCGCAAGGAACGCCCACTGACGTGAAACGCCGCTCAGCAGGCGATAGGTCAGTGCCAGATTGAGGGCGCTGGCGACGGCGGTGGGAAGAATCGCGGTGAACTTGTTGACCGAGCCAAACGGCAGCGAGCCCAGCCAGATCAGAAGTGTCGACGTGGCCGGGTAATCCGGATACGGAGCGCCATAGGTCTTGGGAAAGATCGAAACGCCATACTGCAGCATTTGCCTGGCGAAGACCGCGAAGCGCGTTTCAAAGCCGACGAATTCCTGATCCCAGAGACCAAGAGTGAACAGCAGCAAGCCAATCGCTGCAACGGCCATGGTTTCCCGTCGCAGACGAGGGTCCGTCGGCTGCCGCTGAGCCGAACGCGCTGTCGCTACAGGTGCAAATGTCGGTGCTGCTGGGCTCATTGGATTTCCGGGCGAGCTGGTCGGGTCAGGCTTGAGTTGTTCAGATTTGTCAGGATGATCGCCGGGCTGAATCAGCGGCTGCGGTCGGCGGCGGGCTGCTGGAACGGACTGCCCGAGATTCTATACGCCTTCGCTCGGAGGCTGTCGAGCTTGTGGGCAGGGACCGCTCTTGGCGGAGCGGTCGCGGCGAGTGGCAAGGGTCTCGTAGCGAAGATTCTTCGATCCCTTAACGGCAGTCAAAGGCGTCGTGCATGAACTGCCGCGCCGGCGGCACCGCCGCTGCTTTCGCTCGCTGACTCGTGATTCCTTAAGCCCGGCCTAATTCGTGGCGGCTAGCCTCGCCCCTTTGTAAATTCGCGGGCCATCGCCACGAGCACGTTGGATACCCAGCGCCTACTGCCTGAGGAAGGACTGATTTCGATGGATTTTCGCTTGCCGGATTGGGTGCAGCCCGGGCTGCTTGTCACGCTGTTCGCCTGCTTGCTGATCTTTAGCGGTCTGAACCGATTCGACCTCAGGGAATCGGTTGAACCACGCGAGGCCGGGGTGGCGGCAGATATGCTTCAGACAAACCAGTTTGTCGCTCCAACTCTCAATGGCCGACTGTTTCTCGAAAAGCCTCCACTGAGCTACTGGCTACAAGCTGCGTCGATGAAAGCATTTGGCGATGAGGTTTTTGCCCCGCGCATTCCTTCTGCCCTGGCCGGTCTGGCAACGGTTTTGCTTTTTGTGTTCTTCTTCAGAAAGTCAGAACAAAAAGATTGGCTGATTCTACTGTCCGGATTTTTTCTGATTACCATGGCGTCGTTCTGGGATCACTCTCGAATGGCTGGCCAGGATGTGCTGTTGACCTTTGGCGTTTCTCTGTCTCTGTTGTCGTTCTATTTTTCACGCGAAGAGAATTCAAAGATTATTTGGTTCATGTTCTCGGCAGGGATCGCCATTGCAACCTTGACCAAAGGGGTGGTTGGCCTGGCCGTTCCCGGAGTTGTAATTTCCGCGTATCTCCTGCTCGAAACCATTTGTCTGGACAAGCGGCTAATTGTTAAAAACTGGTGGAGTCCGCTGATCTTTACGCTCCTTGGCCTGTTACCTGTTCTGGTCTGGCTGTGGCTGCTGTACAAAGCGCAGGGATTCGCTGCGGTGAAGGAAGTCGTGTGGGTCAACAGTGTCGGACGCTTCGACGGTGAGTATACCCAGGGTGCGCACGCGGAACCATTCTACTTTTACTTGAAGAAACTACCGGAAACCTTCCAGCCCTGGTCGCTGTTTCTCTATATAGCGATCTGGCAGTCGGCAAAGAGAATTCTCGACAATCGTCGTTCGCTGTTTTTTCTTTGTTGGATGGTGGCGCCTTATCTCTTGCTGTCAATATCAGCCGGCAAGCGTCCTTCCTACCTGCTCATGATTTATCCCGCGGCGGCTGCTTTTCTGGCGCAATTCGTTGTCTCGTTGATGCAGCAGAATATCCTCGCCACTTACCGGTCATTTTCAACAACGGTCAAATGGCTGGCCGGCGTTCAGGCGCTTATTTTTTCGGCGGCAACCTTACTGTTGGTTTTCAACGCGCTTCGGGTGGATGCGAAAATCATGGCTGGCGTGTCGCTGGTGGCGGCACTGCCAATGTTGGTCATCATGTGGCGCTCGATACCATCACTGCGCGTTTTCAATTTCATGGCAAGTTGTGGCGGGGCGATCCTGGTCATCTATGTTTCTTATTACAGCGTGGTTGTCCCGCATGACGACAAACAGCAGTCACCGCGGCAGTTGATGAACAGGTTGGCGGAGTTTGCCGCTGATGGCAGGCCGGTGGCTCTTTTTCAGCCCGG
>NZ_JAVTWB010000102.1:73085-75325 GCF_032229525.1 Accumulibacter sp. | reverse complement strand
GAGATCCGTTTCCAGCAGCGGCTCACTGGCTTGCACCTTGAACAAGGTCGCGTGCGCGGCGTGACGCTGGCGTCCGGCGAAGAGCTGGCCGCCGAGCAGGTGATCCTGGCGCTCGGCCATAGCGCACGCGACACCTTCGAGAGGCTGCACAGCGCGGGCGTGTTCATGGAAGCCAAGCCGTTCTCGATCGGTTTTCGCATCGAGCATCCGCAGGCGCTGATCGACAAGGCACGCTTTGGCAGGCACGCCGGCAACCCGCTGCTCGGCGCCGCCGACTACAAACTGGTCCATCACTGCGGCAACGGACGTTCGGTGTACAGCTTCTGCATGTGCCCCGGCGGCACGGTGGTCGCGGCGACTTCCGAGGAAAACCGCGTGGTGACCAACGGCATGAGCCAGTATTCGCGCAACGAACGCAACGCCAACGCCGGCATCGTCGTCGGCATCACGCCGCTCGATTACCCGGGTGGGCCGCTGGCCGGCATCGAGTTGCAGCGACAACTGGAAACGCGCGCCTTCGAACTCGGCGGCAGCAGCTACGAGGCACCGGCGCAACTGGTCGGCGACTTCCTCGCCGGGCGGCCGTCGACGGTTCTCGGTGCGGTCACTCCCTCGTATCAACCGGGGGTGCGCCTGACCGATCTCGGCGAGGCCCTGCCGGACTACGCGATCGATGCGATTCGCGAGGCCTTGCCAGCCTTCGACCGCCAGATCAAGGGCTTTGCCATGGCCGATGCGGTGCTCACCGGCGTCGAGACGCGTACCTCCTCACCGCTGCGCATGACGCGCGGCGCCGATTTTCAGAGTGTGAACGTCCGCGGCCTGTATCCGGCCGGAGAGGGGGCCGGCTACGCCGGCGGCATCCTCTCGGCCGGCGTCGATGGCATCCGGGTGGCCGAGGCAGTGACGCGGGAAATGCTCAAGGCCGCGCCCGGCTAGCGCCGGACGGCGGCAGGGTGCCGTTCAGCCGCCGAAGCGGCGCTTCGACTGCTCGCGACGCTCCTGCGCTTCGAGGCACAGTTGTGCCGTCGGGCGGGCGAGCAGGCGGGCGATGCCGATCGGTTCACCGGTTTCCTCGCACCAGCCGTAGCTGCCGTCATCGATGTGTCGCAGCGCCTCGCGAATCTTCTGCAGCAGCTTTCTTTCACGATCGCGTACCCGCAGCTCCAGGGTGTGCTCCTCTTCGGTACTGGCGCGATCGATCCAGTCGGAACTGACTTCGCTCTCCTGCAGGTGACCTGCCGTCTCTTTCACTGCCGAGAGCAGAGCTTCCTCTTCATCGAGCAGGCGCTGGCGAAAGAAGGCGCGCTGTCCGGCCGACATGTACTCCTCGGGCGGCGCGGCCAGTAGCGTCGTCTCGGTTTCGGTGCTCTTTTTTTCCGCAAGCTTGACCATGTTCAGACTCCTTCACTTTGCGATTGGGCTCCGACCACCGGGGAGCTCCTTCCGTCGCTGCCTGATCAACAGTAAACACCGACCTCTTGCCACCGACGAGCCATGTTATCCCATTGCGTGCCGAGGTCGGGATTTCTCGAGGGCTTTTTTCGGCGCAAGGAGCGGACCTGTCGGGGGCCAGATCCGGGCACGCCGCCACGACAATCAGTGGCGACCGAGGCGATTGTGCTGCGGATGATTCGACCTCGCCATCCTTCCTCGTTTACCATCCGGCAGGATTTTTCAACATCAGTAGGGATCCCGCACATGACGTCGCCAGTAACAGACAGTGCAGTAGTCGAGCCGGCCCGGCCATGGACGCTCTTCCTGGTCTTCCTGCGCCTTGGACTCACCTCGTTTGGTGGCCCGGTCGCCCATCTGGGTTATTTCCGCGAGGAGTTCGTCAACCGCCGCCGCTGGCTCAGCGATCGCGCCTACGCCGATCTGGTCGCCCTTTGCCAGTTCCTGCCCGGGCCGGCGAGCAGTCAGGTCGGCATTGCGGTCGGGCTGTCACGGGCCGGCTATCTCGGTGCCCTGGCCGCATGGACCGGCTTTACCCTGCCGTCGGCAGTGGCCCTGATCCTCTTCGCCCTCGGCATCGCCACCGCGGGCGACGCCGTGCCGGCCGGGGTGCTGGATAGCCTGAAAGTCGTCGCCGTGGCGGTGGTCGCGCAAGCGGTATGGGGAATGGCGCGCAATCTGTGTACCGACACCGCGCGCATCTCGATCATGGCTGCGGCGACCTGCGTCGTGCTGGCCTGGCCCAGCGCCTGGGGGCAGGTCGGGGTGATCGTCGCCGCTGGCCT
>NZ_JAVTWB010000102.1:0-72985 GCF_032229525.1 Accumulibacter sp. | reverse complement strand
CTGCTGCAGGCCGAGGTGGTGCCCACTGGCTGGGTGAGCAAGGAATCGTTCCTGGCCGGATACGGCGCCGCGCAGGCGGTTCCCGGCCCGCTGTTCACATTCGCAGCCTTCCTCGGGGCGTCGATGAAGCAGGCACCAAGCGGCTGGCTCGGTGGCCTGATCTGCCTGGTCGCGGTCTTCGTGCCGTCCTTCCTGCTCGTCGCTGGCGCCTTGCCGTTCTGGGAGCAGCTACGGCGCAGCCATCACACGCAGGCCGCGCTGGCCGGCGTCAATGCCGCGGTCGTCGGCCTGCTCCTGGCAGCGCTGTATCAGCCGGTGTGGACCAGCGCCATACGCCAGCCGGCCGACTTCGGCCTGGCACTGGTCGCCTTTGTCGCCCTGATGTACTGGAAGCTGCCGCCGTGGCTGGTGGTCGTCGGCAGCGCCGTGGCGGGTTGGCTGTTGAGCGGTTTCGGCGTCGCGATATGAAGACCATGGCGTCGCCCCGGCATGGCAGCGCGGGGCCCGAGTCGATCGAGGCTGGCGGCGTCAAGGGTCTCGCATGTCATCAAGAAACTCGGAGGCCGGTGCCACACTCGTCACCAGCAGATGATCTCTCGCCCGCGTACAGGCAACGTAGAGCAGGTGGCGCTCGGTGTCGTAGACGGGGTTAGCTCACGAAACGGGAAAAGATCGCACGCTAAGCGTGCGCTGAGGCTGGCAGCCAGCGGTACAGCGTAGGAATGGATACGCCGAGGTTTTTGGCCACGTCCTTGGGCGGGACGCCGCTGGCCAGCAGCCTCTTGGCCGACTGAATCTTACTGTCGGTCATTTTGGGCTTGCGGCCGCCCTTGCGGCCGAGTTGGCGGGCTACTTCTAGCCCGGTGCGGGTGCGTTCGACGGTTAACTCCCGCTCCATCTCGGCGAGGCTGGCCATGATGTGGAAGAAGGACCGGCCTGACGGCGTGCCGGTATCGATGGCATCAGTAAGACTCTGGAACTGGATGCCCCTCTTGTGCAGTTCTCCGACCAGATCGACCAACTGCTTGACGCTGCGGCCAAGCCGATCCAGTTTCCAGACGACCAGCGTGTCACCCTCACGCAGCATTTCTAGGGCCTTGGCCAAGCCGGGACGGTCAGCTCGCGTGCCGCTCACCTTGTCTTCAAAGACCTTCTGGCATCCAGCCTCAGTCAGGGCTTCCCACTGTAATTCAAGGTTCTGGTCTTGCGTCGAGACACGGGCATAGCCGACTAACATGTTTTGAACTCGGCTCGGGGGACTATCTGATGAAAAGCCGTTAGAACCTGTTTCGCGCGTGCGTCGTCAATCAATGAGGGATTCCACACCACCTCACCGCTCAACCTATAGCTCAGTGCCGCACGATCCCGGGGTTCTCGGAAGAGAAACAGCACGCCGTGAATATAGTCGCGAGGATGGGGGGTGTTTGCATCTGAAACGCCGTGGTAGCACATCACCCAGTCCGCCTGCTCGGCCGTGAGCGTCTTACCCGCGGGCTCGAAGACCCCGACAACCGCTGGGCGTTGAATCGCTGGGTGACAGTGCATTCTGACGTGTTCGTTGCCTCTGGCGGCCAACAAACAATCCCAGATATCAACAGTGCGGAGCTGAAGCTCTGACACATCGATTGCCACCAGGTTGACCCAATTCTTCTCTGGTGTTGGGTTGAACTTCCTTGTGGACGATTTCTGGACGATGTCGCGCTGAATCCTTGCTACGTCCTTCGTGTCATCAGAAATGAGAGTCGAGCAAAATCCAGTGTCGTTCAACTGCTGTGCCGTGGCCTCTTTGGTCTTCTGATCTTGACCAAGCAGCTTCATTTCGATGAACACATGATCATCATTGAAGTGCCAGCAGAAATCGACATCACCCGACATTCCCCGTTTAGCGTCGTATCGCAGCCTGACGCCTTGGCCGACAAAAAGGTCGGCGAAATTCACTTCGAGTACCCGGCCCCGGAAATCACCGGGTTCCTTCGCGGACTGCAATTGAGTAACCAACAATGCGTAAGCGTCCGCCGCTTCAAGGCGGTTGATCTTCTCGAGTAGCGCTTGACCGGAGTCAAGCGTGCAGCATCCGCCGCCGGAAGCCTGAATGGTTGCCTTCAGGTCCGCTTCCGTCATGGCGCCATACCATCGTCGTTGGGGGATTCATCTTCGGCATCCTGGCGCGCGGCGGGTAACAGCTTCAGCAGCTCCGGCAATGCCGTTTGCACCGTGTCCCACACCACATCGAGGTTGATGTCGAAGTAACCGTGAGCGATGCGGTTGCGCATCCCGCGCATACTGCGCCACGGCACCTCCAGGTGCGCCTGGGCGAACTCGGCGTAACTGTCCATCACCTTCGTGGCCGCCTCGCCGATGATGATGAGGCTCATGACGATGGCTTGCTGGGTGCGTTTGTCCTGCAGGAAGTCGTGCTTGGCCAGCCCTTCGACGAAGCCGCACGCATCGCTTGCAGCCTGCTGCATGTGGTCGAGATAGTCGGGTAGGCGGCTCCCGCTCATACTGGCTGCGCCTCCGCGAGCACCTTGGCCCGGAACTTCGCCGGCAGGTCCGCCGGAGTCAACACATCGACGTGGACACCGAGCAGTGATTCGAGCTCGTCTTGCAGGCCACCCAGGTCGAACAGTGTCGCGCCCGGCAGAGCATCGACCAGCAAATCGAGATCGCTGTCGTCCTGGTCGGTACCGTGCAGCACCGATCCGAAGATGCGCGGGTTCGCCGCACGAAAGCGGCCCGTCGCTTCGCGCACTGCGCTTCGCTTCATGTCGAGCACGATGGACGGTCGCATGGGTATCCTCTCTTATCGAAACTCGTTGAGATGATATTCAATCAAGAATGGCATTTCAAGAAGGATTTTCGAGAATCGCAACATGTTCTTTTCCCGTGGTTCGCGGGAGGACAGGGGGGCTTGCGGCAAACACACGTTTTCAAGAAGAAAGAGTCTGCACGCCTCGCCGTTCGATTCTGTTCGCCGCCGAGCGGGCAAGCCTGCTGGCGCTACTCGACACCGTAGACGAATTGGCCGGGCACTACACGTTCAACGAAACCGACCTTTCCATCATCCGCCAGCGCCGCGGGCCGTCAAACCGCTTGGGCTTAGCGGTACAGCTCTGTTACCTGCGCTGTCCCTGCATCATGCTCGGCGTCGATCAGTCGCCGTCCTTGGCCCTACTGACCTTGGTCGCCGACCAGCTCAAAATTCCGCCATCCGCATATCCCAACAGGTAACTGCAGATCGCGGGCCAGCCAGCACTCAACACCCCATTCCGTCCTCTGGGCATTTGCCTCGACGGTATCGGTCAGAGCCTGAACGATCTCCATTCCCATGCGAACGACTCCTCTACTGTTCGCGACAAGCTGCAACTGCATAGAAATTGCCCATCTTCCATACACGTCGTGTGCAATGTGCATAGCCCTTGCCTGAAACGCTGTTCGCGATGAAATCGGGAGGAAAAGCCATGTTCCCGACGCCGGGAAAATGGTCCGGGCGATTGGTCGGAGCATCATTTGCCGACCACGGCCTCGATCATCTTCGCGAACTCGGTTTGCACCTTTCCCCCCAAACCCTCCTGCATCCAATACAGGTTGGTGACCTCGGCAAAGGACCCACGGCCATGGCTACCGAGGTGGTTCACGCGGGGTACCCAGTAAGTGTCCATGGTCGATTTCTTGACCGGTGACCAGGTCGTCGCAGCCGCGGTCAGGTCCGGTTTGGTGCGAAAGGCACGGGCAGTGGCATTGTTAGGCGGCGGCCATTGTTCTCCCCCTCGTTGGCGCCTGTTTCTTCGAATGCGTTCCAATGTGCTGTACCTGCTCAACAAATAATGCCATTTGGTCAGGCTGCGGACTCCCTGGAGCCTCTTGTCGCCCCTAGATATCGGACGGGTTGGGCTGCCTCGCGCTGTACCTGCGGTGTCCCGGGGTTCCGGCTGGTGAGCTTGAGGGGAGGGGGCTGCGCGCGAAAAGACTTCGACTCCGGGTGCTGCTTAAGCGCTGATCAGGAGCCGTGCCGGCGGATCAGCGAGGGCATCACCGGGCCGCTTTTCGAGCCATGCCACGGTGGTCCTGCCGCGGTGGCTATGGCGTCGAAAGCGACGCCATAGCCGGATTGCCTCGCTGAACGAAAAAGGCGCGCGCCCACTCCTGGCTTCGGGAGCCGTCGGGCGCCGCCTGCACATCGTCAGTCGTCGCGTGGATGGCGTGGGAACCAGCGTTCCAGCAAGCGCGCCGCCCACTCGCGCCCGCCTAGGCCAAAGGCCAGCGCGAGGGCCAGCACGACGCCCATGAGAAGGATCAGGAAGGTCTCCTGCACCAGGCCAGAGCCGATCTCGAGATGGTCGACGGCGACCAGCACGACAAAGACGACGATGGCATAGTGGGCGATGCGCCCGAGCACTTCGGCGTCGCTGACGCCGACGTTGCCCAGGTAAGTCTGCACCACGTTGCCGACGAAACGGCCGAAGTAACCGCCGACGATGATCACCAGCAGGCCGACCAGTAGCTTGGGCAGGAACAGCAGCACGCGGGAGAGCAGGTCGGTGACGTGGGTCAGTCCGAGGCCGTTGAAGGCGATGATCAGGGCAGCCAGGATGACCACCCAGTAGACGATGACACCGAAGACATCGGTGGTGTCCGTTTCGCTGCCGCCTTGCTGCAGGAAGCCGTCCACACCGGCGCGTTCGGTGAGGATGTGGAAATTGAGCGCCCGCAGTGCCTTGACGAAGGCGAAGCGGACCGCCTTGGCGATCAGCCAGCCGGCGATCAGAACGATCACCGCGACGGCGAGTCGTGGCAGGTAGGCGCCGATCTGCATCAGAAAAGCGCGGACCGGATCAATGATGACGTCGAATTTTTCCATGGTGTCTCCCTTTTCAATTACCGGCGTCGAGGCCGGCCAGCGCGCTCACACCTTGCAGTGGAACGCCGACCCAGTCCGGACGATTGGCCAGTTCATAGCGCAGTTCGTAGAGCGCCTTTTCGAGTTCGAACAGCTCCAGCAGCGGCTGCTGGGCATCGAATGCCTCCTTGCTGGCGTACAGCCCGCTGGCCAGCGCCTCGTCGCCGTAGGCGTCGAGGAAGGCGGAACGCGCTTCCTGCAGCCAGGCGGCGGCGATCGGTGCCAGTTTGTCGACATCGCCCTCGTGTTGCGTCGCCTGTTGCAGCGCCGTGTGCCGCGCATAGTCGAACGATCGCAGCATGCCGGCGACGTCGCGCAGCGCCGAATGCTTGCGTCGGCGCTCGGCCATTGGCCGTGCGGGCTCACCTTCGAAATCGATGATCACGAAGTCGTTGTTGACCAGCAACACCTGGCCGAGGTGATAGTCGCCGTGATAGCGCGTTTTCAGACCCTGCGGCGGAAGCTGCGCGCAGCCCTCGAGCCGCTGCATCAGCAGCGGCGCAGCGGCGATAACTTTGAGCGCCAGCGGCTGCAGGTGCTGCGGCAGGCGTTCGCGCTGCCCCGACAGCAGATCCATCGTCGCTAGCGCATCCTCATGCACCTGCGTCACCCAGGGCGGAATATCGGCTGCTTCCACGGGTTCTGGATCGAAAGCCTGGTCCCCAGTGCGCTGCGACAGTGCGCCGTGCATCTGCGCGCTGCGGATCGCCAGGGTGCGCACCAGGGCCATGAAACCGTCGGCCGGGAGCGGGGTGTCTGGCGCTGTTGCCGACGCTTCCAGGTGCCGCACCAGCGCATCGACGGCGAAGGTCCAGGCGTCGCCCTGGTTGTCCACGCAAGCCTGCAACAGGGCCAGCGTGCTGACGCTGCCTGCCTTGTCGATGTACTCGACGTGACCGGCCACCGGCACGCAGTGCGCGAACTTGACGACGTCGGTGAGGAAGCGCCCGACTTCGAGCTCGGGGTTGACGCCTTCGCGGATCCGCCGGTAGGCCTTGAGGAACAACTTGCCGCCCAGCAGCGCGACGCTGTTGCTGCTCAAGCCGAGGAGTTTGACCGGGCTTAATTCCCCGGGCTTGGCGCGCGCCAGCTCGGCGAAGGCGCGCGTCGGGACGAAGCGAATCTTGCCGTTTCCTGCCTTCAGCTCGCGGCTTGCACCGATCGCCCCGACGACGGCGTGGCAGAAGGCGTCATCGGCCATGGCGTCGCCCATCAGGCCGACCGACGCCTGCTGGCGCACCTTGGCCAGCGCCCCGGGGGCAATGTCCCTGACACGGTCTTCTTCGCTGTCTTCCCAGGCCAGTGCCAGGGGCAGGAAATAACGTTCGGTGTCGCGTGGCCCGAGGACATCGGCCAGCGCCAGCAGCCAGGTGCGCTTGTCCGCCTCGAGCCGCGCGTGCTCGACAATCTGCACCCGCTCGATGGCTTCACCCTTGGCGGCGAACCAGCGCTGCCGCGCGACGAAGGCCGGCGCCAGTTCGCGCTCGAACTGCGCGCGCAGCTTCTCGGCCATGCCGATCCGCCACGGCACGACGTGGTCGCGGAACAGGCTCGACCAGCCGTCGAAGAGGACCAGTACGGGCAGGGTGTCGGGAGCCAGGCGTTGCTCGTACCACTCCGGCGCGGCGATATCGGTGGTGAGACGAAACCAGTAGAAGGCATGACCCGGCAAGGTCAGCATGTACGGTAGTTCACCGACCGGCGGAAAGGCGTTGCGGCCCATCATCTCGACCGGCACACGGCCCTTGAAGCTTGCCAGGTCGAGCTCGACCGGTTGCGCCGAGCGGCTGACGTTGGCCACGCAGAGGATCACATCGTCGCCGTATTCGCGCACGTACGCCAGCACCTTGCGGTTGCCGGGATGGAGCAGCCTGAAGCTGCCGCGGCCGAACGCCGATGAGGTCTTGCGCACGGCCAGCATGCGCCGGGTCCAGTTGAGCAGGGACCCTGGTGCACGCAACTGCGCCTCGACGTTGATCGCTTCGAAGCCGTACATCGAATCCTGGATCGGCGGCAGATAAACGCGCTGCGGATCGGCGCGCGAGAAGCCGCCGTTGCGGTCGGAAGTCCACTGCATCGGCGTGCGCACGCCGTCGCGGTCGCCGAGGAAAATGTTGTCGCCCATGCCAATCTCGTCGCCGTAGTAGAGCACTGGCGAACCCGGCATCGACAGCAGCAGGCTGTTCATCAGCTTGATGCGCTCGCGGTCGTTTTCCATCAATGGCGCCAGCCGGCGCCGGATGCCGAGGTTGATGCGCGAGCGCTTGTCGGCGGCGAACATGTTGTACATGTAGTCGCGTTCCTTGCTGGTGACCATCTCGAGCGTCAGCTCGTCATGGTTGCGCAGGAAGATCGACCACTGGCAGTTCGGCGGAATGTCCGGGGTCTGCTGCATGATCTCGACGATCGGATGCCGGTCTTCCTGGGCGATGGCCATGAACATCCGCGGCATCAGCGGAAAGTGGTAGGCCATATGGCATTCATCGCCGTCGCCGAAGTATTCGCGTACGTCCTCCGGCCACATGTTGGCCTCGGCGAGCAGCAGCTTGCCGGCGTAGTTTTCGTCGAGACTGGCGCGAATCTCCTTGATCACCTCGTGCGTCTCGCGCAGGTTCTCGTTGCTGGTGCCGTCGCGCTCGATCAGGTAGGGTATCGCGTCCAGGCGAAATCCGTCGACGCCCATGTCGAGCCAGAAGCGCATGGTGCGGATCACCGCCTGGCGGACGTGCGGATTGTCGAAGTTCAGATCCGGCTGATGGCTGAAGAAGCGATGCCAGTAGTACTGCTGCGCCACTTCATCCCAGGTCCAGTTCGACTTCTCGGTGTCGGTGAAGATGATCCGGGTGCCGTCGTACTTGTTGGGATCGTCGCTCCAGACGTAGTAGTTCCGCTTCGGCGAGCCTTTCGGTGCCCGCCGCGCCGCCTGGAACCAGGGATGCTCGTCCGAGGTGTGGTTGACCACCAGCTCGGTGATGATGCGCAGGCCGCGCTTGTGCGCCTCGCGCACCAGAACCCGGAAATCCTGCCGCGTGCCGTAAGCGGGGTGCACGTTGCGATAGTCCGCCACGTCGTAGCCGTCGTCGCGAAACGGTGACGGGTAGAAGGGCAACAGCCAGATCGTGTTGACGCCCAGATCGGCGATGTAATCGAGCTTTTCGGTCAGGCCGCGGAAGTCACCGATACCGTCATCATTGGAGTCGAAGAATGCCTTGACATGCACTTCGTAGATGACGGCATCCTTGTACCACTGCGGATCGGTGGCGAAATCGGGGGCGGTTGCGGTTGCTGCTGCCGGGACGGTCTGTTGTGCTGTGCTCATGATGTCCACCTTCCTGACAGCTTGCCAGCGAGCACCTTGCACGCGCGAGGCCGGAGAGGAGCCGGTCCTGCAGCCACCTTGGGTAAAGCCGTGGCCGATCGTTCCGGCGACAAGGCATCGTACGAATTACGCATTGACACGCTCCTCTGTGAAGTAGTCGGGATCCTGCTCGGTGCGCCAGCGCCGTTGGCTGGTGCAAACGCGTCGGGCTTGCCGTTCGACGGGCTGGTGCCCGTCTTGCCGCGGGTGCTGCGCGTTGTCAGCAGGTGGTGCACCGGGAAGGACGTTTCTGCATTGCGCTCCGGGGTGCAAGATCAAGCGACAGCCAGCCGCTTTGCACCTGATGTGGGTCAAGGTTAACGCGCTTGGCGACGCGATGCGAACGACGATGTTGTCCGGTCCGAGCGTCGCCTGAGGAAGAAGAGATCGTCCAGCGACGCGACAAAGTATACGTACCGCCAGCAAAGCGTGTCAATTTCTGGCGTTTGGCGGGGGAGCGCTTGAAAGGCGACGGCAGTTGCGCTGGGCGGGAGCAAAAAAAAGCCGCCCGAGGGCGGCTTGTATTTTTCTTGCATCTACCTGATTCATTCAGAATTCTGGTAGGCGCGATTGGAATCGAACCAACGACCCCCACCATGTCAAGGTGGTGCTCTAACCAACTGAGCTACGCGCCTTCGTCAAAGCCGCTACTGCTGGACTTCAAGGAAGTGCGCATTATACGGCCCCGGAACATCAAGTCAAGCTTCAGGCGGTGGGAGATTGAGCGGTGGGTCGGAGCTCAGTCGCCGATCACGTCGGTGTTGGCCGGCGGGGTGAAGCGGAAGAGGGACGGTGAGAGTTGCGGGTTACGCTCCAGACGCGCGAAAACCAGTGAGGTGGTCTGGCCAAGGCTGTCGTAGAGTTCCATTGCCCGCAGGTCATTGCCGGAAAACCCGAGATTGACCTTGTCAAAGCCGCTGTCTGGTGCCTTGGGAATGGCCTCAACCCACTCCAGACCGTCGCGCTCACCTGCCTCGCGCAGGGTGAAATCTTTTTCGATCCGGCTGTCGCCGGCGAGCAGCGCCGCGGGCGTTCCGCCAAGTGCAGCGCCCACCTTCCTGACCGTGACCTGGCGCAAATCCGGGTCGTGGATCCAGATTTTCTCGCCATCGCCGACCAGCAGCTGGGCGTACGGCTTGTCGATCTGCCAGCGAAACTTGCCGGGACGCGAAATGACCATCACGCCACTCGATACCTGTCCCTGGCGCGCGTTCCTGCCGACGACGGTCTGCGTGAACTCGGCGCGTACGGTCCGCGTCGAGTCGAGAAACTGATGTAATTTGTCGATCGCTCCGGCGCTGGCCACTTGGGTAAGCAGCAGGCAGGCTGCGGCGAATAGTGAGCGGCGCAAAGGTGCCACTATTCGCCTTCCTTGCGGGCCAGCACTTCGCGACCGCCGCGGGCATCCATGGCAGAAACCAGGCCGGCTTTTTCCATTGCCTCAATCAGCCGCGCCGAGCGGTTGTAGCCGATGCGCAAATGGCGCTGCACCAGCGAGATCGACGCCCGGCGATTCTTCAGCACTATTTCGACCGCCTGGTCGTAGACCGGATCGGCCTCGCCATCGGTGTCCAGACCACCGTTTTCGCCATTGCCGCCGCTCTCCGCGTCAGCGTCGCCGCCGCCGCCGGTGAGTACGTCCGCGAGGTAATCGGGTGCGCCCGCTTTCTTCAGATGGTCGACCACGCGATGGACTTCCTCGTCGGCGACGAAGGCGCCATGCACGCGCGTCGGATAACCGGTGCCGGGCGCCAGATAGAGCATGTCGCCCTGGCCGAGCAGCGCCTCGGCGCCCATCTGGTCGAGGATGGTGCGGGAATCGATCTTCGACGACACCTGGAAGGAAATGCGGGTCGGGATGTTGGCCTTGATCAGACCGGTGATGACATCCACCGACGGTCGCTGCGTGGCCAGGATCAGGTGGATTCCCGAGGCGCGCGCCTTCTGCGCCAGGCGGGCGATCAGTTGCTCGACGGTCTTGCCGGCAACCATCATCAGGTCGGCGAGTTCGTCGATGACGACGACAATATAGGGCAGGGTGGAAAGCGGCTCGGGGGTCTCCGGGGTCAAGGAAAACGGGTTGGCGAGTTTTTCGCCGCTCTTTTCGGCATCCTTGATGCGATGGTTGAGGCCGGTCAGATTGCGTACGCCGATCGCCGACATCAGTTTGTAGCGCTTGTCCATTTCACCGACGCACCAGTTCAGAGCATTGGCTGCCTGCTTCATATCCACCACCACCGGCGCCAGCAAGTGGGGGATGCCCTCGTAGATCGACAGTTCGAGCATCTTCGGGTCGACCAGAATCAGCCGTACCTGCTCCGGCTCCGATTTGTAGAGCAGCGAGAGGATCATCGCGTTGATGCCGACCGACTTGCCCGAGCCGGTGGTGCCGGCGACCAGCAGATGAGGCATCTTGGCCAGATCGACGACCAGCGGCTGGCCACCGATATCCTTGCCGAGACTCATGGTCAGCGGCGAGTTCATGTCGTGGTATTCCTTGCTGGCGATGATCTCCAGCAGACGCACCATCTGTCGCTTCGGATTCGGCAGTTCAAGGGCCATCGCCGACTTGCCGGGGATGGTCTCGACGACACGGACCGATACCAGCGACAGCGAACGCGCCAGATCCTTCGCCAGATTGAGGATCTGCGCCCCCTTGACGCCGACTGCCGGCTCGAATTCGTAGCGCGTGACGACCGGTCCCGGATAGGCCGCGGTCACGGTCACCTGGACCCCGAACTCGGCCAGCTTGCGCTCGATCAGGCGGGAGTTGTACTCCAGCGTCTCGGGACTGACGCGGTCGCTCTGCAGCGCTGCGGGTTCGAGCAGATGCAGTGGCGGTAACAAGCCGTCTCTCACCGCTTCGGGAAACAGGGCAGCTTGCCGCTCGCGGTCGATCCGCTTCTCGACTTTCGGCGGTAGCGGCGGCGCCGCTACCACGGGTTCGCGCTTTTCGATCAAGATCGGCTCGTGCGTTTCGCCGCGCTTCTTCTCGACTTTGACCACCGCTTCGCGCTCACGGGCGACTTCGCGGCCGATCCGTCGATCCTGCCAGCGCTCGAAAAGACCGTGAACGGCCAGCCAGGCGCCTTCGAACAGCGCCCCGATGCCTTCCGCGGCGGATATCCACGAAATGCCGGAGAAGATGCTCCAGCCAAGCGCCAGCAAGGAAAACAGGGCCAGCGTAGCGCCGGTATAGCCGAGATAGCGCACGCTGAAAGCGGCGAGCTCGATGCCGATCAAGCCGCCGGGACCCACCGGTAGGGTCGCTTTGAGGGTGTAAAAACGCAGGGTTTCCAGGCCACTGCTGGCGACGATCAGCACCACGAAGCCGGCCAGGGCAATGTACAGCGGACGCCGATCGGTCGGCCGCTGGCCGTCCAGGCGTCGGTAGCCCCACCAGACGAAAGTCAGCAGCAGGACGACCCACCACCAGGCGGAGAGGCCGGAGACGTAGAGCATCAAATCGGCCAGCCAGGCACCGAAACGGCCAGCCGGGTTATGCAGGGTGGTCGTGTGTACCGCGTGCGACCAGCCGGGGTCGTCGCGACTGTAGCCCCACAGCGAGAGCGCGAGAAAGCTGGCGACCACGATCAGGATCAGCCAGCGTGATTCCTCAAGGAGGACAGCGATTTTCTCCGGCAGCGGACTCGGCGTTCTGGGGGTGTAGGAAGTCCTGCCGGCAAGTTTGTTCAGCAAAGCCATCAATGCAATCTGTACGCGAAGTCTAGGAAGTCTAGGAGCGGGCGGCAGCGGCGGCCGGCGAGGGTGTGCGTTTCTCCAGGAGGACAATCCTGCCCTCTTCCACCCGGAAGTATCCCTGGTTCTCGAGATCCTTCATGACCCGACTGACCATCTCGCGCGAGGCGCCGATCATCTTGGCGATATCCTGTTTGGTGAGGCGACGCTGGATCACGCGCTGACCCTGCACTTCTTCCGAAAAATCGATCAGCAGCTTGGCGACACGGCCGTAGACGTCCATCAGCGCCAGGCTTTCGATGTTGCGGTCTGCCTCGCGCAGGCGCTGGACCAGGCTCTTCATGATGTTCAGACAGAGGTCGAAGTTCTCTGCCAGGCAGCGCTTGAAGTCGTTCTTGGTGATCACCAGCAGTTCACAGGTCTCGGTGGCCACCACGTCGGCGGAACGAGGGCTGCCGTCGATCAGACCCATTTCGCCGAAGAACTCGCCGGGGCCGAACAGGGTCAGGATCACCTCGCGCCCCTCTTCGTCGCTGTTGAGCACCTTGGCGCCGCCGCTGATCAGCACATACAGGGAATCGGTGCTGTCTCCGGCGCGGACAATGGTCGTCTGGCGGGCCACCCGGCGATGAAAGGCGACCTTGGCGATCTGTTCGAGCTGCGCATCGGGCACGCCGGCAAAGATCGGGATACTGTGCAGCAAGATCAGGCTGGGGCCCCTTCTGGGCTGCTCTACCTGTGTGTTCATGAGGCATTCCTTCATCGGGTGAAGTTATTTCTATCAACGGCTTGCGCGGCGATTATAAGGCACTTTGCAGGTTTTCGAAGCAAAGCCGGCAAAACCTGGCGCTGGAGCGGCCGGTGTTGGCGGTTATAATTTTTGCCTGACCCACTACCAGAGCCAATCAAGATGACCCAAGCGATTCGCCATTGCCGACTGCTGATTCTGGGCTCCGGCCCCGCCGGTTATACTGCCGCCGTCTACGCGGCGCGCGCCAATCTGAAGCCGGTGCTGATCACCGGCATGGCGCAGGGCGGACAGCTGACGACGACGACCGACGTGGATAACTGGCCGGCCGACGCGCAGGGCGTGCAGGGGCCCGACCTGATGCAGCGCTTCGAAGAGCATGCCCGCCGCTTCGATACCGAGATCATCTTCGATCACATCAACACCGCCAAGCTGACCGATGGGCCGTTTACCCTGGTCGGTGATTCCGCGACCTATACCTGCGACGCGCTGATCATCGCTACCGGCGCCTCGGCGCAGTATCTCGGTCTGCCCTCCGAGGAAGAGTATGCCGGCCGCGGCGTTTCCGCCTGTGCGACCTGCGACGGGTTCTTCTACCGCAATCAGCCGGTGGCGGTGATCGGCGGCGGCAACACGGCTGTCGAGGAGGCCCTCTACCTGGCGAACATTGCCAGTCACGTCACCCTGGTGCATCGGCGCGACAAGCTGCGCAGCGAGAAAATCCTGCAGGACAAGCTGTTCGCCAAAGAGAAGGCCGGCAAGATCACCATTCGCTGGAACTGCACGCTCGACGAGGTGCTCGGCGACCAGTCCGGGGTGACCGGCATGCGCATCCGCGACAAGTTGACCGATACCCCCGAGGACATTCCGCTGATGGGCGTCTTCATCGCCATCGGCCACAAGCCGAACACGGATCTGTTCGTCGACCAGCTGAAAATGGAAGCTGGCTACCTGATCACGCAGTGCGGCAGTCAGGGTAATGCGACCGCGACGTCGATTCCGGGGATCTTCGCTGCCGGCGACGTACAGGATCACATCTACCGTCAGGCCTGCACTTCGGCTGGCAGCGGCTGCATGGCGGCGCTTGATGCGGAGCGTTACCTCGATAGTCTTGGCCTGGCCGGTTGACAACAACCTCGTGCTGTCGTTGCCGGCAGGTGCCGCCGAGATGAACATGGGCTTTTGCGATGACTCAGAAACATCGATCAAGCATGGAGGATGTGGACGCCTTTCTCGCCGCGGTTGACGGCGCAACGCCACTGCGCAAGGCCGATCGGGTCAACTTCGAAGGGCCAAAGCCAAGCCCGCGACCACGTCAACGGGAGCTCGACGAAGCAGCGGTGATTGCCGAGCTGCTGCACGCGCCGTTGGCCATCGACGATTGGCTGGATCTCGGCGGCGCCGATTCCTTCCTGCGCAGCGGCTTGTCAAGGATGGTGCTGCGCGACCTGCGTCGCGGCCGCTGGAGCATCCAGGATCATATCGATCTGCACGGCATGAACCGGCATCAGGCGCACGAACAGGTGACGCTCTTTATCACCGGATCGCTGGCCGCCGGCAGGCGCTGCCTGCGCATCGTGCACGGCCGCGGCAACGGCTCGCCCGGGCGGGAAGGGATCCTGCGCCAACTGGTCAAGGTCTGGCTGGGTCGCTGCAAGGACGTTCTGGCGTTCTGTCATGCACCGCCCTGTGACGGCGGCGATGGTGCCTTGTGGGTATTGTTGAAGAGCGGTGGCAAACCGCGCTAATGGCGGGGACGGTTGGCCAGCAGCTCACCGGATGGCAGCGGCGACCGCGCACGAAGTGGGAAGTGACCGCTCAGATCGCCGATTCGTCGAGTTCGCCGGTACGGATGCGCACCACCTGATCGACCGCGGTGACGAAGATCTTGCCGTCACCGATCTTGCCGGTGCGCGCCGCCTTGACGATAGCGTCAATGGCGCCCTCGACCGAGGCGTCGGAAACGACGATTTCGATCTTCACCTTGGGCAGGAAGTCGACCACGTATTCCGCCCCGCGATAGAGCTCGGTGTGCCCCTTCTGGCGGCCGAATCCTTTGACCTCGGTCACGGTCAGGCCGGTAACGCCGATCTCTGACAGCGCTTCGCGCACTTCATCGAGCTTGAATGGTTTGATGATCGCTTCAATTTTTTTCACTGTCTTTGCTCCCGGGGAAGATCGTAAAGAAATCGTATCAGAAATCAGGCGTCGATAAACGATCCGTGCCGACGATCAGTAGGGGTCACGGTAGCGATTGGTGATCGGATAGCGCCAATCCTTGCCAAAGCCGCGTTGGGTGACGCGGATGCCTACCGGGGCCTGACGCCTCTTGTACTCGCTGATCTTCAATAGATGCACGACCCGGCGCACATCGGCTTCGGCATGACCGCGGGCAATGATCTCGCGCGGGCTGATGTCCTTTTCCATGTACGCCTCGACGATCGCGTCGAGCACTTCGTACGGGGGCAGACTGTCCTGATCGGTCTGGCCGGCTTTCAGTTCTGCCGACGGTGGGCGGCTGATGATCGGTTCGGGAATGATGTACGAGCGCGTGTTGCGCCAGCGCGACAGGCGGTACACCCAGGTCTTGGCAATGTCCTTGATGACCGCAAATCCACCGGCCATATCACCGTAGAGGGTGCAGTAACCAACCGCCATTTCCGACTTGTTGCCGGTGGTCAGCACCAGCGCACCGGTCTTGTTCGAGAGGGCCATCAGGATCATGCCGCGGATCCGCGCCTGCAGGTTTTCTTCGGTGGTGTCTGCCGGCAGGCCGGCGAACTGCTTTTCCAGCATCGCGGCAAAAGTTTGCATGGCCGGCTCGATGGCAATTTCGTCGTAACGTACGCCCAGCAGGCGGACCATCTCGCGCGACTCCGAAAGACTGAGATCGGCGGTATAGGGAGACGGCATCATCACCGCCCGCACGCGGTCGGCGCCGAGCGCGTCGACGGCAACCGCCAGGGTCAGCGCCGAGTCGATGCCACCCGACAGACCGATGATCGCGCCGGGGAAACCGTTCTTGCCCAGGTAGTCGCGTACGCCCAGCACCAGCGCTTGGTACACCTCCGCTTCAACGCAGGGTGCCGGCACGATCTCACCGGCTTGTGGCTCGCCGTCGACCACGTCGACGATGGCCAGTGCTTCCTCGAACTGCGGCAACTGGCAACAGAGCGTGCCGTGCGAGTCGAGCACGAAGGACCCCCCATCGAAGACCAGTTCGTCCTGGCCGCCGGCCAGATTGGCGTAGATCACCGGCAGCCGGGTGGTCGCGATGCGTTGGCGCAGGACTGCCGTACGCCGCTCGCGTTTGCCGATATGGTAGGGCGAAGCATTGAGCACGAGCAGCAGTTCGGCACCGGCTGCGCGGGCGAGATCGGCGGCACCAGCTTCCCAGACATCAGCGCAGATATTGACGCCGCAGCGGACGCCCTTGATGGTCAGCACGCAGGAGCTTTCACCGGAATCGAAATAGCGCTCTTCGTCGAACACCTCGTAGCTGGGTAGCCGCTGCTTGTAGTAGGTCGCCACACGCTTGCCGTCGTTGAGCAGGGTCGCGGCGTTGTAGCAGCGGTAGCCGCGCCGCTCCGGGTGGCCGACGAGGACGGCAATTCCCTGCACGCTGGCCGCGAGCCTATCGAGCTCATCTTCGCAGGCCGCAGCGAAGTCCTCGCGCAGCAGCAGGTCCTCTGGTGGATAACCGCAGAGCGCCAGTTCCGGCGTCAGCAGGAGGTCGGCACCCTGTGTCCGCGCGCGGGCGGCGAAATCGAGAATGCGCGCCGCGTTGCCGGCAAAGTCGCCGACCGTCGCATTGATCTGGGCAATGGCAATCTTGAGGGACATGGGCGCGGGCATCAGCGAAAGGGGCGCCTGCGCGCCCCTTGATCAAGGTGACGAAAGAAATCTAGAAGTTTGGCTTCTCTTTGGCTTCGGCGTAACGCTTGACGCCTTCCATGATTTCCTTCTTGGCTTCGTCAACACCCAGCCAGCCCGCGACCTTGACGAACTTGCCGCGCTCGAGATCCTTGTAGTGGGCAAAAAAGTGCGAGATTTGATCCAGGATCACCTGCGGAAAGTCGCGCGGCGACTCGATGTCACGATACATCTGCGTCAGGCTGTCCACCGGAACCGCCAGTAGCTTGCCATCCTGCCCGGCCTCGTCTTCCATCGCCAGCAGGCCGATCGGCCGGCAGCGTACGACGACGCCGGGCGGTAGCGCGAACTGGGTGACCACCAGCACATCGACCGGGTCATCATCGCCAGCGATGGTGTGGGGGATATAGCCATAGTTGCACGGATAGTGCATGGCGGTGGACATGAAGCGATCGACGAAAACCTGTCCGCTTTCCTTGTCCACTTCGTATTTCACCGGATCGGCGTGCATCGGGATTTCGATAACGACGTTGAAATCATTGGGAAGTGCTTTGCCGGAAGGGACGCGATCAAGGCCCATGTGAGCTCTCTCTACTGGTTGCGAAAACACCCATTATACGCGGCTACGATGGCGCCGGTTGCTGCCGCGCTGGCGTGTCGGGTCAGCCCGCGGCGGTAACGACTCAGATCGCGCAGGCGGACGCTTCTTCGTGCATCCGACCAGGTGGGTGCTGTTCGTCGAGCTGTTCGAGCCAGCCGTGTACGCTCTCCGCACACACCGACCAGTGCTCGTCGAGAATCAGGGCATGGCCGGTATCGGGAATGACCTGCAATTCGGCATTCCAGCGCTTTGCCACCGGCCAGATCAGGGATGGCGGAAACACCGTATCGAGCTCACCACCGATCACCAGCACAGGCAGCTTCGGTGGTGTCGGTAGCCACCTCCAGCCCAGGAGAGCCAGGTCGCAGATGGCCCGTGCCGATTCCGGCTGCACCAGTTCAACGAAGCGCAGCAGCGTTTCCGGTGTCGTCGACGGCGAAAAATAGACCTCCTTGATCAGGTGCAGGGCGTCTGCGCTGACTCGACCCCTGGTGACGTTGCGTACTTCGCCGAGGAATTTTGGGTAGGCCAGGAGCAGCTTGGTTCCTGACGCGAGAGTGCCGTTGGTCGGGACCGGAGACATCAGGACGGCCGCCTGGACGAGCGATTGCTCGAGCAGACGCTCGGCGATGAAGGAGCCCATCGAATGCCCGATCACCACCGGTTTCCTGTCCAGAGCGTCGACGGCCCGCAAGGCGTCGGCCAGGTAGTCGTCGAGGCTCAACGCGTCCAGGTGTTCACGTCCCTCGCTCTGGCCATGCCCGGAAAAGTCGATGGCGTGGCAATCGTAGCCAGCACGCGAAAAATAGGGAAGAAAGTGCGTATCCCAGCTTCTGGCGTCTACATAGCCGCCATGCAGGAAGAGAAGCGGCGGTTTGTTCGAGGCGGCGTCCGGGGCACGGTGGAGCGTGTGAAGTTGACACTGGGGCATCGGAAATCTCCGAAAGTGAGTCGCCAGACCACTATAGGACAGATTCGGCGCTCACGCCGCAGCAATCGATCGCCGAACCGCACAAGCGCTACCGGGAAGTTCTGGAGGGCTTAGAGGCCACCCGCGCGCGACTGCCCGGTCTCGACCATCTGACGTGCGTCCTCGGCGAACTGCCGCGCTTGCTCGTCGTCGGCGTCGCGGTCGATCGCCGATGGCGGGGTGTTGATCCCTTTTTCCACCGCCGGGCGGCAGCGAATCTGGTCGCGCCAGCGCTGCAGGTGCGGCAGGTCGTCGATGTCCACGCCCGACCAGCGATGTGTGCGCACCCAGGCCCAGTTGGCGATATCGGCAATCGAGTAGTCGCCGGCAAGAAATTCGTGGTCTTTGAGGTGGCCGTCAAGGACGCGGAACAGTCGTCTGCTCTCGCCCTGGTAGCGGTCTATGGCCGGCTGGATCTTTTCCGGAAAGTAACGGAAGAAGACGTTGGCCTGGCCCATCATCGGCCCGATACCCCCCATCTGGAACATCAACCACTGGATCACCCGCGAGCGGCCTTTGACATCATGGGGCATCAGTTGCCCGGTCTTTTCGGCGAGGTAGAGCAGTATGGCGCCAGACTCGAAGACGGCAAAATCGTCGGCCGCGCGATCGACGATCGCCGGTATGCGACCGTTCGGATTGATCGCCAGAAACCAGGCCTCCTTCTGCTCGCGCTTCGACAGGCTCAGGAGGTGCACGCGGTAGGGCAGGGCGAGTTCCTCGAGGGCGATGGATATCTTGTGGCCGTTCGGTGTCGCGGCAGTGTACAGATCGATCATTCGGGTGCTTTCCTCAGCTGGGGGTCGACGCAGGGTCGGGGTGGGGAGAGGGGATCAGGAATCTTACCGCAAGCGAACGATCATCCGGGCATTCGGCCCGTCGCTTCCGAATGCCCGGCTTTGGGCCTATGATGTTCCCGGGATGTCGCTCGAGGCTTGATCTGAAATGACTCGCTCCACTGCCGCGCCACCGCCCTCCGATAATATCGCCAGGCAGGCGGAAATGTCCGCAGAAAGCCAGACCGGCACGCCGCCCGCCGCGCCTGCTACGGGAGTCTTGGTCAGTAATCCCTATCCCGGCCTTGCCGCGTTCAAACCGGAGGCTTATCGCCTGTTTTTCGGGCGCGACCAGGATGCCGCTCGGGTTATCGAGCGTTTTGCCGAGACGCGGCTGATCAGCGTCGTCGGCCGTTCGGGCACGGGCAAATCTTCACTGGTGGCGGCCGGGGTCGTCCCCCGTTTTGCTGCGTCGCTTGCGGAATCAAGCTATTTGCACTTCGAGCCACAGGCCGCTCCATTTCACCAGCTGGCGGACGCGCTCTGTCGTGCGCTGCCTAGCGACGGCGAAAGTGACGTTCGGGAGTCGGTCGACCATTTGCAGCGCTTGCTGGCCGAGGCGGGAGAGTCGAAGCAGTCCGAAGACCATCTGGCTGCCGCCAGCGCCGAGCTGCTCGGTCAGCATGGTCGTCCCCTGCTGCTGCTGATCGACCAGTTCGAAGAGCTGTTTACGCATACCTCGCCGGCGAGTTCGCGGCGATTCCGCAAGCTGTTCGGTGTCCTGATCGGTATCGAGAGCCTGTACCTGGTGCTGACTCTGCGCAGCGAATTTACCGATCGCCTGATGGAATGGCTGGGTGAAGACCTGTTTCGCGCCTCCTTGGTTGCGCTCGAGCCGATCAGGAGCGAAGAGCAGCTGCAAGCGATCATTACCGGTCCGGCCGAAGCCAGTGGCGTCCCGGTTCAGGCCGAGCTGGTGTCGACACTGGTCGCGGCGGCCGGCGCAACGAAGGGTGCGTTGCCGTTGATCGCACTGACCCTGGAGAGGCTCTTCGAACAGCACGACCCCGAACAGGGCCTGACGCTGGAGGCCTACCAGCGCATGGGTGGCCTCGAGAGCATCGTCGATAGTGCCGCTGCCGCTATTGAACGATTGATCGACAGCGAACCGGATCTGGAACTTGCCTGCGCACGTCTGTTTTCGGAGCTGGCGACGGTGATCGATGGATTGCCGACCCGTCGCACGGCCGAAATCGAACCGCTGCGTGCGGACCGGCAGGTCGGCCGGCTGGTCGACGCGCTGCGCCGCCAGGGCTTTCTCACCGATCACGACGACCAGCATGTCGAACTCGCCCATGAGACGCTGCTCAGCCATTGGCCGCGACTCCGCCAGTGGTGCGCCCGCTACCGGGACAGCCTGTCGCTGCGTCGGCAGGTAAAACAGGCGGCAAGGGAATGGTGGCAGGCGATCCAGCAGAATGGGGGGCAGAGGTCTGGCGGCCCGGCCGGGCAAGACGATGTACTACGCTGGAGCTGGGAACGTCAGAAGCCACTGCTGCTGGCCTTACTCGAGCTAAGTCATCGAGCGACACCGGCCGACCCTGATTTTCGCGATCCGGGCATTGAGGCCTGGCGGGCGCTGGAAGGCCAACTGGAAGAGGCGCTGCGCGAGTTCCTGCGGCCCGAGCCGCTGTTCCTGCTCGAAGAACTGGCGGCTGACGAGACGCCGCACCATCGCCGTGAAGAGATCGGCGTACGGCTCAATCAGATGGACGATCCGCGGCGCGGCGTCGGGCTTGCGGCCAACGGGCTGCCGGATATCGTGTGGGTCGACGTTGCGGGCGGCGAAGTGAACCTCGAAGGGCGGGGCAGCGAGGTCTTTGCGGTGAGGCCACTGCGTATCTCCCGGTATCCGATTACGTGGCAGCAGTACAACGTCTTTGTCAATGCTGACGATGGCTATCACGACCGCCGCTGGTGGCACAAGCTGGTTCAGCGCAAACAGGCTGGCGAAGCGCGCTGGGCTTTCCACAACCATCCGGCGATCAACATCGCGTGGAGCGATGCGGTTGCTTTCTGCCGCTGGCTCAGCGAGCAGTGGGGCCTCTCTGGGGCCGAGATCGTTCGTCTGCCGACCGAATGCGAGTGGCAGTGGGTGGCTCAGGGAGGTGTCGAAAAGCGCAAGTACCCATGGGGGAGTGACTGGAACCCGGCCCATGCCAACAGTCACGAAAGTGGCACCGGCAGGACGATGGCCGTCGGCATGTATCCCCGCGGTGCGCCCGCTGGCGGGATGGTCGCGGATCTTGCCGGCAATGTCTGGGAATGGTGCCTGAACGAGTACGATCAACCCGGCCATACGCAGATCGGCGGCGACAACTCGCGCGCCTTGCGCGGCGGCTCCTGGCTCGATTTTCCGGGCGATCTGCGTACTGCGAAGCGCGACTATTTTTCGCCCGATGATCGTGACGGCGACATCGGTTTCCGGATCGTCCTTGCCGGCCCGCTCGAATAAGCGGTCATTGACTGCTGGTTGCTGCTTGCGAAGACCGCCCGGCCGACGCCGCACGCGCGACGCGGCGCAGTCCGCCTTCGATCACTTGTGGCTGACGGTCAGCGTGATCTGGCCGCGGTTGTTGCCGTAGAACTTCCAGGCATCGTTGGCATAACAGTACAGATAGCCGGAACGTGTCGGCCTGAACGTACAGCGGTCGCCAATGACGAAAGTCTCGCCTTCGATCGCCGTGCCGCTGCCATCCGCGTTCGGCTGGTTGGCGACCATGCCGATCAGGGCGAACCATGGTGCATCCTCGCAACGGCGTGATCCCCACCAGTCTGCGTTCTGCTTGCCGGTCAACCGCCGGTAAATATCTTCGGCCTCGCCGATCGCACTACCCAGAAGGTGCGCGACCTCGCCAACGTTGAATTGTCCGTCGCGCGCGCCGCCCGGGCCGCAGGGGACGCTGCTGTCCAGCCATTCGCCGTGGGCGACGAAAGCGTAATTCACGCCCCCTTCCAGGTAGAGACCGACGGCGTTCCAGTGGGGACGGGCAAAGACTGCCGCGCTGACCGATTCGTCGGCGCCGAGGACCCGCGTTGGCCAGTACGGTGCCTGCGCCAGAGGCGGCACCTGGTGCCGGTCCCAAACCTGGGCGGCCAGCTCGCTGCCGACGCTACTCGCGGCGACCAGCGGTGTGGGGCGGGGCAGCGTTCGCAGATGTTTCCAGACGCCGGTCGCCGAATCGTGCAGGACACCGCGCGGCTCGGGCGCCAGTTGCTTGGCGAGAGCCGGATTGACGCGCAGGCCGAGGGCGACGGCTTCCTTGCTCATCCACTGCAGCGCATCGTCGGAAAGACCACACTCGGCGTGGCCGCCACCGACGTCGCTGTGGGTGCCGGCAAACCACAGTTGCTTCAGACTGCCGTCGGCCGGGCGTGTGCCGCCGGTCCACAGCGTCGGCGCAAAACTCGCCCGCTGTTCGTCCATGGCGACCGCGTGCCGACCATGGCGCACGGCGGTGCTGAGTTGGGTGTCGTGGAAGCGGTAGTTGTGCGGGTCATCGAGAATCTGGTCGAAGAGAATCAGGTCGTCGGGCACCCCGAGCGAACCGACGGTATCCCAGACGCCAATCAGGTGGATGCCGACGCTGCCATCAGCCAGGTCGCCGCGAAGAAAGGTGTGGCCTGCCTGCCAGACCGCGGGAGCTTCGCGCTGCCGGTAGCCGCGTTCGTAGGCTGCCTCGACCGCTTTCCAGGCCTGCCGGTCGCTGGCACCGCCGAGGTCGAGAAGGCCGCAGCGAGTGATGAAGCCGCCGAGACTGCGCGCGGTATAGGCGCCGCGACTGAAGCCGAAGAGGAATATCCTGTCGCCAGTGCAATAGTGGTCGCACAACCAGCGGTAGGCACCGAGGATGTTGCGGCTGAGACCGAAGCCGATACCCCCGCCGAGCACGCGCTCGACCAGGCTACCTTCCGCACCGACACCCGGGTGGTAGTAGGTCAGTTGCCGATCGTCGCGCAGGCAGAGGTTGTACAGCTTGACCACGTTGGTCGGACAGGGCAGGGCGCCCATCTGCTGCTCGGGGGTGCACCAGGTTCCGTCACTGCAGACCACGAGATTGCGCGGCATGGTTGTTCTCCCTTGGGTGAAGGCTGATCGCGGGGATCCCGGTCACTATAGTCCGCGCGTCGAGCAGACTTCAATCCCGATCGACTGGCGGCGCGCTTCTCGCCGATGCAAGCTATCGGGCGGCCGGGGGTACGGTGAAGTGGAAACTCTCGAAGTCGCCCGCCGGCCGCGGCCGGCTGAAGAGATAGCCCTGAACCTCGAAGCAGCCCTGTGCTTCGAGAAACCGCAGTTGTTCGACGGTTTCAACGCCCTCGGCAATGACGTCGATCTGCAGGCTCTTGGCCATCGCCACGATGGCGCGGACGATTGCCGCGTCGTTGGCGTCGGTCGACAAGTCGCGGACAAAAGAGCGGTCGATTTTCAGTCGCGCGACCGGGAAGCATTTGAGATAGGCAAGGCTGGAGTGGCCGGTGCCGAAGTCGTCGATTGCCATCCGGATGCCGAGCTCGGCCAGCGTCTGCAGCCAGGCCGTGGCGGTGGTCGGGTCGTCTACCAGCAAGCTCTCGGTCAATTCGAGTTCGAGACTCGACGGCGGCAAACCAAATTCGGCGAGAGTAGCGCTGATTTGCTGGCACAGATCGGCTTGCCGCAACTGCCGCGCAGAAAGGTTCACGCTGATGCGCAGGCCGTTGTGCCCCGCGTCGTGCCAGCACTTCGCCTGACGGCAGGCCTCGCGCAACACCCATGCGCCGATCGGGATGATCAGTCCGGTTTCTTCGGCAACCGCAATGAAACGATCCGGTGGCACCAGGCCGTGCCGCGGATGGTTCCAGCGAATCAGCGCCTCCATGCCCGAGACCGCGCCGCTGCGGCAGTCGACCAGGGGCTGATAGAAAAGGACGAACTCCTGGCGTTCGATAGCGCTACGCAGGTCACTCTCGATCGATACCCGCTCCTGCACGGCCTGATTCATGTCCTGGGTAAAGAACTTGAAGTTGTTGCGGCCGCGTTCCTTGGCGTGATACATCGCGGTGTCGGCATTGCGCAGCAGTGTCGGTACGTCTTCGCCGTCGTCAGGATAGATGCTGATACCGATGCTCGGCGTCACGTGCAGTGGCCGCTCGTCGATCACCTGCGGCGCCGCAATGACATCGAGGATCCTTTGCGCGACGTGCGCCGCCCGCTCGATGTCGGCGAGCCCCGGGATGACAATGATGAATTCGTCGCCGCCCAGCCGCGCTACCGTTTCCGTTTCGCGCAGCAGGTCCTTGAGGCGCTCGGCGACGCGCGTCAGCAGCTGGTCGCCAGTGTTGTGACCAAGCGTGTCGTTGATCAGCTTGAAGCGGTCGAGGTCGAGGAAAAGCACCGCTGTACGCGTCCCGTCACGCCGCGACTTGGCAATCGCCTGGCGAATGCGATCCTCGAGCAAAGTGCGGTTCGGCAGCCTTGTCAGCGCGTCGTGGTGGGCGAGGAAGTGAATGTGCTCCTCGGATCGTTTGCGCTCGCTGATGTCTTCGAAGCTGCCCGTATAGTGGGTCACGGCGCCGTCGCTGTTGGTGACCGAGGTAATTGTCAGCCACGCCGGAAACACCTCGCCATTCTTGCGACGATTCCAGACCTCGCCTTGCCACAGCCCGTGCGCAGCGACTCGGCTCCACATCTCGTGACCAGAGCTGTCGTTGCGGTGCCCGGCCGAGAACAGTCTGGGCGTTTGGCCGACGATCTCGTGCAGGCTATAGCCGGTGATCACGGTCAGCGCCGGGTTGATCGAGACAATGCGTTCATCCGCATCGGTGATGCAGATCGCCGAGGTGCTCGCCGCGAACACGTTCGCCGCCAGACGTTGCGCCTGCTCGGCGCGACGCTGATTGACGATGCGCCAGATGTCCTGGCTGATCAGGCGAACGGTCTCGATCTCGTGCTCGCTGTAGGGCTCCGCCTTGTTACCGACGCCGAGCATCATGCGCCCGAGGCCACCCTCGATTACCGGTACGCTGACCAGTCTGGTGAGCCCGGCAACGGCAGCGGGGAGGGGGCTGGCGAAGGGTGTCGGTAGTTCATCGAAGACCGCCGGCGAGCGTTGCCGTCGCGCGGCGGCCCAGAGACCAGCCAGGTTGCTCGCACAGAGCTGCTCGGCGACTGCTTGGAACTGGCCTCGGCGGGTGCCACGCGACCAGCTGACCGAGTCGATTGTCTGCTGATCGGCGTCGATGAAATAGAGGAAGGAGATCGGGCTGCCGGTCAGGCCTTCGGCCACGGCCAGTCCGTGCTGGATGAATGCGTCTTCGTCCATCTGCTCGGCCGCCTTGGGCAGCTCGAGCATGGCCAGTGCCCGGTCGGCCTGATGTTCGAGCAGGGCAGCGGATCGCCGTCGGGCCTCCTCGACGCGTTGGCGTTCGGTGATGTCGGTGAGTATGCAATGGGTACGTGTTGTGCCGTGCCCGGTCTGATGGATACGACCATTGAGCAGCACTTTGACGGTCTGACCGTCCTGGTGCCGGAAGTTGAACAACAGCTCGTCAATCCGCCCGTGGTTGACCAGGTTCGGCAAGTTCTCGGCCAGCACGCGCGCGGAGTTTTCGTCGATGAACTCACTGATCGGGTGGCCGATCACGTCGTCACGCCGGTAGCCGAGCAGGGTCAGCCAGGCCTCATTGACCTCGACGAAGCTCCCATCGCTCAGGTCGACCGACTGATAGGCAAGCGGTGCGTCGCTGAACAAGGCTCGATAGTGTTCCTCGGAGGCGGCCAGGGCGGCTTCGCGCTCAAGGATGGCATTGGCCATGCGGCGCATGCTCACCGCCAGATTCGCCAGCTCTTCAGCACGCGATGACGGCAGCGGCGCGGTGTAATCACCGTCGGCGATCGCCTGGACGTGGCGGCCGAAGTCGGCGACCCGACGTACCAGCTGCTGGCCATACAGGTAGGCGCTGAGTACAGCCAGCGCGAGGGCCGCGGCCAGGCCCCCGGCGATTGCCAGCAGGGTGGAGCGCATGGTGGCGAAGGCGACATCGGTCGGTTGTGCGACCAGGGTCAACCAGCCGGAACCACCAATCGGCGTCACTGTCCCGATGTGCTCCCGGCCATCGAGCGAAAAAAGGCCGGTGTCGAAGTGACCGGCAAGGCCGGCTTTTACCAGCGGCAGGTAAGCCAGGCTTTCCTGACGGACGGCGTGGCTGGCCACCGGATGCGCGACCACCTGACCGAGGTGGTCAATGATGATCGGCAGCACGGCGACCGACTGGCCGAGCTCGCCAATATGTTCCGAAAGCTGTTCGAGATCGAGTTCACCAACCAGCATCCGGTGCGCCACGCTGTCGCGTGCGGGTTGAACGCCGAGTGGCACGGTGATGGCGACGACGATCTTGCCGCGTTGCGACAGGTAGGTGTCAGACCAGACCGTGCTGTCGGTGGATTCTGCGGCGCGGTAAAAGCTGCGCGTCGAAAAGTCCAGTCCCAGCAGGTCGCCGCGCCCGTTCCGGCGCTCTAGCGGCAGGCCGACATCCAATACGCGGGCGTCGGTGTCGAGGATGTAGAGTGCCGCCAGAGGTGCATGCGCGTTGGCTTGGCTATCGATGATGGTGCGAGTGCGATCCGGGGTGGCGGGCTCCGCCTCGAGTTCGGCCGCCACGCGTTCCAGTTCGGCTGCCGATTGCTGCATAAAATCGGCCACTTGCTGCGACAGTGCCACGCCAAGGGCTTTGTTGCTGCTTTCTACCTGATCGTTCAGACGCGGTACCAGCACCCCGAGCAGGATGGCGACGAATACCGCGAGGGCCACGGCGACCATGGCAGACAGGCCCAGCGCAAGCCAGAAGCGAAGTGAGTGGGCCATGCAGCGAATGTTATTCCGAAACGGCGTCAGGTGGGGTGAAGGGCGGATTATCCTGCCACGGTGAACCTGGCCGAGCGGGGTTAGCGCAGGGGCTCGAATTTGCCATCGTGGATCATCGAAAGAAAGGTCTCGCCTTGGGTATCGCCGCTGGCGTCAAAGCGGATCGGCCCCTGCGCACCGGAAAATTCGGCGCGTCCGAGCAGCGCCTGCTTGAGCGTCTGGCCGCTCTCGTTGCCGGCGACTGCGTCGAGCGCAACGTTGGTGGCGTCGAAAGCGGTCAGCCCGGCAAAACCCGGCTCGTGCGCGAAGCGCTCGCGGTAGGCGCGGAGAAAGGCCAGGTACGCAGGCGCCTGACTGTCGCGGTCGAGGTGTTGGGCGACGACCAGGCCCTCCACCGCCCGGCCGCCAAGTTCCAGCAGACGTTCGGTGGCTGCCCATTCGGCCGCGCCGAGGCGAATTGTTTTATCGCGCATGCGGATCTGCTGGACGAGCAGAGCGGTGTCCACCGAATTGGCAATGATCACCACGCCGTCAGGCTTGCTGGCGAGCACGCGGATCGCCACAGCCGTCAGGGACTCGCCGGCATCGAAACCGACGGCACTGACCACTTGCCCGCCCATGCGCTCGAAGGCGTTACGGAAATCTGTCGCCCAGCTGTCAGTGTAGGGCTTGTTGCGGAGATCGCAGACGAGCACCACCCGCCGCAGACCGTTGTCCCGGAAATGGTGCTCGGCGGATTTGAAGACATGCGCTGCTGTGGCGGCGACGACGCGGAAGAACTGGTCATCCAGACCGGTCAGCAGGTTGGTCGTGGCGGTCGGGGAGATCAATGGTATGCCGGCCGCGTTGACCTGCGGTAACACCGCCACGGCCATCGCACTGGTCATCGGCCCGATGATCACGTCGACCTTGCGAGCCAGCAGGCGAGCGACGGCCTGTGTGGCCACCTCCGCGTCCTGCTGGTCATCCTCGGCGATCAGTTCGATTGGCCGGCCGTTGATGCCGCCCTGCCGGTTGCGCATCTCGACCGCCAGGGTGGCGCCGTTGCGGCCGCCGATACCGAGGTCGGCGACCCGCCCGGACAGACCACCCAGGAAACCGATTCGTACCGGCTCGGAAGGCGTGCAGGCGACCATGCCGGTGACCATGCTGGCCAGTAGCATGACCAACTGCAACCAAACAACCGGCACCCGTATCACGGGCGTGTTTCTTGACGGGAGCATGCAGACCTCCGGGGCGCGCCCGGTTTACGTCCGGCGATCATGGCAGAAATTAACCATGATTGTACGAAAGTATGGGCGGCAACGTGCCATGACCACACTTTTGAAGGTTTTCACCCTTTCGATGACGCGGTAAGGCGCTTGCCGACGCAGGTGCGGGCACATTTCAGGAGCGCAGATTGACCGGCGTTGACCGGCGCGGCCAACGATCACCAGTCGAACTTTGTGACGGTGGGCAGTGGAAAACGCCGAAAAGCCTCGAAAACATCCGCCGAAAGAAGCTCAAGCCATTGAAGGATCAGACATATCGGCGCTATGATGGCAGGCGCCGTCGATGCTTCACTTGACGCCGATTTTTTGCAGCAAATCACACCCACAGGGAGAGAGATAGATGGACAAGAGAACTCCGCCGCCCAACCCGAACACCGACAGCAGCACGGCGGGAGCACCGACACTAGCCGCAAGTGCCGTGGTCAAGGCCGCAGCACGGGCCCCCAGAGCGCGGGCCGCTTCGGCATCGGCGCGGCCTCGCAAGGTGTCGGACGGTGATGTCGCGCCGGCCCGCACGCCTGCCGGCATGGAGGCCTGCGATATCGCCGAAGCGACCAGTTCTGCGCTCGAGCACAAAAAGGTCGCCCTGGACGACATCATCGCGCACGCCAAGGTCGGGGATATGGCGTCGCTGGCTCAGACTCTTGAGACCATCATGACCGGCTCGTCCCCAGATGACGCAGCCGCCCTGCGCAAGGCTTTGATGGAAAACAAGCGGGCGCCGGAAGCAAAGGCGCCGAGCAGTCCGGACGACGAACTGGCGTCCAGTTGGCGCGAAACGAGTTCCTACCCCTACCGCAACCTGATGTCGCGCAAGGCTTACGAGAAGCAGAAATACCGGCTGCAGGTCGAACTGCTCAAATTGCAGAACTGGATCAAGGAGAAAGGACAACGCGTCGTCGTCATTTTCGAGGGCCGGGATGCGGCGGGCAAGGGCGGCGCCATCAAACGTTTTACCGAGCACCTCAATCCGCGTGGCGGGCGCGTCGTCGCACTCGAAAAGCCGAACGAGCAGGAGCGTGGTCAGTGGTACTTCCAGCGCTACGTGCGGCACCTGCCGACTGCCGGCGAAGTCGTTTTCTGCGACCGCTCGTGGTACAACCGTGCCGGTGTCGAGCGGGTAATGGGCTTTTGCACCGAGGAGGACTACACCGAGTTCATGCGCCAGACGCCGGAGGTCGAACGCACGCTGGTGCGCAGCGGCATCCACCTGATCAAGTTCTGGTTCTCGGTCAGCCGCAAGGAGCAGCGTCGCCGCTTCAAGGAGCGTCAGGTTCACCCGCTCAAACAGTGGAAGCTGTCGCCGATCGACCTCGCCTCGCTCGACAAATGGGATGACTACACCAAGGCCAAGGAGGCGATGTTCTTCCATACCGACACCGCCGAAACGCCATGGACGGTCATCAAGTCGGACTGCAAGAAGCGCGCACGTCTCAATGCCATGCGCTACGTCCTGCACAAGCTGAACTACACCGGCAAGGACATCGATGCCATTGGCCCGATCGATCCACTGTTGGTCGGTCGGCCGCACGTGGTGTACGAACCTAGCGGAACGGCTCACCCGGCAGGGGAGCACACGCCGATCCTCTAGCCTGTCGACTGCCGAGTCGCAGCAAGGCAAGGGGCGCTTTTTGCGCCCTTTTTTTTCGCTGCGCAGTCTTTGCAATACCATAAAAACAAATAGATAGAAGTGTATGTTGAAGTTATATGTGAGAACTCCCCGGCGCGAGAGCATTACCATTGCTATTCGGCATCCGGCTGCCGGGCCGGGTGGGCAGCTGCAAATTCCGGCAATTCCTCACAGCGCCGAGCGATCCGCCGGATGTTGGGGTAGGGGTTCAGGGCGACGTTGAAACGTCCGGCGTTGAAGACCTGCGGAACCAGGCAGCAATCGGCGAGTCCTGGTGTGTCGCCATGGCAGAACTCGCCGGTCTGGCTGTCGTGTGCCAGATGCGCCTCGATAGTCATGAAACCTTCCTCAACCCAGTGCCGGTACCAGCGGTTCCTTGCTTCCTCGCCAAGCGCCAGCCGGTCACCCAGATATTTCAGAATACGGAGATTGTTGAGCGGGTGGATGTCGCAGGCGACGATCAGCGCGAGCGCGCGCACGCGCGCCCGGCCAGCCGCGTCAGCCGGTAGCAACGGCTGCCGCGGATACTTCTCCTCGAGGTATTCGAGGATGGCCAAGGACTGGCTGATGGTCAGCTCGCCATCTTGCAGGCAGGGAACCAGGGCGCCTGGATTGATCGCGCGGTAGTCTTCCTGCAGGTGTTCGCCGCCGTTGCGGGTGAGGTGAACCGGGACGCTTTCGTACGCCAGCCCCTTGAGCTGCAATCCGATGCGCACCCGATAAGCGGCAGAGCTACGATAGTAGGTGTAGAGCTTGAGCATGGTCGTCCCCGTGTGTTGAGGTCTGGGAGCAATCGGCAGACGCCATCCTTCAAAGCGCGGCGCGATGGGGTGTGACGGTCTGCTCGATCGCGCCGAAGATGCTTTGGCCGTCGCCGTTCAGCATTTCTATGCGGACGCTGTCGCCAAACTTGAGAAAGCCGGTTTGTGGCGCACCCTTTTCGATGGTTTCGTACATCCTCAGCTCGGCCAGACAGCAATAGCCGACCCCGCCGTGGGCGATGCTCGAGCCGTGCAGGTTCCCTTGCCGGTTGGAGACCGTGCCCGAACCGATGATCGAGCCGGCTTCGAGTTCGCGCGTCCGGGCCGCGTGTGCCAGCAACTGGCTGAAATCGAAAGTCATGTCCTCGCCGGCATTCGGTCTGCCGAAAGGCTGGCCATTGATCT
The DNA here is from genome assembly GCF_032229525.1 of Accumulibacter sp. Lineage (GTDB taxonomy): Bacteria > Pseudomonadota > Gammaproteobacteria > Burkholderiales > Rhodocyclaceae > Accumulibacter. The sequence continues at coordinate 42,089 of NZ_JAVTWB010000102.1, read as the reverse complement.
CGACGCATAGCGGCAGATGGAGCTTGCAGCCCCTCCAGGCGTCCGCCAGTTCGTCGGGCGTCACGGCGACTGGCGAAAAAGCGCTGGCCGGCTTGGACTGAAAGAAGCCGAAGCCTTTGGCCAGCTCGCCGGGGATCAGTTGGCGCAGCGACACATCGTTGACCAGCATCAGCAAGCGGATGGCCCCTGCGCATTCGTCTGCAGTCGCGCCCATCGCCAGGTCGCCGGTGATGACCGCCACTTCGGCCTCGAGATCGATTCCCCAGTCTTCGGATAGCGCATGGATCGGATCGCGAGGCCCGATAAAGGAGTCCGAGCCGCCCTGGTAGATCAGCGGGTCGGTCCAGAACGACGGTGGCAGCTCGGCGCCGCGCGCCTTGCGCACCAGTTCGACATGGTTGAGGTACGCCGAGCCATCGGCCCACTGGTAGGCGCGTGGTAGCGGCGAGTGGCACTGTTCCTCGACGAAGGGCATCGCGTGGCGAGCGGCACCGTTGTTCAGGGCCGCGTACACCTCGCCAAGTTGCGGCACACAGTGCTGCCAATCGTCGAGCGCCGCCTGCAAGGTGCGGGCGACTGCCGGCACGGGCTGGCAGCGGCTCAGGTCGCGGCTGACGACGATCAGCTGGCCATCGCGGCCACCGGTTTTCAGAGTGGCGAGTTTCATCGTTCGAGTCCTTGGCTGCTACTTCGCGGTGATGCTTTCCGTGGGCCGGCTGTTAGTCAGGGGCCTTCCGGGGTGGTAAGAAGAAATCCATCGGCTGGCGTAGCAAGTGATCCATCAGTGATCGGGCCAGCGTCTTCCACTGCGGGTCCGAGATCTGCCGGGAGCGTAGCGCGACTTCGAGGGCTAGCGCAAAACTGACTGCCAGATTGATGAAACCGATGGCGGCGACACCGAGTGCGGCCCAGAACAACAGCCACAGGTCCGGCGAAGAACCCAGCCCGACCACTGCGATGCCGACGAAAGCCGACGAAAAGGCGACGTGGCGGATATCGATCGGCAGCCCCAGAAGCAGCCCGAAAAGCGTCACGCCGCCAAGCAGAACGCCAAACAGGAAGTTACCGGCGAGTGCGCCGAGATTGTCGCCGAGGTAGGTCGCAAAACGGCGCCGGCGTGATTCCCCGAACAGGCGCTTCGGCCAGTCGAGTTGCAGGATGCGCTCCGGGATGCGGTTGTAGGCCGCGTAGTTGTCGTAATAGCCGCTGATCAGGCCGGAGATGAACAGACAGACGCCGGCAATGGCGGCATAGAACAGAGCCCCACCATGCACCGGACTCTGTGCCTCAAGCAAATAGAGCGCTTCCTCGGGGCTGGCGAAAGGCCTGCCACTGAGCGTTGAAATAGTGAGTGCAATCAGCGCCGCGAGTGGAATGGCGATGCAGATGTTGCCGAGAATGGCCACCATCTGGCTGCGACAGGTGCGCGCGATCAGGTCGCTCATCACCTCTATATTGCGCAGCTTGCCGCCGCTTTCTTCGATACTGGCAGCGATTGTATTGGCGGTCATTGCCGGCTGTTTGGTGGACACCGTGCCGTGCAGGAGGTGGATCAGGCAGAAGCCGAGCCCGTAGTTGAGGCAGAAGAGAATGGCGCCGGTCAGCGGCGGCATATGGGTTTCGACCAGCACCAGCTTGAGGCAGGCCATGAAGGCGATGACGCAGCCGCCAATCATCGCTGAACGGGCCATCGACCAGTACTCGCGGGGGGTATCCGTGATGTAATGGTCGCCACGATGGCTGGCATTGTCGGTCACCCGCAGGGCGATCAGCTCGGTGTTCTGGCGCACGTGCCGGCGCAGATTGTCGCGCAGGCATTCGTCGCAGATCAGCTGGATTGCCAGCCTGACGATTGGTGGGTAGGCGGCAACGCTGGTCCGATCGCTCTGCAGGGCGGCCAGAATGTCCAGCAGCTGCTCGCCACGGCGCAACAACTGCCGCAGGCGCTGCAGATGATAGGTCAGGCGGATACTTGTTCCGTCGTTGGCTGCCTTCTTGCGGACTCGCCCGATCACTTCCTGGCATTGACTGAACAGGACGCGCAACTGCCGGTCGTCGGTTTCGCCGCTGACCGGTTTGCCCCAGTGTTCCGGGGTGGCGGCGATATAGGCGGTCATTTCGAGACTTTGCGCGACAAAGGGCGATTCATAGGTTTCGAGCGCGGGCTCCAGGCGTAGCAGTTCGGGCTCCATACCGCAGGCGGCGATCCAGTACGACAGCACGCGCAAGGAGCGCAAGATCTCGGCCACCGCTGCTGGCATCGTTGCGCTGGGCGGAACCTCGTCGAAATGCATGGCGCTGATCAGTTCCAGCCAGGCCTCCTCGCCGACGCCGCTCACCCAGTGCCGGTCACCGGGTTGGTGGTACATCCGGCGCAGGACCGTGCGCAACAATCCGCGGTCGAGCACTTCGGGCAGGATCTTGTGGCCGATGCGGTGCAGGGCCTCGGCGACGAATCCGCTATTCGGCAGGATGCCGGTCACCGTGTACAACTCGATGTGGCGGTGCGTCTGCGCCAGTCGAGTGAGGGCGTCGCGCAAGTTGGTGCGCAGATCGGAGCGGCGGCGCAGAATCTCGCTGAGCGCCGCCATTTGCCGGCGGGCCGAGTCGACATCGTGCGCATCGGCGGGCCGAATTACGTCGATCAGTTGCGTGAGCAATCGCGTCGGATGGGCGTCCGGGCTGGCAAGCTCACTGAGCAGTTGTTCCATTGCGTTGGCTTCGTTTCTGGCAGGCGGGGTCGAACGGCGCGCGCGAAGCTGGTTGAAGCGGCGGCAAGAGTCGTACCGGGCCCGCGTCGTTGCGTCATCGCGTCGTCGTTTATAATCGCGGCATACTAGCAAACATTCGTGCCGGGAATCCTCCTGGTTGGAGCATGCCGATGATGATCATTCTCTCACCCGCCAAGACTTTCGCTTCCCAGGCGCCACAGGGGCCTGGCGAGCATTCGCAAGCCCTTTTTGTCGAGCAGGCGCAGACGCTGATCGAACGGCTGCGCGAGCTGTCTCCATCCGAACTGGCAAGCCTGATGAAGATCAGCGACAAGCTCGCGGTGCTCAACGTAACCCGCTACGCCGAGTGGGCGCAGCCTTTCACGCCGGAAAATGCCAGGCAGGCGGTATTGGCCTTCGATGGTGACGTCTACGCCGGGCTCGACGCCACGACGCTGTCGGCGGAGGACCTGCAATTCGCACAGCAGCACCTGCGCATCCTTTCGGGTTTGTACGGCGTGCTGCGTCCGCTCGATCTGATGCAGGCTTATCGGCTGGAAATGGGTACTCGGCTGGCCAACCCCAGCGGCAAGGATCTCTACGCTTTCTGGGGAGAACGGATCACGGAAGCACTCAACTCGGCAGTGAGTGAAGCGGCTGCGCCGGTGCTGCTCAATCTGGCTTCGGAGGAGTACTTCAAGGCGGTCAAACCGAAGAAATTGGCGGTACCGGTCATTCAGCCGGTTTTCCAGGACTGGGGCAGCGGAAAATTTCGTGTCGTGAGCTTTTTCGCCAAGCGCGCGCGCGGACTGATGGCGCGCTTCGCGATCATCAATCGCCTGACCGAACCCGCTGGCCTGAAGGACTTCGCGATCGCCGGCTATGGCTACGCAGAGGACGCCTCGAGTGACAGCGTCTGGGTCTTTCGGCGCCGATAGGACCAGCCCGCCACGTACCGGCCAGGCCAGCGGCATGAGTTTCCGCGCCGTGCGGACCTTGCTTACTGGCTCTTGACCAGGGCGCACGCCGCGGCCGCACTAACAATTGCGCAAGGCGGCGGTGGACGGCGATGGCCGGCCAATCTGAGCAATTGGCGGTCGCGGGTGATCAGCAGCTCGGCGCGACAGCGCACCCCGAGTATGAGGAATTTCTGGTCGTCGACGTCACGGCAACGCGGCAGCGGGTAGTCCTCGTCCCCCTCGGCCTCGCACAGGGTAACCAGGCGACGGTAGCTGGCGATCAGCGCCTGCTGCGCCGAGACGTCGAGAGCGAACTGCGGGTAGGCGACGACACGTTCGAGTTCGCCGAGGCACTGCTGGTCCGAAAAACACTGCAGCGCACCGTCGTCGATGGCGTAGCGCAGCGCCAACGTCTGCGGGTCGGAAAAATGGAGCAGATCGATGACGACGTTGGTATCGAGGACCGCGCGCATGCCGTCAGGCGACTTGCAACTCGGCGACCGTCTGCTCGGCGATGGCCAGGCAGGCGGTCAACCCCGGCGATTCGATACCGAACAGATTGACCAGGCCGGGAACGCCATGCCTGGCTGGCCCCTGGATCAGGAAGTCGCCGGCAGGATCGTGGCGGCCGGCGATCTTCGGCCGCACGCCGGCGTAAGCCGGCGCCAGGGCGTCGTCCGCCAGGGCTGGCCAGTAGCGGCGAATCTCGGCATAGAAGGCGTCGCCGCGCGCGCGGTCGACGCGGTAGTCGAGTTCGCCGATCGGCTGACCCGGGAGCGGATCCGGCAACCACTCGACATCCGGGCCGAAGCGCGCCTGCCCGCCGAGGTCCAGTGTCAGGTGAACGCCCAGGCCACCGCTTTCCGGCAACGGATAGAGCAGGCGTGAAAACGGCGCGCGGCCAGTCAGCGCGTAGTAGCTGCCCTTGGCATGAAAGTTGGCCGGGATCAGGGGGGCCGGAAAACCCGCCAGCGAGGCGGCGACCTGCGGCGCCCACAGCCCGGCGGCGTTGATCATCATCCTCGCCCTGAAGCGCAGGCCATCCGCCCCACTGGTTTCCAGCACCATGCCGCGACTGTCGATCGAGCCTGTGCTCAGCGGACTGTGCAGCGCCAGCGCGGCGCCATCGTGCTCGGCATCGCCGAGCAGCGCGAGCATCAGGCCGTGGCTGTCGATGATGCCGGTGGAGGGCGAGAGCAGGGCGGCGGTACACGCCAGCTCGGGCTCTAGGGCATGGGCTTCAGCCGCGCTCAGGAGCTGCAGATCGTCCACGCCGTTTGCCTCCCCCTGTTGCTGCAGGACGGCGAGCCGGCTTTCCTGGGCCGCTGAGGTGGCAACGACCAGCTTGCCGCAGCGCCGGTGAGCGATAGCGTGCGTCGAGCAGAATTCGTAGAGTTGCCGCTTGCCGGCGACGCACAGGCGTGCCTTGAGCGAGCCGGTCGGATAGTAGAGCCCGGCATGGATCACCTCGCTGTTGCGAGCGCTGGTCTCGCTGCCGAAAGCGCCGTTGCGCTCGAGAATCACCGTCTCGATGCCGCGCCTGGCCAGTGCACGGGCGCAAGCCAGGCCAACCACGCCGGCGCCGATCACCACCGCTTCGATGCTCTCCATGGCTCGCTCTCCAGCTGCTGATCAGGCATTGTAACGGCTGTTCTTTGCCTGTCCGGCCGGGAGTCGCTACACTTCCGGGGTCTGCCGCACGACACCGTCGTCGCTTGGCTTGGGCCGCAGCCGGTAACCCGGCACCTTGAAGCAGAGGCCACTCTCGAGTTGAGCAGCACCAGTTCGGCCTGCAATAGTGCGGGAATGAACGCCAGAAGACAATCAGCGACAGCCTTGCCAAGATGAACCCATCGATACTCAGCCAACAGGAAGTGATCGCCGCGACGCAGCGCTGGCTCGAGCGCGCCGTCATCGGCCTCAACCTTTGCCCCTTCGCCAAGAGCGTTCATGTCAAGGGCCAGGTGCGCTACGTGGTCAGCGACGCGCGCGATGACGAAAGCCTACTCGCCGATCTCGAACGCGAACTGCAGGCACTGCAGACCGTCGACCCGGCAGAGGTCGATACCACCTTGTTGATCCACCCCTGGGTGTTGAACGCTTTCGAGGACTTTGCCGGTTTCCTCGACCTGGTGACTGTCGTCCTGCGCACCCATCGCCTCGAGGGCATCCTGCAGGTCGCCAGTTTCCACCCGGATTACGTCTTTGCCGATAGCGACCCGAACGACATCACCAATTACACCAACCGGGCGCCTTTCCCCACCCTGCACCTGCTGCGCGAGGCCAGTCTCGACCGGGCGGTGGCGGCGTTTCCCGATGCTGCCGCGATCTACGAGCGCAACATGCAGACCCTCAGGGAGCTGGGCGGCGAAGCTTGGCAGGCGCTCGATGTCGGCGCGCCGCAGCGCGACGGCAGCTAGGCCCGGCATGTCGGCGCTGAACCCGCGAATAGAGTTGCGCGAGGAAGAGGTGGAATTCATCGCCATTCGCGCGCAGGGCGCTGGTGGCCAGAACGTCAACAAAGTATCCAACGCCATTCACTTGCGCTTCGCCATTGGCCCCTCGTCACTGCCCGACGAGATCAAGGAGCGGCTGCTGCAGCTGCGCGATCAGCGGATCAGCGCCGATGGCGTGGTGGTCATCAAGGCGCAGGCGCATCGCAGCCTCGAGCGCAATCGCATCGACGCGCTCACCCGCCTGCGCGAACTGATCGCCCGGGCGGCGTTTACGCCGACCACGCGGCGCCCGACCCGACCGACACGCGGCTCGCAGACGCGCCGTGTCGACGGCAAGGTGCGGCGCGGCGCCGTGAAACTGCTGCGCGGGCGGGTCAAAGCGCAGTTCGAGTCATGAATCGCGAGCGACTGCGGAAACGGTGATCACCAGGCAGCCCGCAGCGTGCCCACCGGGATAGCCGTCGCTGAGCGATAGCACGCCAGGCTGAGCCATTGCCTGGTGTCGGGCTGGCGGCAGGTGGCCGACCGGTTGCAGGCGCAAGCAGTGCGCTCGCCCACCTGCCTCATGGTCGAAACGGCGCTGGCGCGGGCATTGCCGGCAAGCGAACCGCTACGCAGGTGCCCTTGCCGTTCGGGCCGCTGCCAATGGCGATGGCCCCGCCGTGACCGGTAACAATCTCCCGAGCGATTGGCAAGCCCAGGCCACTACCGGTAGCCGTTGCATCAGGCAGGCGGTGAAAACGCTCGAATACCCGCTCTCGCTCGTGCTCCGGAATACCGGGACCATTATCACTGACGTCGATTTCGACTACGTCACCGACACGCTCGCAGCGCAGGGTGACCTGTCCTCCGGCGGGCGTGTATTTGAGCGCGTTGTCGACCAGATTGGCGATCAGTTCCCTGATCAGAGTTGGATCGCCAGTAATCGTCGACAGATCACGTTGCAGGCCAAAGCCGATGCTTTTCTCGTCCGCGATGCGCAACCACTCGTCAAGCATTTCATCAAGCAGTTTCGCCAGATCGACCACCGATGCATTGGCCATCAGATGCTGACCGGCTTCGGCGCGGGCAAGTGCCAGTAGCTGGTTGGCCAGTCGAGTGAGGCGTTTTACGGACTTGCGCAGATTGTTCGATACCGTCTGATCAGTCTGCTCGCTGCGCAGCAATTCGATCTGGACCTGAAGACCCGCGAGAGGCGTGCGCAATTGATGCGCGGCATCTTGCAGGAATTGCCTTTGCGCGGTATTGGCTTCCCGCAAACGTGTCAGAAGGGCATTAAGCGCGCGCACCAGTTCGCGGATTTCAAGTGGCACGCGGCTCAGATCTACCGGGGCAAGGTCCTGCCCGGAGCGTTCGGCAAGCTGCGCTTCGAGGTGACGTAGCGATGCCAGACCGTAAGTGATTCCATAGCGTACTACTGCCGCGGCGGCAGCGAGCAGCAGCAGGACGGCCAGCCCAAAACCGAGCAACAGATCGCGAATTGCGCCACGGCGCTTGCCCAGTGTTTCCGCGACAGTGACGTAAATGCCGTGGTCGTCAACCGTTGGGTGGAAGCGCACCCCACGGATGGCTTGATCGCGGAAGTGGCCGTCAAAGAAGGAAATCTCGGGGCCCTTGGGGCGTCTGACGCCCACCGGCTCTTCTGGCAGCGCAGCCTCGGACACGTTGACGGGCGAAACGCTGCCCGGGAGTTCTGGCGGCGGCAGGTCGGCGTCGCCGGCGATGATTCGGCCCTCCTCGTCGCGAACCCGAAAGTAGATGCGGTCCACCGTGTCGGTGCGCAGCAGTGCTTCCGCTTCTGCCGTCAGGCCGATGGTGATTTTGCCATTGTCGACCCGGGCACGGTTGGCAATGCCGTTCGCGAGGTTCAACAAGCTTTGGTCGTAGGCGGTGCTGACGACCTTTTCTGCCGCACCGTAGCCGAAGATGCTTGCCGTAAATAGCGCCGCCAGAATCGGGACTACCAGCGCACGCAGCAGACTACGCCGGAGGCTGGTGCCAGCCTCCGGCTCACGGGCCGCATTGCCAACCCCTGCTTCTGCGGCGCTGGCGCCAGCCTTGGCGTTGCCGGGACTAGCTGTTCGCATCGCGCCGCGCCTTGTCGGCGACGTCGGTGCTTATTTCCAGACGGTAGCCAAAGCCGCGCACCATGCGTATTCTCAGGCCCGCTGGTTCCAGTCGCCGGCGCAGGCGGTAGACGTAGACTTCGAGGGCGTTGACGCTGCCGTCGGCTTGCAGGCGTTCCTTCGGTACGGTGTGCCCGTCGGCCTCGGCAAGGGCGCTGAGCAGATCCCATTCCCGGCTGGAAAGTATCAAGGGTTGGTCTGCCAGCGAGGCATGGCGAGCACTGGTGTCCATCGATAACGGGCCGAAGTCGATCCGGCGCGCAATGGCATTGCTGCCGCGGCGGCTGTTCGCCCGCATGCGCGCGGTCAGTTCGGCAAGTTCGAACGGTTTCGACAGGTAATCATCCGCCCCCAGGTCCAGGCCGTAGATTCGATCATCGAGTGCGTCGCGGGCAGTAATCATGATTACCGGCAGCGATTGGCGCCGTTCTCTGATACGTCGAACTATTTCATAGCCGCTGAGTCCCGGCAGGCCGACATCGACCAGAACGAAATCAAATTTCCTTTCCTGCAACAAGCGGTCGGCTGCCATGCCATTGGACTCAACGACGACGCTATCGCCTTGCCCGGCCAGGAAGGTGGCAATGCCGTCAGACAGTTCCGGATCATCTTCTATCAGTAGTACCAGCATGTCACACCTCAATCGCAAACTGAAACCAGGGGAGCGGATCGTGCCACGAGACAGCGGCTATCGCCACTGCATTTGGCTACACCACGGATTGTACGCGGCGGCTGCCTTAAGCAACATCAGGTGCCGACTTGACCCGCTGGCGTTCCACAGGAGTCGGTTTGGCGAAATCTGAATGAACAAGCATGCCACCGGTAAGAGACCTTTCAGAAGTCTGCAAGAGACATTTAAGTGTCTGTTTTTAAAAACAAAGCAGGCCGTTTTGTAAGCGCGGCGTAAGCTCTTCGCCCTACCGTTGCCTCCGCAGTCATCCCGAATGACTCGACCAACTGTTCCATTGCGAGGAGGCAACGATGAGACAAGAAGAACTGGTTGCGCGTATCACCGCCAACCCCAAGTACGAAAAGCTGGTGCGCATGCGCTCCAGCTACAGCATCTCGATGACCATCCTGGTGATGGTCATCTACTACGGTTACATCCTGCTGATCGCCTTTGACAAGGAGTTCCTGGCGCAGAAAATGGGCGCCGGCATGGTCACCTCTATCGGTATCCCGATGGGCGTTGGCGTGATCATTCTGACGATCCTCATCACCAATATCTACGTCCGTCGAGCCAATACCGAATTCGACTCGCTGAACAATGAAATCATCAATGAGGCGAGCCAGAAATGACAAAGACACTTTTACGCAACGGCCTCTGTCTTTTGGCAGGGATGCTGGCCGCGGGGCTGGTCATGGCCGCCGGTGCCGATCTCGGTACCACCATCAAACAGGAAACCAACTGGACCGCCATCGCCATGTTTGGCGGTTTTGTCATCATGACGCTGTTCATCACCAAGTGGGCAGCCAGCAAAACCAAGACCGCGTCTGACTTCTACACTGCCGGTGGCGGCATCACCGGCTTCCAGAACGGCCTGGCGATTGCCGGCGACTATATGTCCGCCGCGTCCTTCCTTGGTATTTCCGGCCTGGTCTTCGCCAACGGCTTTGACGGCCTGATCTTTTCGATCGGCTGGCTGGTCGGCTGGCCGGTACTTACCTTCCTGATGGCCGAGCGCTTGCGGAACCTCGGCAAGTTCACCTTTGCCGATGTGGCTTCCTACCGTTTTGCGCAGACCCCGACCCGCGTCTTTGCCGCTTGCGGCACGCTGGTCGTGGTGGCGTTCTACATGATCGCCCAGATGGTCGGTGCCGGCCAGTTGATCAAGGTGTTGTTCGGCCTCGAGTACACCTACGCGGTGATGATCGTCGGCGTGCTGATGATGTGTTACGTGTTGTTCGGCGGCATGACGGCCACCACCTGGGTCCAGATCATCAAGGCGATCATGCTTCTCTGTGGTGCAAGCTTCATGGCCCTAGCCGTGTTGTGGCAGTTCAACTTCAACCCCGAGGCGCTGTTTGCCAAAGCCGTCGAGATCCATAGCAAGCACGACGCCATCATGGGACCGGGCGCGCTGATCAAGGATCCGATCTCGGCCATTTCGGTCGGCATGACCCTGATGTTTGGCACCGCGGGGCTGCCGCACATCCTGATGCGCTTCTTCACCGTGCCCAGTGCCAAGGAAGCCCGCAAGTCTGTCGGTTGGGCGACGACCTGGATCGGTTACTTCTACATCCTGACCTTCATCATCGGCTTTGGCGCTGTCGTCATGCTGACGCAATCGCCCGAGCTGTACTACGTCGATGGCGATCTGGCCAAGGGTCTGAAGGGTGGCGGCAACATGGCGGCCATCCATCTGTCGAACGCGGTCGGTGGTAATGTCTTCCTCGGCTTCATCTCGGCAGTGGCATTCGCCACCATCCTGGCGGTGGTGTCCGGTCTGACGCTGTCCGGGGCCTCGGCCGTGTCGCACGACCTGTACGCGACGGTTTTCAAGAAAGGGCAAACTGACTCGGCACACGAATTGCGGGTTTCCAAGATCACCACGATTTGCCTGGGCGTCGTCGCGGTTGTTCTGGGTATCGCCTTCGAAAAGCAGAACGTTGCTTACATGGTCATGCTCGCTTTTGCCATCGCCTGCTCGGCCAACTTTCCGGTCCTTTTCATGTCCGTGCTGTGGAAGGATTGCACGACCAAGGGTGCCGTTACTGGAGGGGTCGTTGGTTTGATCAGCTCGGTTGCGCTGACCATCGTCTCGGCTCCGGTGTGGGAAGCGGTGATGGGCCATCCGAAAGGCTCGGCAATGTTCCCGTATTCTTCCCCGGGTTTGTTCTCGATGTCCGCGGCTTTCCTGGCGATCTACCTGGTTTCGCGGATGGACAACAGCGAGCAGGCTCAACGCGAACGTGCCCTCTATCCGGCACAGAAGGTTCGCTCCGAAACCGGCATGGGTGCAGCGGGGGCATCCGGTCACTGAGCAAGGGTATCGACCGGCTGGACGGCAAAAAGGCCCGGGTCTCCCCGGGCTTTTTTTTCGCTTTGGTACGGGTTGCGCCGGGCTTTTTCCGAGCCCGGCGCCTTCTCGCGAATGGATAGGCACCCCCCGGCGGCGCTGCTTTCAGTCGGCTGTTTTCCCGGTTCTTTGCCTGCTTCGCCGTGAGTCGCTAAACTGCCTGCGGTGGCTGGCCCCGGAATGTTGGCTTGTTGGCTGGCGACGGGTGATCAGCGGCTCGCTACCGCGCGCTTGACGGCAGTTCGAGGCGTTGATGCGCCGCAACGCCAGGGCCGGCGGTTTGGCGAACAAGGTGCACCATGATGGTGAAGGGGCTTGCCATGTTGATTGTTGGCCAGTGTGTTGCGGCGGTGCCTCGATGACCCCCGAAGCGGTTCTCGCCTTCTGGTTCGAAGAGGCGACACCGGCGCAGTGGTGGGCGAAATCGGCCGCCTTCGATCGCCTGGTCGAAACGCGCTTTGCTGCCGTGCACGCGGCGGCGCGGCGTGGTGAGTTGTACGCCTGGCGCAGCAGCGCCGACGGTCGGCTGGCCGAGATCATCGTTCTCGACCAGTTTTCGCGCAATATTTTTCGCGATCGTCCCGAAGCCTTCGCCACCGACGCAACGGCCCTGGTGCTCGCCCAGGAAGCTGTCGCCGCCGGTGCCGACAGCGCCCTCGATCCGCCGCGCCGCGCTTTTCTCTACCTGCCCTACATGCATAGCGAGTCGCCCGCCATACAGGCGCTGGCGGTCAGCTTGTTCGCCGCGCCGGGGATGGAAAGAAACCTCGATTTCGCGCGGCGGCATCAGGCAATCATCGACCGTTTCGGTCGCTATCCGCACCGCAACGCGATTCTCGGCCGCCAGTCGACGGCGGAAGAACTCGCCTTCCTCAAAACGCCGGGGTCAGCATTCTAGGCGCAGACCGGGCAAGCACGCGGACGCGCGCGTGACCAACACGGATAGTGGAACCAGGAGAAGGACATGGCTTACCAGCAGAGTTTTGAGGTCACCAGCCGTGGCCGCGGCACCAGCGAGATCACCGCCGAGGTGGCGCGGATGGTCCGTGCGTCGGGAATCACCACCGGTCTGGCCAACGTCTTCGTCCAGCACACCAGTTGCTCGGTGGTGCTGACCGAGAACGCCGACCCGTCGGTGCGCCGGGATCTGGAAACGCTCGCCGCCCGCTGGGCACCAGACGGCGATGCCGCCTACCAGCACGACAACGAGGGCGACGACGACATGGCCGCGCATGGGCGAAACATCCTGGCCGGCGCCTCGCTGAGCATTCCCGTCGGCGACGGCGGATTGCGACTCGGCACCTGGCAAGGAATCTACCTGTGGGAGCATCGGACGATTTCGCACCGGCGCCGGGTGGTCGTCACGGTGATTGGCTGAACGGCATGAGAAAAGGCCTGTTCATCGTCTTGTTCGCCTTGCTTAGCGCTTGCGCGAGCCTCAACGGACTGACACAGAAGCCGGAAGTCGCTATCGTCGGTATCGATCTGCTCCAGCTCGGCTTTCTGGAACAGCGCTTTGCTCTGCAGCTGCGGATTCGCAATCCGAACGATGTGGACCTGCCGATCGATGGCCTGAGTTTCGAGATCGAGGTCAACGGACAGTCATTCGTCTCCGGGCTGTCGGACAAGCGGGTAAGCGTTCCGCGTTTTGGCGAAGCGCTGCTCGAGGTGATCGCCAGCAGTACGCTGGCGGGCGCGCTGAAACAGTTCCACGAGTTGCGCAAGGGCGGTCGTGACCGGGTCGAATACCGCATCGTCGGCCGTCTCAACGTCTCCGGCATCGGTTCCGTACCCTTTGAGCGGCGCGGGGAGCTGCAGATGCCCGGATCGAGCGCTCCAGCGGGGAAGCCCGCCAGAGGGGAGCGAGCGGACTTGAGTTGAGCGTGCGCCGCGTGGGCCGGCGCATCGCTGGCTATCGCTTGCCTACTTGAGCGGGATGATCAGCTTGTCCCACCCGGAACCCTCGCCGTCGGTGGTGCCGTTTTGGCCACGCCCGAGTGCTGCCAGGCGCGCTTCCATTTCAGCGATAGCTTCGTCTGAAAAGTGTAGTCGGCGACGGTCAGCGCCGCAGCGGCGTTCAGGCTGTCCGGGCGGTCGCCCGACCTGCCGCTGGCGTCGATCTGCTCCTCTTTGCGCACGCATTGCTCACTCCTTGAAAATCGCCTGGTCGACACCGTGGTGGAGGACGACCGGCTGGCCGCTCCGACTTGGCCACCGTGCGCAACCGCGGTGGTCGCGCCTGGCGAGCAGTCCACCGCCCCATTCCACAACGCGTGCCCGTGCATTATGGGAAAATCGCCCCGGACTAGCAACAGGGCCATTCAACGCCAACCCTTCCCATCCTGTCGGACGATTGCCAATCGGCTCGTCAGCAGTCGCGGTGCCCTGTCAAACCTGATCTGCGGCGACCGCCTGCGTTGGCCTGTTTTCCGGCACCAGCCGCAGTCCAGCCGGCAAGGACTCGCCGAAGGCGCGGCGTTCGTCGGCCTTGTCGAGTTCGACCACCGTCCTGACCTGATCGATCCAGCTCCCGCTGGCATTGATCGCCGTCAGGCGCGCCAGAACCTCGTCGCGGCTGCCGTCCGGCAGGTCGCGCGACCGGTCGCCGGTCAGGCGCGCAATTTGGGTGGCCGCAAAAGCGGCCGGCTCGACCTTCTTCCAATCCACGGCGAGCAGACCGGCGAGCCAGCGACAAGCGTCGCTGGTCGGAATCACCTGGTGGGCGCTGCCGTAGAGTGGTTGCCGCGCGCCAATACGGCCGAGCGCCCACCAGCCGAGCGGCTTCTCGGACGCCCTGACGAGCCTGTCCAGCAGCCAGTCGCCGACTTCGATCTTGCGCTCGACCGGCAATCTTTCGAGCGAGGCGACCAGGCGCAGCATGTCGTCGTGACTGCCGCTGATTGGCGCCGGCTGGCGGTTGCGCGCCTTGACGATTTCGCTCTGCAAGGAGGGCAGGATCTCGGCCAGCAGCAGTTCCTGTGTCTCCGGTGGCAGGCCACCGGCCGCGCGGCGCCACAGCGTCCACCACTCGGACCAGTTCTGACTCTCGTTGACGTACTGGATTCCCTGCGGCAGCAGGGCGCTCAGTTGCTCGATCCGCCAGTCGTCGAGTGCATCGCCAAGGCCCGGCCGCAGGCAGTAGCCGGCGAGGTTGAGCCATAGCCGCTCGTGTTCCGGCGAGCGACGCCGGCGCCTCGCTCTTTGTAGCAGGGCATCGAAGATGGCGCGTAGCAGCGGCATCTCCCAGTCGTCGCGCTTGCCCAGCAGATGCTCGAGCTGGCCACGCAGGCGCCGCACCTCCTTGTTGTCGACGGCCTGCGATCGGCCCCCGAAAATGTGCTCGACCGCTTTCACGGCGTCGGCGAAGCGTGATGGCAGTAACGCCGACGAGGCCGTGGTCGCCTCGCCGTCGCCACGCAGCTGGAATTCGAGCAGCCAGCGACGGGCGGCGTTGTCGATGCTGACGCAGTGCAGCTCCAGGCTACCGACCTCGGTGATGCCGGTGATCAGCTCTACCCGCACCTCGCGCTGGTTGTTGCCGGCCTGTGGCTGTACGACGGTGGCGATTGGCGGCAGGCGCACGAAGTCCTCGTCGTCGAGCGCGCTGATCTCGCCAGGCAGATAATCGGTGTCGGCGACCGACGAAGCAAGGTAGAAGCGCACCGGCTGGCCAAGCCGCAGGCTGAAGGTGCGCTCGGGCAGGCGGATTTCGTACCCTTCTTCGCTGCCACGCGGCAGGATGCAGATGCCGCGTCGCTGCTGCTCGCCTTCATCGAGAACCAGGAAGTAGCTGCGGGCCGATCCGCCGCCGATCCGCCGCCCATGCCCCTGGCGGACCAGCGCGTAGGCGACCGCGCCGCGGGCGACGGCGATGTCCGGATGGTCGTTATGCAGCAAGCGTAGCGGCGCGCCGCGCCAATCGCCGAGGGTGGCCTGCAGGCGTTCGGCGAGCATCTCGGCACGAAACACGCCGCCGTTGAGCAGCAGCGTATCGGGTACCGGCAGGCGCGCTTCGCCGGAAGGCTTGTCGAGCTGGTCATTCTCGCCAGCTAGCGCCCGGCGCGCCGTTTGCTCGTGCCGCTTGAGAAAGGCCGCGACATGGCGGGTAATGGCCGGGTCGGCGGGATACGGCAGTCCGAACTCGACCAGCCCGGCACGCCGCTGCAGCAGCGGCTGATCCGACGCCACGCGCGGCAGAAAGCCGTCGATGATCAGTTTCACGACTTCGTCGCGCTGCAGTTCGACGGTGCGGGCGCCACCGATCAGCCTGGCGCCGCCACCGAGCAGCGTCAGCAATGCCGATTCAGGCGCGCCAGCGGCCAGTAGTTGCTCCTTGGCGGCGCGACAGCGCGCCGTCAGTTGCGAGAAACGCGCCGCCGACAGCTTCTTGCCGCCGCTCGCCGGCAGACGCGATTCGACCAGATGGGCCAGCGCCAGGTCCATGTTGTCGCCACCGAGCATCAGGTGGTCACCGACACCGATGCGCGTCAGTTGCGGCTCGCCGTCCTTGATCGTCACCTGGATCAGCGTCAGGTCAGTGGTGCCGCCGCCGATGTCGCAGACCATCAGTAGCCGCGTTTCGGCGAGCTCCTCGGCGAGGCTCTCCTGATGGCGGAACAGCCAGTCGTAGAACGCCGCTTGCGGTTCCTCGAGCAGGCGTAGCTTCGGCAACCCGGCCTGTCGCGCCGCCTCCAGGGTCAGCGCCCGTGCGCCTTCGTCGAAGGAGGCGGGGACGGTGAGGATGACCTGTTGCTGTTCGAGCGGCGCCTGCGGAAAACGATGCCGCCAGGCGGCGCGAACGTGCGCCAGATAGCTGGCGCTGGCGGCGACCGGCGAAACCTTGAGCACATCTTCGTCGGCACCCCACGGCAGGATGTCCGCCATGCGGTCCACCGAAGCGTGCGACAGCCAGCTCTTGGCGCTGGCCACCAGACGGCCGGGAACCTGCGCACCGAGTTCGAGCGCGAAGCGGCCGGTAAGCGGCGGCTCGACGCCATCCTCGGCAGTCCACGGCAGTTGCCGGTCGCCCGGGCTGATCTCGCCGGGCGCCGGATGGAAACGAACCGAAGGCAGCAGCGGTCTGGCGGCCACTTCGCCGGCACCGACCAGCTGCTCGATCTCGAACAACTCGACCTGCCGGCTCCCGGGCGCGGTGTAGGCGACGACGGTATTGCTGGTACCGAGATCGATGCCGACGATGTACTGCTGCTTCACGGCGCTCAGTCCGCCGCGCCGCCGCGCGCGTCAAACTCCACTTTCCAGCGCTCGGGTCCGTCGTGCGGCAGCGCTTCGAGTTCGAGCGTGCCGGCTTCGGTGACCCGGGCGTGCAGCCTGACCCGTACTACCTCACCGACGGCACGACCCTCGGCGGGTAGCGTCGTCTGGATTTCATCGAGCTCCTGCAGTTCGTCCGGCTCCCAGTCGTCGAGCAGGGTACCGACCTGGTCCTGCCGACGTACCGACGAACCGAAGAAACGGAAGCGCACCTGCTCGCCGACCACCAGCCCGAACTCCTGCGCCGGCAAGGCGGCATCGCTGCCTTCCTCCATGCCGAAGGGCGCCAGGCACAGCGCCTGCACCGGTGGCTGCATGCCGGGAACGGCAGGCATCACCGATTCAATCGCCACGTAGTAGGAACGCGCGGTACCGCCACGGATACGCACGCCCTGACCGCGGCGCACGTAACCGTAGTAGGCGGCACCACGAGCGACGGCGAGATCCAGATCGGCGCCCGCCAGCCGGCGGGCGGCCGGGGCGCTCTCGGCGGCGAGCCAGGAATTGAGCGTTTGCAGCGTGCGCTCGGCGAGTAGTTCGGACTTGAAAACGCCGCCGTTGAACAGCACCGCGGTCGGATGCAGGAAGGTGGCGCCCGCCGGCAAGGCGCCGCTGAAGCCTTCGAGGTCGGCGGTTGCCGCCACCTGGCGAGCGAGGAAGGCGGCCAGGTGACGGGTCACCGCGGCGTCCTGCGCGTAGGGCAGGCCAAGCTGGGTCAGCCCGGCACGGCCGCGACTCTGCGGACGGTCGGCGATCGCTGCCGGCGGGAAAAAACCGTCGAGCAGGGTGGCGGTGAGTTCGTCACGGGTCAGCTCGCTGCGCACCGAGCCACCGATCAGCTTGGCGCCGCGGCTGGCGATGAGCAGCGGCACGGCACCGACCTCCGGGTCGTTGAGCAAGGTTTCCTTGGCCGCGCGGCAGGAATGGGTCAGCGCCCGCAGCTGCCATTGCTCGACCTTGATGCCCTGCGCACCCAGTTTGCTGGCGACGGCAAAAGCCAGCGCCAGATCCATGTTGTCGCCACCGAGCAGGATGTGTTCCCCGACCGCCACCCGGTGCAGTTCGAGCACGCCTTCGCGTTCGAGCACGGCGATCAGCGAGAAGTCGCTGGTGCCGCCACCGACGTCGACGACCAGGATGATCTCGCCCGGTTGTACCTGCTTGCGCCAGCTGCCGGCACTCTTCTGAATCCAGCTGTACAGCGCCGCCTGCGGCTCCTCGAGCAGGATCATGTGCTCGCAGCCGGCGCTGCGCGCCGCTTCGGCGCTCAGTTCGCGGGCCGCGGGGTCGAAGGAAGCAGGAATGGTGACGACGATTTCCTGATCGACGAAAGGCGCCTCGGGGTGAGCATAATCCCAGGCAGCGCGTAGATGGGCGAGGTAGCGCTGCGTTGCTTCGAACGGCGACACGCGTTCGACCTCCGCTGGCGCATCGCTCGGCAGGATCGCCGCACGCCGGTCGACGCCGGCGTGGCAGAGCCAGCTCTTGGCACTCGACACCAGTCGAATCGGCGTCGCCGCACCGCGGCTGCGCGCCATTTCGCCGACCGCGTAGTCCTGCTCGGCGGTCCACGGCAGATGCAGATCGCCGGGCGTCAGTTCGCTGGCGTGCGGCAGGTAAATGAACGAGGGCAGCAGTCCCGGCGATTCGATCGAAGCGGGCGCGGTCAACTGCGGGATCGGCAGGACCGTCTGGGCGATCTGTTCGCCCTCGCTGGCGGCGATGTCAACGTAGGACAGCGCACAATGGGTCGTTCCCAGATCGATGCCGATGGAAAATTTTGGCTCACTCATAGTTCCACCTCCGCTGGCGCGACGACGTGCAGATCATGGCTTTCCGCGAGCTTGGGCAGGCGTGTGTCGACCACCCGCCAGCCGCGGTGCGTGATGCTGCCCTTGAACGGCGGCTGGCCGACGACGTTGCCGGTAATACGAATCGCCGTGGCATCGAAACCTTCCTCCAGGGTCACCGCGCTGCCTTCGGCTTCCGCGCGGATCGGGTCGATGGTGAAATTGTCGCCGAGCACCTTGCGGCAGCCTTCATGGACCAGGCGGGCAGCCGCACCGACGTCGGCGTCGGCATAGGCGGCGACATCCTCCTGGATGAAGTCGATGAAACGGGCTTCGCGCTGCAACAGCCCGAGGAGCTGCAAAGCGCCGTCGGGCGCTGCTTCGCGCAGTGGCGGGGCAGCGGCCGGTGCGGGGGCTGCCGCTGCGTCCTGCGACGCTGCAGGGTGCCGCCCGGCGGCACGCAAGGCCTGGACGCCACCGGCGAACTCGGCATCACCGAGAATGCGGAAGAAACTGGCGATGGCGATGCCGATTCTGCTCAAAAAGGAAGGATTGTCTGGCTTCATGGGATGATCCTGGTGTTGGCCGCCGAAGCGGCTGGATGGGGTGTTTCAACACCCGGCGGCGGCAGCGCCAGAGTTGGCGGCTGCGGCATGCCGGGAGGGTGTTCGAGCAGGGACTGTTTTCCTGGCTTGCGCATGGTAGCCATGGCCGCATCGATATGCAACGCCGGTCGGCAGACGCGATCGGACCTGCCAAACGCCCGCTGCAGTCTCCGCAGCTGTGTTTGCTGCGGTGCAATATAGCTTAATTCGCCGGTTTCGGGTAGCGCGCGAGCGTGCGCAGGGCGCTCCGATATCGGCAAGGAGTGGTAGGAGTGGGAGGGGGACGCAATAGAACGCGGTGGCAGTGAGCGCTCGATCGATCTGGAACTGCGCCCTCCAGGGGTCGATCAGCCACCTCTCGAGGTGTCCAGGGAACTTGGAGCACGTCATCCGTGCCAACCGGCTGGGTCAGGTTTCCATCGCTGTTGTCAGGTGCTGCAGCCACGGGTGACTCTTCGCTTGACCGATTCACTTGACCAGCGAGTTGCTGCTCAGCAAGACGAGAATGATCACTGCCAGCACCAAGGACAGGCCTTGCCAGAAGCGCAGCGGGTTGCGCTCGATGAGTGGCGGCGGGCGTTCCTTCAGCAAGGCCTGGTTGGGGTGCCTGAGGTCGTAGATGAACTCGGATAGTTCTGCGTAGCGTTGGTTGGGGTCCGGGCGGACTGCTTTGGCCAGGGCCGCGTCGATCCAGGCCGGGATCTCGCGATTCTCGTCGAGTACCGATTGGTACTGCAGTTTCCTTTGTGCGGCGCTGGTTCTGGCTTTTGCGACCTCTGCCCCGTAGGGAAGCCGTCCGGAGAGCATCTGGTAGGTGATGATGCCGAGCGAGAACAGATCGGAGCACGGCCGGCCCGGTTCGCCGAGGAAGTACTCCGGCGCGGTGTACTGGACCGTCCCGAGAATGTGCGGCTGCAGGTTTGCCGTTGCGGCTTCGGCGAGTCCGGACACGCGGGCGGCACCGAAATCGATGATTTTTACCGTGCCTGACGCATCGATCATGATGTTGTTCGGGCGCAGGTCCTGATGCAGCATTTCCATGCGATGGAAGGCGAGCAGGCCTTTGGCGATTTGCTCGACGATACCGCGTACCGTTTCCAGTTCCGGGCTCGGGTTATCGACCATCCACTGCGCCAGCGTTTGGCCCTCGATGTACTCCGTAACCACGTAGAGGTAGTGGCGTTTCCGCGTTTGCGGGCAGGGTTTGAGCACGTGCGCACTGTTGATGCGCCGCGCGATCCACTCTTCCAGCATGAATCGCTCCAGATAGGCGGGGTCATCGCGGAGATCGATGGAAGGGGTTTTGACGATGACCAGCGCGCCGCTGTCGACATCCTCGGCCAGATAAACGTGGCTGCGGCTGCTGCCGTGCACCTCGCGAATGATCCGGTAGCCGTCGAAGTTCATCCGCGATTCCAGAACCGGAGCCGGTGGCAGCTCCGCCCAGTGCTGGTAGAGCTCGTGGGTCGCCAGCTGCGGCAGGGCTTCGATGCGGACAATCTGGGCCGTCAGATTGTCCTTGCTGCCACGGGCGTAGGCTTCCTCGGCAATGCGTCTGGCCGCCGTGTCCAGGTCTTCCCCGGCTTTCTTGATGGCGTCGATGATGAACGGCGGCGCAGCGAATTCGTAAACGCCATCGGTGGCCAGGATGAACAGGTCGCCTTCTTCGACCTGTAGAGCCAGATAGTCGATCTCGAGTTGCGGGCTGATGCCGAGGGCGCGGCTGAGATAGCTTTGGTCCTCCGAAACCACCAGCCGATGGTCGTTGGTCAGTTGCTCCAGGCTGTCGCCACGGAGGCGATAGACGCGGCTGTCGCCGACATGGAAGATATGGGCAGTGTTGGACTTGATGATCAGTGCGCTGAGGGTGCACACATAACCGCGGTCCCTGTCGTAGCGGTACTGGCCGTGCCGGCTCTGCGCATACAGCCAGGAGTTGGCTGCGGTGAGCACGCGTTGCGCCGATGATTTGACCGACCAGGCTTCCGAAGTGCAGTAGTAGTCGTCGAGAAAACTCTTGATCGCCGACTCGCTGGCAATGTGGCCGACGTCGCTGCTGCTGATGCCATCGGCCAGAGCGATGGCGATTCCCTTCGAACTCAGTTGTGGTTCGTCAGGGATGCACAGCCCGTGAAAATCCTGATTGATTTCCTTGCGGCCCTTGTCGGAGTATTGACCGGCGGAGAGAGTGAGTTTGCTGGACATTGTGCATCGCTGGAGGGTCTCGCTCCGGGAGCGAGACCCTCGCGCCGAATACAGATCAGGCAGCGTTGTGCTTGCCGCTGGTGTTCAGCTGGCCAGCGTAGTTGGCGTTGCGCTTCGGCGCCGTGCGCACGTGGGTGGAGTAGAGCGTCAGGCCGACGAAGGCCAGGCCACCCACCAGGTTGCCGAGCACGGTCGGGATTTCGTTCCACACCATGTAGTCATAGATCGAGAAGTTGCCGCCCAGCATCAGGCCCGACGGGAAGAGGTACATGTTGACGATCGAATGCTCGAAGCCCATGTAGAAGAAGAGCATGATCGGCATCCACATCGCCAGCACCTTGCCCGACACGTTGGTCGACACCATGGCGCCGACGACTCCCGTGGACACCATCCAGTTGCACAGCACGCCACGGATGAACAGGGTCAACATGCCCGCCGCGCCGTGGGCTGCGTAGCCGACCGTACGCCCCTCGCCGATGACGCCGATCTTTTGCCCGACGATGTTGGGCTCGGTGGTAAAGCCGTAGGTGAAGATGATCGCCATCATCACCGCCACGGTCAGGGCGCCGGCAAAGTTGCCGACAAAGACCAGGCTCCAGTTGCGCATGATGCCGCCCATGGTTACCCCCGGTCGCTTGTCGATCAAGGCCAGCGGGCACAGCGTGAACACCCCGGTCAGCAGGTCAAAGCCGAGCAGGTACAGGATGCAGAAGCCGACGGGAAAAAGAACGGCGCCGGCGAGCGGCTGGCCGGTCTGCACGTTGATGGTGATGGCAAAGGCGGCGGCAAGGGCGAGGATGGCGCCGGCCATGTAGGCGCGCACGAGCGTGTCGCGCGTGGACATGAAGATTTTCGCTTCCCCTGCATCCACCATTTTGGTGACGAACTCTGTAGGTGCTAGGTAGGACATGAGGTGCTCCCCTGGGTGAGTGATAGATGGTTCCGATAAACAAGCGTCAGCAGAGATTCCCGCTTTCCCGTATCTGCATCAAGCCGTCGTTTGTCTGATTCCAATCACACTAAGCAGGTAGCGTGCCAACCCGCTGAAACGGAGTAAAAGGCCGCTTTTCCGCTGGTTCTGGCCGCGTTTTGGAAGCGATTTGCGCCCTCACTTGGGGCGCGCCAAGCAGGTCCGTGCCTGCTCGTGGTGCGGCGCAGCAACCAAGACCGCAAGGGGCGGCGGCGTGGCAATCGCTGGCATCGCGAGAGCGGCTAGAGGCCGGATGCGGGCCAGCTGCTGGCGCGACGCCCAGGTTGCCGCTCTTCTCGGGCGAGAGAGGGTCTTGGCAAGCGGGTGCGCCGCGGGGTCAAGCGCCTCGTGAACCAGCGATATGCGGCATGGCACGAAACCTGCTGGAGCCGTTGCGAGCACAAGGGGCTTGAGCCTCCGCGCTGTTTTCAACCGCGAAAATTCCCGCTGACAAGGAGCTACCCATGAATCGCATTGAAGTCACCGAAATGATCGTCGCCGCCAAGATCCAGAAAGGGATCAAGTGGGCGGATGTGGCCAGGGAGCTTGGCCTGTCGAAGGAGTGGGTGACGGCCGGTTGTCTGGGCCAGATGACCTTCAACAAGGAGCAGGCGACGACCGTCGGCAAGCTTTTTTCCCTCTCGGCCGAGGCCATCGCGCTGCTCCAGGTGGTTCCCTACAAGGGCTCCTTGCCCACCGCCGTGCCAGCGGATCCGCTGCTCTATCGCTTCTACGAGTTGATCAATGTCTACGGCTCGACCTTCAAGGAACTGATTCACGAGGAATTCGGCGACGGCATCATGTCGGCGATCGACTTCAAGGTGAATCTCGAGCGCGAAGCGAACGCCGCCGGTGACCGCGTGAGCATCGTCATGTCAGGCAAGTTCCTGCCCTACAAGACCTACTGACCGAATTGTCTGGCTAGGCCGGATCGGCTGGGCGTTGTCTGGCAAGGGAGATGCCGGCCTTTCGGTCACGGTCTTCCGCACGCCGGCCAGCGACGGTGGTCGCGCGGTAGCCTGCCCTATACGCCGGCTATCACCAGCTTACCAACCCCACAAGAGGCGTTTCGAGATCCAGCCCTTGACGCCATCGGAGCGTTCCACCTTCACCCAACCGGCCTTGGCACCCCGGGTACGCAGTAGATCGTAGCGTTGGGTCTTGCCAACGAGGCGGTAGCGCGTGCCGGGGCCGCTGCGCATATTGGCCTTCGACGCCTTGACGATATAGTGGGGTGTGCGGTTGGTGAGAGCCCTGGCGACCCATCCCTTGTCGTTCTCGAAGTCACGCACCTGCAGCCAGCGGCCCTTTTGCTTGAGCACCTGCAGCGGGTAGCCACGCTTGAGTTGCCAGAGAATTTCGGATCGGGTAGTTGGTCCCGACCGCATGTTCACGATCGAGCCCTTGATGCTGACCATGTCGCGTGCCAGCGCAGGTGACTGCATAAGCGCCATGCAAGAGCAGGCCAAGGTGAAAAAGCGTATCGCGGTGCGCATCAGATTCATGCAGTAAAGCCTCCATTGTTGTTGCGACTGTCGTGGCAGTCGGCCGCAGACCCGGCGCCGGGGAGCAAGAAGCGGCTACCGATGCAACGGGTCGCAACGCTTGTTGCCTGACCTCACGGTCGAAACAAGCGGCATTGGCGTGAATAGGCGGTTGCTGTCGCCATGTGGCGCTCTGCGCTATGACGCGCCGGCAGGTGTCGAGTTCGATGCAGGTCCGGGAGCGTTGCGGAGCATTTATTGCGCGCGAAAGACAGGAAATTCAACAGTCGCGGGGACAGTATATGAGTGCCCATCAAGCGGCGTCAATCGCGAAGTTGGCCCCGGAAGCCTCTGAAAATGCCCTGCAGAGGCACCCGCCGTCCGCGGCCGCCGGCATTCATTTCGTCGAATTCACCGACCAACGACTGCCGCCTGTCGGTCAAAGCCGCCGCCAGACCTGGGCGCCTGGCGTCGCAGCCACAGTCGCCAACGCTGGTCGGAAAAAGCGCCCGGCGCCCGTCCGGGCCGTCGCTGTGGCCCTGGGTGCGACTACTTCTGCGCCACCATCAGGAAGACCGGATACGCCGTTTGCGCCGAGCCTTCGCCCTTGGTCATGCTGAACACGGTCGTGAAACCTGGCGTTCGGAATCCCGCCGATTCCACTTTTGCCGCCAGGTCGCGACGATCAAAACCGTTGTGACCGTCGAATCCCTGGCCATGAAAAGATCCGTCCTCGGCGTCGAGGTCGGCGACACAAAGATAGCCGGAAGGAGTCAGTAGCGCGTGCAGACTGCGCAGCAGGGCGTCGGTGTCCCGGATGTGATGCAAGGTCATCAGGCTGTAAATCAGCTCATACCGTTCCGGTGGCAGGGGGTCGGTGAGCAGATCGAGCTTCGACGCCCGCATGTTCGTGATGCGCTTGGCGGCGATCTTGTCGTTCAACACCGCCAGCATGCCCTCCGAGCTGTCGGCCAGGGTAATGTGCCCGAGCTGTGGCTGCAGGGCAAAGCTG
The DNA here is from genome assembly GCF_032229525.1 of Accumulibacter sp. Taxonomy (GTDB): domain Bacteria; phylum Pseudomonadota; class Gammaproteobacteria; order Burkholderiales; family Rhodocyclaceae; genus Accumulibacter. Next base: position 17,477 of record NZ_JAVTWB010000102.1, on the reverse strand, counting down.
AGCAGGCCCGTTCCGCAGCCGTATTCCAGTGCGCCCATGCGAGGTGACAGGGGCACCTGGCTCTGAATCCCCTTGCCGACCGCGAGTGCACGAGCCTGCTTGACGGGATCCGCGTCCCAGGTAGCGGCGTGCAGATCGAAGTGATTGGGCGAGGGAGTGTCTGTCATTTGGCGGTTGCTCTAGCCAGCAATAGTGCACGTTCCCGGGCGTTATGGGCAAGCGCTGCGGCGCGTGCGAATTCCGTGCGTGCTTCGTTTGGGCGCTGCAGACGCTCCAGCAGCTCGCCGCGTACGCTGGGCAGCAAATGGTAGTTGTGCAGGGCCGGTTCGGCCTGCAGTTCATCGACCAGGTCGAGCGCGGCAGCCGGGCCATAGGCCATCGCGACGGCGACGGCGCGATTGAGGCGCACGACCGGCGACGGCGCGATCTGGTCGAGGGCGTCGTAGAGGGCGACGATGCGCTGCCAGTCGGTCTGCTCGACCGTGCTGGCGCGGGCATGACAGGCGGCAATGGCCGCCTGCAGCGCATAGGGGCCGAGATGGCCGGTCGTCGACAGGGCCTCGCTTCTGGCCAGCGCCTCGAGCCCGCGGCGGATCAGCAGTTGGTCCCAGCGGCTGCGGTCCTGGTCGAGCAACAGCACCGGTTCGCCGCTCGCCGAGAGCCGCGCGCCGATGCGCGAGGCCTGAATTTCCATCAGCGCGACGAGGCCGAAGACCTCACTTTCGTCGGGCATCAAACCGGCGAGCACGCGCCCCAGGCGCAACGCCTCCTCGCACAGCGCTGGCCGCATCCAGTGGTCACCGGCGGTGGCGACATAGCCTTCGTTGAAGATCAGGTAGATCACTTCGAGCACCGAGCCCAGGCGCTGTCGCAGTTCAGCGCCGCGCGGCACTTCGAAAGGGACGCGGGCGGCCGCGAGGCTGCGCTTGGCACGGACGATGCGCTGGGCAATGGTCGGCTCCGGCTTGAGGTAGGCGCGGGCAATCTCGTCGGTGGTCAGGCCACCCATCACGCGCAGGGTCAGCGCGCTGCGTGCGTCGGGCGAGAGGAGCGGGTGACAGGCGGTGAACATCAGGCGCAGCAGCTCGTCGCCGATGTCGTCATCGAGCCGGGCGTCCACCGCTTCCAGCTCGGCGGCACGGGCGCCGTCGTGCTGCGAGTCGAGGGCGAGGCCGACCTCGACCGCCTTGCCCGCCGCCATTCGCGCATGGCGCAAATGATCCAGCGCGCGCCGTGTGGTGGTGGTCATCAGCCAGGCGCCGGGATTGTCCGGGATGCCGTCGCGCGGCCAGGTTTCCAGCGCGGCGAGCAGCGCATCCTGCGCCAAGTCTTCGGCCAGGCCGATGTCGCGGACGATACGCGCGGCCCGCCCGATGACTCGCGCTGCCTCGATGTGCCAGACAGCATCGATGCGGCGGCGGGAAGCGTCGGCGACGCTCATGCAGCCTGGGTCATGTGGATCAGCTCCCAGATATGGCCGTCGGGATCCTGGAAGGCGTGGCCGTACATGAATCCGTGGTCTTCGGCCGGCTTCCAGGTGCTGCCGCCATTGGCCACTGCCCTGGAGACTGTCTCATCGACCGCCGCCCGGCTCGCACGTGACAGGCAGACCAGCACTTCGGTGCTCTTCGTGGCGTCGGCCACCGGCTTGGGGGTAAAGCTCTGGAAGCGCTCGCGGGTGAGCAGCATGACAAAGATGTTGTCGTCGATGATCATGCAGGTGGCCGAGTCGTCGGTCCATTGCGGGTTGAAGCTGAAGCCGAGCGCGGTGAAAAACCCGACGCTGCGCTGGAGATCGGCGACGGGGAGATTGACGAAAATCTGGCTGGCCATATTGTCTCCGGGGCAGAGTGCAGAAAGGGTAACGCGGCTAAAGTGGCTAGAGGGAACGGCCGTCGTAGTGCTTGACCGGCAAAGCGGGGAGATCGACACCTTCCAGGCAGCGCACGTTGATCGCCGCCAAGCGCGTGCCATCCGGCATGGCGCCTTCGCCCAGCGGGTGGATGCCGCATTCAGGGCAGAAACGATGCTGGATGACGCCCTTGCCGAAAGTATAGGTCTTGAGCGCTTCTTCGGGCGTCAGCAAGCGCAGTTGCTGGCGTGGCACGAACCACAGCAGGGCCCCCTTGCGCGTGCAGATGGAACAGTTGCAATCGACAACCTCGCTCAGTTCACCGTCGACCTCGAAGGCGACCTTGCCGCAATGACAGCTTCCTTTGTACATCATGACCTTTCCTTTCCGAGTAGGGCGGTGATTTGTTGCCAAGCGGCCGATCTTCTGCGTGGAGCAGGGTCGGGACATGATAGCCGGAGTGCGCCGCCGAGCGGGTCGAACAAGGCGCGATCATGCCCTGCGCGGCTGCTGCAAGCCTGGCCAGTGGTGGCTAATGGTGGCTAGTGGTCGCTGCAGTTGGCGGCGGTTGCCTGGTCAACAGGCGCGTCGGGGTCGAGGACGACCCTTTCCGTGTACGGGTCGAAGGGCGCCGAACAGTGATCGTGCACGATCAGCCAGCCACCGTCCGGCTGCAGACGCCAGACGATCGAGCTGCGCAGCCAGTGCTTGCCGGCGGGATGGTCGGCCGGCAGGTCGGTGAAATGCCAGACGAAATGCGCCAGGGCCATCTCACCACCGACCTCGAGCGTCAGATCGCGCGTGTCGACGGCAAAGCCATCGGGGAAATACGGAAAGCAGCTCGCTACCTTGTCGCGCATGGCTGTGATGCCGCTGGAGAAGGGCGGGATGGCGTCGAACATCACCGCATCCGGCGCGTATAGCGCCATCAGGCGGTCCACGTTCTTGTTGCAGAAAGCTTCGCCCCACTCGGCGATGGCGGCGCGGATGGTCAGGATCGCCGGATTTCTGTCTTCGTCGTTGATCTCGCTCTCCTCACCGCACGTGACACGGCGCGCATTCGCGCACCTCGACGCTGGCCCAGTTGACCGCCGGGCAATGCTGGGCAATCGCCACGGCTTCGTCGCGCGTTGCCACGTCGATCAGGAAGAAGCCGCCGATCATTTCCCTGGCCTCGGCAAAAGGTCCGTCGAGCATCCGCGGTTTGCCGCCCGGGGTGCTGGCGCTGACTCGCACCGCGTGTTCGTCGGGGCGCAGCGATTCGGCGCGCAGCAGGACGCCGCGCTGCTGCAGGTCGGCAGCGAAGGCCATCATGGCATCGTAGAGGCCCGCCGCTTCGGCCGGCTGGCGGGTGGCACGCTGGCCCCGGGGCTCGATGATCATCAGCAGGTAGGGCATGTCAGGTCGTCCCGCTTTGCTGGCAGCCAGAGTCGCTCATCATCGCTGCGGCGATTGCTTCCGGGCTGAGGTCGCGCTGGTGGGTGGCGATCGACCAGTGATGGCCGAAGGGATCGACCAGCCGGCCGTAGCGGTCGCCCCAGAACATGTCGGCAACCGGCATGGTCACCCGTGCGCCGGCAGCGACGGCCTGGGCAACGGTGGCATCGACATCGGCAACGTAGAGATGGATGGTCACCGGCGAGCCCTTCAGCGACAGGGGGCTGAGCATCCCTTGCTCGGGATATTCATCGACCAGCATCAGGCAGGCACCACCGATGCGCAGCAGCGCGTGTGCCAGCTTGCCGTCGGGACTGTCCAGGCGGCCGCTTTCGCTGGCGCCGAACGCCTGCTTGTAGAAATCGATCGCCTCGGCGGCATCGCGGCAGGTGAGGTGCGGGGTGATTGCCGTCATGTTCGGCGGAATGGCTTGGCTCATGGTGATCTCCTGGGTTGTTGATGCTTTCGTCGAGGTGGCGGCCGGCGCAAGATCGACATTGCGACATTACGACACGGGCCACAAGAGGTGTTTCAGGTCGGCAGCTCCAGTGCCTTGAAGCGTTCGAGCTTAGCCGGCGGCGGAAAATCCTCGATCGCGTACAGCGGCCGTACTTCGATCTCCGCCGCCAGGCCTTGGCCACGCGGATTGGGAAAGCGTCGGCTCCATGCCAAAGCCTCCTCGCAATCGCGTGCCTGAATCAGCGTATAGCCGGCGATCAGCTCTTGGCCTTCGGCGAACGGGCCGTCGACCACCTCACGCCGCTGGCCGTGGTAACGGATACGCCAGCCTGCCGAGCTCGGCTTGAGGCCGGCGGCGTCGAGCAGTGCGCCTGCCTTTGCCAGCTCTTGGTGAAAGCCGGCCATGGCAGCCAGCAGCTGTTCATCCGACGCCGGCGAGGTTTCCGTTTCCGATTCCGGCGTCGCCTTGACGATGATCAGAAAACGCATGCTCTGCTCCTCTGCAACGGGGCCGCCGAAATGGCGGATTCACAGCGTACGACGGACGATGAAGGCCGAAGTCGACACCAGCGCACGACCCGCAGCACTTTCAGTGGCAGTCTGGCGATCACTTACACCGCACAGTACGGTAGCGTCGCCGACAATCACGCCCGCCCTACCCGTTACGACGACGCGCTCGTGCATCCCGAGCAAGCGCAGGGGCCTGTCCCCTGCTGCTGGTGTAGCAACCCGCATCGCCGCGAGCCGCTCGCTGGCGGCAAAACAGGCGGCGGCTCCCGGAGGGTGGTCATTTGGCTGGCGAGCAGGGGGCCGCGTTCTTCGCTCGCGTGCCACCCTCGCAAGCGGCCAGCTTCCTGCCCGAAGGGTCCTTCAGCGTCCCTTGCCAGCCGTGCTTCTTGCTCGGCACAATCTCCATGTAAGCAAACTCGCTGAGCCCGAATCCGCTGCCCGGCAGGCCGTCGATCGGAAACGAGAAAGGCTTGGTCGGATGGTTCTTGGCCAGGGAGATTCCACTGGTGCCGACGATGAGCTGATCAGGGTAGGACGCTGCTTTGTCGTGGCCAAAGCCAATAGCCTGGAATCGATGCATGTGGCCGGATAGCACCAGGTCCAGGGCACGCGGCAGTGGATGCGTGTGATAGGCCTGCTGCAAGGTCTGGTCGATGATCGCGTAGGCACCCGTGGGGTCCGTGTGGCCAAGCGCGGTCGTCTCGTCTGCCTTGTTCACGCCCCACATCGGCCGATGTGACAGCAGGGTGAGCAGAGCCTGGCCGGGGGCCAGCGCAAGCAGCTGCTGGATTTTCTGGAATTGCTGGTCGAAATGCGTCTGATGCAGGTCACCCTGGTCGCAGGCATTGGCTGAATCGAGGACCAGGACCGTAAGACCGGGCACGTCCAGTCGATAAGGCTCGTCGAATACCAGGGGGTCGTGGCTCTCCGCCGGCGGACAAGTGGGCTGACCGGTGTCGACCCCCGCGATGTCTGAGCCGGGATCGAGCAGGTAGAACCAGCCCGGTCCGGCGCGGCTGCACAGTTCATGGTTGCCGCGGGCGACCACCCAGGGGGCAGCGGCGAGCAATTCCGCAGCGGGCTGGAAGAGATCAAGCCACCAGTTGCTCCAGCGGTCGGGGTCGCTGCTGCCCCGGCTGTTCTGACCATGGTATGGCCCGCTGAGTTGGCAGCTTGCCGAGCCGGTGTTGTCGCCGGCGTCATAGACGGGCTGCTTCTTGCCGTCGATGCTCACATGGCCGGGGGTGCCACGATAGTTGTAGTCCCCCATGTGCAGGATCAGGTCCGGCCTGGCGGTAGCTGCCGAGTGGGCGATTTGCTGGAAAGGCCAGGCCTTGCTGCCGAGCCTGCAGCCGTCCTGATCCGCTGGTTTGCACCCGGAATCGCCAACCACGGTGATGGCATCGGCTTTTTGTGGCGGCCCGGGCAGCACTTGCTGGCCGCCATCCACCTTCATTCGCGCGCTGATGATCGCTTCGCAGACGCGGATCGGGAAATTCTTCGGATCCGGGTTCTTGCGCGGCGCGGTGGCCACCGGGGCACTCGAGCCGGTGATCGGGATCAGCTTGGGGCAGCTCGAATCGGCGCCCTGCACGATGGTTCTGGCGATGGCGACTGTCGCCCCTTGCTTGTTCGCTGCGAGTACCGTGTAGGCGCCGAGGATGGTCCCCGGCGGCGGCTCGCTGGCGAGGGCAGGGGTGGGGATCAGCGCGGCGACGATAGCCGCCGTGGGAAGCATGGTCATGGCTCGCATGGTGAACTCCGGGCTGCGGGGGCAGCTCAGTATAGGCGGTCGCCGGCGATTGCCGCAATTGCCTGGCAAGGGCAGGCGCCGAGACCTCGCAGGCGTCGTTTTGCGGGCCATTGCGGCCTTGTGGGGTGGCTGGCTGCCGGCTGACCGGGGGCTAACCAGGGGGCCGATGCAAGGGCCAGCGCGAGAGTGGCGCATTGCCCAGCCGGTAGTCAGTGGGCGTTCAGCAGCAGGTCGGGATGGATTTTGTCGGCCGAACGCCCGGCAATTCGGGCTGGCCGGCATGCGAGCAGCCGCGAGAAGCGGTGAACAACGAGTTACGGTAGCAGCACCGGTCGGATTTGTGCCAGCCAGCTTTGTACGCGTTGTCCGGTCAATCCCGGTTGGTTGCTCTGGTCAAGAGCCAGCCCGAGGAAATGCTTTCCGTCGACGGATTTCGAGGCGCTGAATTCGTAGCCGGAGGTCGGCCAGCGGCCGACGATCCGCGCTCCCCGTGCCAACAATGCCTCTTGAATGACAGCGATGGAATCGACGAAGGCGCCGGGATAGGTTTTCTGGTCGCCGACGCCGAAAATCGCCGCCACTTTGCCGGACAGATCGGCGCCTTCGAGCTGCGGCAGAAACGCCTGCCAGCTCCGTGGGCACGCAGCGACTCCTGGCGCTGGCAACTGGCCCCCGCCATGGGTTGGGCTACCGAGAATCAGCGCGTCGTAGGCGAGGAAAGTAGCCAGTGTGGCCTGTCCTATATCGCTGGGTGCCGCGGCGGCGTCACCCAGAGTCTTGGCGATATACCTTGCCACCAGCTGAGTGCGGCCGGTTTCGGTGCCGTAGAAAATGCCAATTTTTGCCATTGTAGTCACCCCGGTAGAGGTTTGAATTGCGTCAAGGCTTCTGCCTCGACGTCGGATAGGCCGCGCTCCTCGCGGATGTTCTCGGCGGCGCCGGCGCGCTGGCTGCTCTGATGGCGAATGTTGCCCATGTCGATCTCCTGTCGTCGCACAGGTTTTCCCTAAGCAAGCAGCATGCCATGCGCTGCTGCGGCGATTCGGCCCCGCGCCAGGTCTGGCGATGCTCGTTGAATCCAGTAGTGGTGGGCGACGGCTAGCCAACCGCTGTCCGTGGTCTCCGCTGTCGGGGCACGCCGATCCAGTGGCCATGCCCTGCTTGGGTGCACCGGGAAAGCGCCATGCACCAGACTCGTCCGGCGTCATCCTGCGAAGTGTTTCTGGGTGAGCCACAGGGTCCGCCGTTCCCGCAGCCAGTGATCGCGGTGCACAGCCGGCGATGCGCACGGGATCGGGCGATTAGATCGACGAACCACGGCTGTTTGGCGGGATCGCTCGCGGAACCGTTCATGCGGCACCGACAGCCGTTATCATTGGGCCATGAAGACACGAATCCTGCTGGTCGAGGACGATGAGCGCCTGGCCCAACTCACCGCCGAGTATCTGCGCAAGAACGATTTCGAGGTCCTGGTCGAGGGTCGTGGCAACACGGCCGAGGCACGCATCCTCGACGAACGGCCCGATCTGGTCATTCTCGACGTCATGCTGCCGGGCAAGGACGGTTTCGAGATTTGCCGTGCCGTTCGCGCCCGCTACCATGGCGTGATCCTGATGCTCACCGCCCGTGAAGAAGACTTCGACCAGATCCTCGGTCTCGAACTGGGTGCCGACGACTACATCGCCAAACCCGTACAGCCCCGCCTCCTGCTGGCGCGAATCAAGGCCTTGTTGCGCCGTGCACCGGCGATCCAGATCGGCATCGCTGGCGAGCGCGCTGCGGCGGCCGATCCCGCCGAACTGGCCTTTGGCAGCTTCCGCATCAGCCAGGCAACCCGCAGTGCCTATCTGGGGCCGGACAGCATCGACCTGACCACGGCAGAATTCGATCTGCTGTGGCTGCTTGCTCGTCACGCTGGCAGCGTTCTCTCACGCGACGACCTGCTGCAGCAACTGCGTGGTATCGGTTTTGACGGGCTCGATCGATCGATCGACGCGCGTATTTCACGCCTGCGGCGCAAGCTCGGTGATGACCCGGAGAACCCGACCCGAATCAAGACCGTACGCAGCAAAGGCTATTTGTTCAGCAAGCATGACTGGCAATAGCAACAAGCTGTTTTCCATCCTCGGGCCTTACAGGCCAGCGCCATGGCGCGGGCGCTACAGCCTGTCGCGGCTGTTTTTCAACTTCTACCTGCTGGTCCTCGGCTCTTTCGTGGCCATCGCGATTTTCGCCGATTTCGTCATTTCGACTGCGGTCAAGGGGATCACCGATGACTACACCAGCCGCTTCATGCACGGCACCATCGTCCTGATCGAGGATGAACTGTTCCGCAAACCGCGGGCGAAATGGCCGCAAACGATCGAGGCGCTGGACCAAAAATTTGCCTACAAGCTCGATATCGTCGATCGCTGGACGCTGCAACTGCCGCCAAAACAGGCCGAGAAACTCGACAATGGCGAACTGGTGATCGACGCCAAGGGCGACGTCATCTATCACCGCCTCAAGCAGACGCCGCAGATTCTCGTCGTCGGGCCGATCTCGCCCGAGCGTAACCCCGAGTACCGGCGGGGTTTGCCGCTCGATCTGCGCATCAGCCTGCTGACCTGGAGCCTGATCGGCGTCTGCCTGGCCATCCTCGTCTGGTTCTGGGTGCACCCCGTCTGGCGCGATCTCGAGGCGATGCGGCAGACCGCGCGTGCATTGGGCGAGGGACTGTTCGAAGCACGGGCACCCACCATGCGCAGCAGCGCTTTCGGGCCCCTCGCAGAGACCCTGAACGGCATGGCCGAACGTATTCAGCGGCTGATCGCCACACAGAAGCAGCTGTCGAGCGCCATTTCGCACGAGCTACGTACGCCGATCGCCCGTATCCGCTTCGCCCTCGAAATGCTCGCCGACTCCGATGTGCCGGCCGAGCGGGAGCGGCTGTGGCGATTGATGGAAGCCGACCTCGATGAGCTCGATGGCCTGATCGACGCCAGTCTGACCTACGCCCGCTTCGGCCGCGAAGAGCCTGATCTGCAGCTCTCCTCGGTCGAGCTCGCGCCCTGGCTGGAGGAACACATGGAAGGGACTCGCCTGTTGGAGCGCAAGCTCGAACTGCAGGTCGACACCTCTGCCTTGCCACCGATGCTGTACGTCGAACTCGATCGCAGGACCATGCCGCACGCGATCACCAACCTGTTGCGAAACGCCATCAAGTACGCCCAGAAGCGCATCAGAATCAGCGCCGAGCTGGTCGACGACCAGGTCCGGCTGCACGTTGACGATGACGGCATCGGCATTCCGCCGGAGGAGCGCGAGCGCATCTTCTCGCCGTTTACGCGGCTTGATCGCTCACGCGACCGCGCAACCGGCGGCTACGGGCTGGGGCTGGCGATCGTGCAACTGGTCCTCGAGCAGCACCACGGCACGGCCAGTGCCAGCGAGTCGCCTTTGGGTGGCGCCCGCTTCACGGTCAGCTGGCCACTGTCACAGAGCGTCACTGAAAGCTGACGTAACCACTGCACAGCTTCCGGCTCGTCGCCCCTATCATCGGCGGCTGTTCCTAAAATAACGATGGAGGAAGACGACATGAGCGAATTCAAGCTGAGCTGCGAGCAATTTCTGGCCGTAGCGCGCCAACATTTTTTTGCCAGCGAAGGAGTCTCCTCCGCGCAAGGCAGTGGCGAGGACGATTTTTCAGGGGGTTGCGGCGAGACCCATCATTTCGTGCTGGCAGGTGACTGAACGTTTTGGCCGATCCACAAGTATCCTTTCCGGCGGCCGAGGGGGTCGGGATCTTTGTCGGTATCGCCGCCTGGGATATGTTGAGTGTCGGTCAGATGGACCTGCTCAAGGCCTTGCTGATCGCCGCTGCCACGACGCTGGTGTGGTACGGCGCGCGTCGCTGGCGGACAGCCAGTCGCCGCAAGCGACACTGAGTAACCGCCGCTGAGTAGCCGCGGGATGGTTTACCCGATCGCCGCCGGCCACCGCGGTCGGCAAGCTCAATCCGCGGCTGGCGCGACTGCCGGTGGCAAGCCCCCAACCAGCCGCACCTCGCGCTGCGGGAAGGGAATCTGGATGCCGTTCTGGCGAAACAACCGCCAGATCGCCAGGTTGATCGCCGAGACGATGCTGCCGGTGCCATTCTCGGGGTCGGCAATCCAGAAGCGCAGCTCGAGATTGATGCCACTCTCGGCAAAAGCGAGGACCAGAACTTGCGGCGCCGGGTCGGCCAGCACTCTCTGATGCGCATGGGCAGCCTCGCCAATCAGGCGTATCGCTGTATCGAGATCAGTGCCATAGGCCACCTGAACCGAGGCCTGGAAGCGTACCCGTGAATCGGTGTACGACTCGTTGCGGATGATGTTCGACACCAGATACTCGTTGGGGATGATCACCTCGGTGCCGGTCAGCGTGCGCACCACCGTATAGCGGGCAGTAATCAGCATCACCACGCCGGTGGTCAGCGGGTCGACGGCGATCACGTTGCCGAGGCGAATCGAACGGTCGAGCAGGATGATGAAGCCGCTGACGTAGTTGCTGGCGATCTTCTGCAGCCCGAATCCGAGGCCGACCGCAAGCGCGCCGCTGAATACCGACAGGGCGGTAATGTCGATGCCGACGATCGACAGGCTCAGGAGCAGGGCAAGCACCGTCAGCACGGCCTTGACCAGCCGGCCGAGAACCACGCGTATGCTGGCGTCGAGGCTCTGTCGGGACAACACGCGCGTTTCGATGACGCCGGAGATCCACAGCGCGAGCAGCACCGTGATGACCACTGTTACCAGACCGGTGAGCAGTGCCCACAGATCCAGTTTCTCCTTGCCGACATTGAAACTCACCTGTTCGAGCATTTCGATCAGTGGCGTCGCCAGGCCGGTGAGGTGGAGCGCCAGGCCGATCCAGATACAGGTCGCGATCAAGCGCTCCGAGGTGGCCAGCAAGCTGCTCGGGGCGAAAGCGTGGTGCACGACGTAGATCACTGTGCGCACCAGGGCCATCGACAACAGTAGTGGTACCGCCAGGTCGAGCAGGCTGACCGGCCCGAGTTCCCAGTAGCGGAACATCTTGCGCACAATCAGGATCAGGAGCAGCGCCAGCAGGGGGAAAGCGATGCGCTTCAGGCTGCCGGTCCCGAAAGCGCGCAGCAGCCCATGGTCGGCGCTCGACTGGGCGTGATCCTGCTGTAGCCAGTAGCGCGACAGGCCCCACGCGAGGAGCAGGCAGATCAGCAGGGCCAGCACCTGCCAGAGAAAACCCGGGTCCTGAAAGTCCCGCCAGAGATCGAAGAACAGCGAGGCAAAGCTCCCTTTTGCGTGGGTCGTTTCGTTCATTGCCGCTCCATGGTCGCCGCGTAGAAAGCGTCCGTTCCGTGGCGATGCGGCAACAGTCGGAGCCGCTCGCCGCAGTCGATCGAAATCTCCTGCTTGCCGAGGATCTCCTGCGCCGAGCGCACGGCAAACTCCGGGTGCTGCGTCAGGAAGGCCTGGACCACCGCCTCGTTCTCCGCCTCGAGCAGGCTGCAGGTGGCGTAAACCAGCCGTCCGCCTTTCTTCACCAGACTGGCCGCAGCGGCCAGAATCGCCGCCTGTTTGACGCTCAGTTCGGCAACGCTTTCTGGCGTTTGCCGCCATTTCAGGTCAGGATTGCGACGCAAGGTGCCCAGCCCCGAGCATGGCGCATCGACCAGCACACGATCCAGTTTGCCGGCCAGACGCTTGATCTTGATGTCGCGCTCGGAGTCGATGCGCACCGGATGGACGTTCGACAGGCCGGAACGTGCCAGCCGCGGCTTCAGCCTGGCCAGCCGCTGGTCGGAAACATCGAAGGCGTAGAGTCTACCCTGCGAGCGCATCAGGGCGCCCAGGAGCAGGGTCTTGCCGCCGGCTCCGGCACAGAAATCGGCGACCATTTCGCCCCTCCGGGGCTGCAGCAGGAAGCCGAGCAACTGGCTGCCTTCATCCTGCACTTCGATGCTGCCATCGATGAACAAGGGGTGCTTCGACAGCGCCGGCTTGCCGGCCAGACGAATGCCCAGCGGTGAATAGGGGCACGGCTCGGCCGGCAGACCGTCGGCGCGCAAGCGCTCCAATACCTCCGCCCGTCCGGCCTTGAGCGAATTGACACGCAGATCAAGAGGAGCCGGTTGATTGAGCCCGGCTGCCAAGGGCTCGATTTCATCGGCAGCAAACTGCGCGACCAGCAGCTCGTACAGCCAGTCAGGCAGATCGAGGCGCTCCGCTGCTGGCAGCTCGCGTATCTGTACGGCCTTGGCGTGGGCCAGCCAGTGACGCTCGGCCTCGGTCAACACCACGTCCAACTCGCGCCGGTTCATGCCCTGCAGGCAGGCCAACGTCGCCAGCAGCAGCCGCCGAGAGGTCAGCTCACCGGCACAGCGGGCGGACAGCGAGCGCTTGCGGCGGAGCACGGTGAACACCGTTTCGGCAACGAAGCCGCGGTCGGCATGACCGAGTTCGCGATGCTGGCGGAAATAGTCCGAGACCAGCCGGTCGGCCGGAAAATCGAAGCGCAGCACTTCCGACAGCAGGGTCTTGGAATGATGAAAGAGGGCGGGGGTAAAACGCACGTTTAGGGCTCCTGGCTGAGTTCGATGGTCGTCGCCGTCTGCACGTAGATCGCGCCATCACGGTCGGTATGCTGGATCTTCACCGGGAGCAGGGAACGATCGTAGGCCAGCCAGAGTTCGGTTGTCGATTCGCCCGGCACGCGCAGATGCAGTGAGCGGAAGGTGCCGGCCGGCGTTTTTATTTCCTCGTCGCCGATGAGCTCGATCCGGTATTGCTCGTATTTCTTGCCGGTGGCAATCGGCAGGGTGGTGCCGGTAGCCAGGTCGGAGACCCATCCCAACTGGTAATGAAAGGAGAGAAGGTCCTGTGAACCGGGGCGCAATGCCTGCGCCGGCCGCTTGCCGATGCGTACCTGCATCTCGTCCCAGTCGAACTCGGCTTGCTCATTGGTCTCGCGACCCTTGCGACGGGTGACGAAGCGCTCCGGCACCAATCCCTCAGCGCTTAGCTTGCCGCGGCTCTCGAGTTCGATTCGTAAGGGTTTGAACAGTGCGATCAGGCCGTTGGTTTCCGTGACGGCGGTGATCCGGTAGGTTCCGTCGACCATCGCCCAGTGGTGTGTCGACTCACCGATCATGAAGCCCTGGTCACCGCGATCGATGCGGTAGTGAATCATTCCCTGCGCTGGCAGCCGGGACTCAGCCGGTACCGGCAGCGCCTCGGGGGATGGCGCGGCCGGCGCCAGGGCAGCGGTCGACCTGGACCCCGACGCCGGCTCGCGAGCGAGCCCGGGCGGCGTTTCGGGGATCAGCGCCGGCGATTCGGGTACGTTCAAGACAGGTGCCCGCTTGGCCAGCACCTGCGGTTTGCGTTTCGCCGCCCGACTTTTGGCCGCTGTTGCGACCGGCTTTGGCGGCGCCTCGACGGGCAGCTCCGCTGCCGGCGGCGGTAGCAGTTCGGCGATCAGCCGGGGAGGAGGCTCGCTGGCGATCGACAAGTCGATATCCGGGCCGAAGAGTACCAGGGCATGCATGCCCATTGACGTAGCGAAGGCGATGATCAGGACGATCGGCATCCGGCAGCCGGTTTACGCTCCGGCGGCACGAGGCGAGATCAGCGCATCGGCGCCATCCTGTGGCAGGTTCAGCACGACGCGCCCTTCGGTCAGTCGAAGTCGCCCTTCGGCGAGCCAGCGAACCGCCAGCGGATAGACCCGGTGCTCCTGCGCCAGGACGCGCGCGGCGAGCGTCGACTCGTCGTCGCCATCGAGCACCGGCACCGCGGCCTGGACGATGATCGGCCCGTGATCGAGATCCGGGGTCACGAAGTGTACCGTGCAGCCATGAATCCGCACGCCCTCGTCCAACGCGCGGCGGTGCGTGTGCAGGCCGGGAAAGGTTGGCAACAGCGACGGATGGATGTTGATCAGCCGGCCGTGGTAGTGGCGGACGAAAACATCGCCGAGAATGCGCATGAATCCCGCCAGCACGACCAGGTCCGGCTCGAAGCCGTCGATCGCCTCGGCCAGCGCCGCGTCGAAATCTTCGCGTTCGCTGAAAGCGCGATGGTCGACGACCCGGGTCGGCACGCCGTACGTGGCCGCCGTCTCCAGTCCGGCCGCTTCGGGCCGGTTGGCGAGCACGCCGACGATGCGTACGGGCAAGCTGTCCGCGTCGACGGCGGCGAGCAGCGACGCCATGTTGCTGCCACGCCCGGAGATCAGAATCACCACCGCTATCATGCGCCAGGCCCTGCCTTGCGGTGCTGCAGCCAGCCGATGAAGAGCGGGATCAGGGAAATGACGATGATCGCCAGGATCACCAGCGTCAGATTCTTCTGAATCCACGGCAGATTACCAAACCAGTAACCTGCCAGGGTCAGCGCTCCGACCCACGACACGCCGCCGATCAGGTTGAAAAAAGTGAAACGGGCATAGGTCATCGCGCCGATTCCCGCCACGAAAGGCGCGAAGGTACGAAACAGTGGCAGGAAGCGCGAAATGATCAGCGTCTTGCCACCGTGCTTCTCGTAAAAGGCGTGCGTCTTGTCCAGCGCCGCCTTGTTGAAAAAGCGTGATTGCTCCCAGTGGAAGACCTTCGGGCCGAGATAGCGGCCGATCTGGTAGTTGACCATGTTGCCGAGGATCGCCGCGGCCATCAGGACGATCATCAGCAGGCCAATCTCCATGCCACCCAGTGCCGCCAGTGCGCCGGCAACGAAGAGCAGCGAGTCGCCGGGCAGAAAAGGCGTGACGACGAAGCCGGTCTCGCTGAAGATGATCACGAAGAGGATCACGTAGATCCACGCGCCGTATTGCTGGACCAGCATCGCAAGGTGCTTGTCCAGGTGCAGGATGATGTCGATGAAGTAAGTGAGATATTCCATTGGCGGGCAGGCGAGGGGAGACGGAAGGCGGGCGTGATGCGGTAAGGCGCGATTCTACCGGAAGCGGAACCCGCTCGCTGCCTTGCTTGAGCCGATTCCAGGGCCATCGCATCAAATCCCGGGGAGTCCCATGAGGCTGGCGCGGTAGCTGTGTGAGCAAGCGGCCAGGGCAAGCCAATCGCGGGAGAGCCTGGTTTTCATTGCTATTGTCTCGGGAGATCAGCTACGCGCAAAGGCAAGCAGGGGGGCGATATCTCGTGCATCCGCGGCCTGCAATGCGGCGATGTAGCGTTGCCGCGTTTCATGCGCATCAACCAGCCCAGCGCTACCCCAGGTGAACCGCGGCTGGCGCTGGCGCATCGTCGACATTGGCCTTGATGTCGATCAGTGATCCCGCGCAGAGGTCTTCCAGAGCGCGCGCGGGGAAGCTTTGCGCAGGGCGTCGACGAGGGCGCGGACTTGCGTGTCGCGCGCGTCCGGCGACGTTGCCTGAGCTTCCAGCGCCATGCTGTGGCTGATCGCCGCCATCTGCTCGCGCGCCAGTGCCGTGGCACGCCCGTCCAGGGTCTTTTCGAGTGATTGCCTCGGCACCACGGCGTAGTGCAACTCGCAGTCCAGGGCTGCGGCAGCCCGGCGCAAGGTGGCCAGGCTGATGGTTTCGTCAGCCTCGGAGCTCTCCATGCGGGTCACCGTCGAGGTGGCGACTCCCAAACTGCCCGCGAGATACGTTGCCGACATACCCAGACCTTCGCGAATGGCTCTGATCCAGCCGGAAGCCGGACGCTGTGGCAGGTCCGCGCTGCGCCAGCGCTCCAGCGCGGCGTCAAGTTGGCGAAGCCTGAGTCCTGGAAAGTTCGTTTTCATAACATTGCATCCTGATGCATTTTTGACGGATACAAGTTTGCATTAAAAGACAAAAATAAGAAACTGTAAATTGCATCAGGGTGCAATAGTCAATCTCGAGTCAGAAACAAACCCGAAGGATGGCCGATTACGCACGAACTGATACAGGAGACCAAACATCCCCGTGTCCGCGGACTAAATCCTGGATCAAGCTCTGGCGTTGTCCAGCGAAGCGCGCACCATACCGGCGGACCGTTTGGTGGAAAGCCTCGATCCCGGCTGAAGAGCGGGAGATAAGCCAAATCCCGCAGCGGGGCGCATCGTAGAAGGCGGTGCGCGTCGTGACCTGACCAAGGTATTTCCGTAGGCCGTGCTGTACTCGATTGAGAACGATTGCGCCCTGATCGTTGTCGCCACCAACCCCGATCGGGGTGATCAGCGAACGACAAGGTTTTGTCGCCCGATAAATCGGGCTCCTACAGAGGCAGGCGAGACGTTTTGTGGGTAGGAGCGCGATTCATCGGGCGATGTTTCGCTTCCCTGCCGCAAGAGGATGAAGCGTGGTTCACGACCGATATCGCGCCAACGCCGATTCGAACTCCGCCGCCACCCGCGCCTTCACCGCGTCCGGCTCGATCACCTGGCAATCACCACCGTACTTCATGATGTCCATGATCAATTCGCGGTCGTCGGCGTAGGGCACGCGCAGCTCGTAGCTGCCGTCGTCGAGGAACTGGCCCTCCTGCTTGGGATGCCAGCGCTCGGCGGCAACCCAGCGCGCCCGTTCCGGGGTGAAGCGCAGCACCGCCCAGGAAACCTCGTCACCCGAGAAGATGCCGTAGCCGGATCCCAGCACTTCGTCGAGACGTTGGTCGGCAACGTCCCTGGCCCGCTTGTCGAGGATTTCGGCATGCTCGATGGCATCCACCGAGAAGGCGCGCAGAGCGTCGCGCAGGTGGCACCAGGCGTCGAGATACCAGTTGTCGCGGTAATGGTTGAGGCGTTGCGGCGAGATTTCCCGTTCGCTGACCACATCCGTGCCGCGCGCGTGGTAGCGGATGACCAGGCGCTTTCGCCTCAGCAGGGCGGAGCCGACAGCCTGGAAGTGGTCGAGGTGAAACGCGCGGGCGCCGACGGTCTGGATGCGAATGCGCCGTTGCACTTCCTCCACCGGGTTGTCGGCAGTGCCGAGCAGACCGCTGAGGCGGGCGAGCAGAGGCTGGATCTGCGGCCCGAGCAGGCCGCCGGTGTCGAGATTCGAGAGCAGGTGCTGCATGGTCAGCAGGGCATGGATTTCCTCGGCGGTGAACCACAGGCCCGGCAGTTCATATTGCTGGCCGACCCGCGTTGCGGTCTTCTCGAAGCGATAGCCGCCCAGGTCGCGGTCGAAGATCAGCGGGGCGTTCAGGCGATCGCGCATGTAGGCGATATCACGCTTCAGCGTCGCCCACGAAACGCCGAGGCGTTCCTGCAACTCCTTGCGGGTGACCGACTGGCGAGCGCCGAGAATCTGGTCGATCTGGTAGATGCGTTCCATGCAACTCATGGCTGCCCCTGGCTATGCCGTAGCTCAGCCCGATTTACTGATTCGTTGAGATTCTGGCCGGTACGGTACTCAATGGAACCGAACGGTAGATAGGGATAGAGAGCGAGAATCGTCATGCTTGAGCCTCTTGCAAAACTCCCAGGTGGGCATTGCTGCGCCGCGGCCTTCGCTCTC
>NZ_JAVTWB010000101.1:0-12880 GCF_032229525.1 Accumulibacter sp. | reverse complement strand
TCAATCGGGTGGTCTACGACATCTCGGGCAAACCACCGGCGACGATCGAGTGGGAGTAGGCGTGCGCAGCGCTTAGCCGGCGATCACCACCCGTCCACCGGGATCTCGGGCTCGCAGGCACACGGTCCTCGACCGGGGTGGCCACACGCCCTGTAAGGAGCGAGATGAAAATTGCAGTGATGGGGGCCGGAGCGGTCGGCTGCTACTACGGCGGAATGCTCGCCCGAGGCGGCCATGCGGTGGTCTTGATCGGACGCCAACAGCATGTGGCAGCGGTTTGTCGCGATGGCCTGTTACTGGATACACAGTCATTCCAGACACACATTCCGATGCAGGCCAGCACGGACGCCGCCGCCGTCCAGGGCGCAAAACTGGTGCTTTGCTGCGTCAAGGCGACCGATACCGAGAGCGCCGCCGCGGCAATGAGCCCGCAGCTTGACCCCGACGCATTCGTTTTGAGTCTGCAGAACGGCGTCGACAACAGCGAGAGACTACAGGCACTGCTGCACCGCGAAGTCGCCCCGGCCGTCGTCTACGTCGCCACCGAGATGGCGGGGCCAGGGTGGGTCAAGCACCACGGTCGCGGGGAACTGGTCATCGGACCATCCGCTTGCAGTGACGAGTGGGTCCGGCTGTTTGTCGATGCGGGCGTGCCGGTGCAGATTTCCGACAACGTGGCGGGTGCGCTGTGGGCCAAACTGATCCTCAATTGCGCCTACAACGCCCTCTCCGCAATCACCCAGCTGCCCTACGGTCGCCTTGTGCAGGGCCAGGGTGTCGAGGAGGTGATGCGCGACGTGGTGCAAGAGTGCCTGGCCGTCGCTCAAGCTGAAGGGGTCTCCGTCGGCGCTGACATCTGGCAAGCCGTGCAGGGTATCGCGCAGACCATGCCTGGCCAGCTGTCGTCAACCGCACAGGATCTGGCGCGCCACAAGCGCAGCGAGATCGACCATCTCAACGGTCATGTATTGCGCAGAGGCGAAGCGCTGGGCATCCCGACGCCAGCCAATCGCGTCCTGCACGCCCTGGTCAAGCTACTCGAATCGCGCTAGAAGACCTTGCGGGAGAGGCTTCCCTGCTGACTACGGGTGGGCTCTGCGCAGCGATCGCGGGAGAACCCTCCACGCACCCGGTCACGATGCCCATTTCCGTTTCTGCGAATTGGCGTGCCGGCGGCGCCTACAGGGTCTTGAGGAATTCAAGCAATGCCCGCTTCTCCGGCGCCGCCAGTGCCGTACCGTAGCGGTGACCACCGTTGCCGTTGCCGCGCAAACGGGTGTCAAAGAGGAACCCGTTCGCCCGCGCCTCTTCGCCGACGGCGACGAATCCGACCTTGTCCGTGTCCAGCACATCGTAACCGCGATAGAACACCGTCGGCCGTTGCAGCGGCGGTGTCAGCAGATCGTGCAGCGTCGGCACCGACCCGTTGTGCAGGTAGGGCGCCAGCGCCCAGGTGCCAAGCAGCGGCCGTGCGACGTAGCCTGGTGCGCCTTGCAGTTCGGCGTAGTCCATGCCGAGCTTGGCGGTCACGCGATTCATGCGTCTGGCGTCCTTGTCCTGGAAGGTCAATACGTGCTCGGGGTCGGTGCCTACCTCGTCGACCGGAATGGCGCGCCCGGTTCGCGCACCGCCGCTGCTGTGACACGCGGCGCAGTGGGCCGCGAACAGGGTGGCGCCGCGCGCCGAGAGCAGCGCATCCTGCGGCGCCGGGAACGGCGGCGGTGCCAGGTCGCCGAGGTAGCGTTCAAGCCAACGGTTGCGCATTTCGAATTCGCCGAACGGCAAGGCGCCGGTGCCGAGCGCGGAAGTGGCGATTACCGCCGCGACGGTATGCGCCTCACCGCCCGCATGGATCAGCTGCCCGGCCCGCCCGCCGAGACGCCAGAGCGCGGGGAAATCGGTGTTGCCGACAGTATCGTCCCAGGCCGCCTGGGTGAGGACATACTTCGGCAGGTTGAAGGCATCGTCACGCCCTGGACCCCAGGCGGGCTTTTCTTCCATCCACGCCAGCTGACCTTCAGCAACGTGCAGCGCCAGGCGCGTCAGCGGGATCCACACCACCGTGTACAGCGCACGGTCGAGCCAATCGAGCGGCGATTGTTTTTCCATCACCGGCAGCAGCGCGGACGCACTGAAGCGCGGGTCACGCGCGGCAGCGAACAGGAAACGCAGCAAGCCCTGGATATTGACACTGTGTCCCGGACCGCCGTGGGCGTAGCGCGGCGCATCGTTGGCGGCCAGTCGATAGACCGTCGTGTGACACAGCGCGCAGGTGACCGTAACGCGCTCGACGCCCAGCCGCTTGATCGAAAAGCCGATCGGCAAGGGACGATCGCGTTCCCAAGCGAGCCCGAACGCAGCGTAGCCGCCGCGCCCGGATTTTCCTGCCCCCCACCCCTGGCTGGCGTGGCGTTCGAGCAGATCGGGGAAAACCTGCGGCAAGGCCAGAAATATTTCATACGGAATACCGGCCGCCAGTTCGGCACCGAGGGAACCGTACTTGAAACGATCGAGATCGTTCGCGAACTCCTGCGTACCGCCGCGAAACAGCTTCCAGCTCAGGAACGCGAGCAGCAAGAGCAGCCCGAAAAGAAGGTAGCGCATGCCGCTTCGCTGGCCCATGGTTGGTCCTCGAGGCTATTCTGCTTTGTCGGCCCGGCGCCTTGCCGGTGCCGGGATTTCGAATCGCGTGCGTCGGGTGGCGGAAAGCGCCGCGGCTCGCGTCGCCCAGCCGGGCCGGACTAACGCCGCCAGACCGCTCGCCGGTAGGCGGTTCGCCGCGCTGCGCCGGCGAACGAAAGCGGTGTCAGCGGCATGCCGATGACGTCGATGAACAGTGATACCGGGCCGCCGGTGCTGGGCATCTCGCCCTCCAGGATTTTTACCCCATAGGAC
Organism: Accumulibacter sp.; assembly: GCF_032229525.1. GTDB lineage: Bacteria > Pseudomonadota > Gammaproteobacteria > Burkholderiales > Rhodocyclaceae > Accumulibacter. The sequence goes on along the minus strand of NZ_JAVTWB010000101.1, from coordinate 9,985 downwards.
AGATCGTCGCCCATCAATACCGGATTCGCCAGCACGACGACGACATCGCCGACCTCCTTGCCCTGCCCCAGGACCGACAGGTTCGCGTTCGGGGGGTCCTTGAGGAAGCTATTTTTGCCTTCGCTCCAGAACGGCACGAAGTCGCCGGTGGCCATGTTGCCGGCGATACGTTCGGGACGATCGGTGAAAAAGACCGTCATCGGGCTGACGCCCTTCAGCGTCAGCAGCCCCGTGGCCTTATCGTAATTCATCGATTTTGCGTTCTGGACGAACAGGAAATCAGCTTCCTTCGCCTTCTCGGTCGCCGTCTGCGCGAGCCCCACCTTCAGCGGTGCGATCGACGCGACCAGCGCAATCGCGGTGAGGAAACCACGTCGTGTGGCCATGCTGCCTCCTTGTTGAAGCGTGGTTGACAATCTACAGCGACGAAGCTGTCACTACTCGGTTCCACTGGCGATCGCCCCGACGGCCGCGAAGAGTCGGCGTGCAACCTGCCGCCGCGATGCGACGTCGGGAAGCAAACTGCGACGCACCGCTCAGGGCTGCGTCGCCACGTAGACCAAATTGTCGCCCTGGAACGCAGCTCGGTAATAAACCCCGGGCCCACAGTTGTAGTACTCGACGCCGCCGATCGGCGTCGCGACGCAGCCAGCCGGCAAAGCATAAATGACCGTTCCGAGTGGCACCGGTCCAGCCGCCGGTGGCGGCGGTGGCGCGTTGACGGCCGCGGCGGTCGCCACGGCCGCCGTCGTCGCCACGGCGGCAGTTGTGGCCACGGCGGCAGTACGGCGCGTCGTGCGTCGCGCTACGCCGGCAACCGAGCCAGGCGTGGCCGGCATACCCACCACGGCGATGGCGTCGCGGACGAAAGCCAATCCAAGCGGCGCCTGCGGCGCGAGGTCGGCGAGCAGCAGCAGCGGAAAGAAAGCACTGGCCGTGAGCCATTTCATGGTCTTGTTCATCGCATACTCCTTGGCGGTCAATTTCACTGGCTTCCACCCTTGGCCAAGGGCAGGAAGTCGACTTTCTTGGCGGCCTTCGGCGGCTTGAAGGCAAAGGTCCGTCGGTTGAACTTCGGTGCCCGATTCCAGTTCGTCATCACCACCGTAAATTGCGGCAGACTGGCGACCTCCGTCGAAGTGATCACCAGCTTCTGCGGCAAGGGCTGACGGCCCTCCTGAATCCAGATCTGCCAGTCGACCCCGGCACCCCGGAACGCGAGGTGATCGCAACGCACCCCCGCCACGACGGCCTTGCCGACGACAAACCCGGAAGTCACGTTATCCATCAGGATCTCGAAGGCGTTGCGGTAGAGGAGATCGCCAGCCGGGGCGACGATATCCAGCTTGGTCCGCGCGAAATCGAGCATCTCCTCCAGGGTGCCAGGAGCGGCGACCGTTGCGTAGGTTTCCCGGTCCAGGTTGTAGAGCGTCAGCGACTTCCCGTCGTAGGCAAGAACCTGGTCGACAAGTTCACCGCGCCGTTCGGCCCGCAGCTTGTTCGGGCGCTGCACCGAGATCTTCGCCGCGCTGTCGAACTGGACCTTCTGCCCGGTTTCGAGCACCGCTTCGATGGTGCTGCGCGCGTTCACACTGAACTCCTGCTGTTCCGCCAGGTACGTGGTCGAGTTCTTCAACAGCCTCTCGGCCAGTGCCTCGACGCCCGCAGACTGCGCGAGAACCGGGACCGCAGCCAGCAGAGCGCCGGCGGCCCAGCCGACAAGGGCCTTGATTAGCTTTGTTTTGTTCATGCTTTTCTCCTGTAAATCGTGGTTCGTCGCTCTCGATTTCGCTACGGTCTCGAGCACCCACATCACGCCGGTGGCGGTCCTGCAAGAGCATCATTATGGTGATGAAGTCGTTTGGCGTGGCGAGTTTTGCTCGGCAAGAGCTGGCGACAAGCCAGCCTCGTGACCGCGGTCGAGGGCCGGAAGGCTGGCCAGCCCCTCTGCCGATCGCAGATGCAGATCGCGCTGCGGGAAGGGAATCTCGATCGCATTCTCGCGCAGCGCCGCCTCGATCGCGAAGTTGAGTTCGTGCTGCACACGCAAGCGCTTGTCAAACGAATCGACGAAGGCACGGATTTCGAAGTCGAGCGAGCTGTCGCCGAAGTCGACGAAGAAGACCGACGGCTGCGGGTCGTCCAAGACGTCGTCGTTGCCCCTCGCTGCCTCGAGCAGTAAGCGCTGGACCACAGCGATGTCGCTCCCGTAGGCGACACCGACCTTGAGCAGGAGGCGAGTCATCTGGTTCGACAGCGTCCAGTTGACCACCTGCTCGGTGATGAACGCCTTGTTCGGGATGATCACTTCCTTACCATCGAAATCAACCACCGCAGTCGCGCGGGCACGGATACGTGCGACCGTGCCCGTGACATTGCCGACAGTGACGATGTCGCCGATGCGGATCGGGCGCTCGGCAAGAACGATCAGGCCCGACACGAAATTGGCGACGATCTCCTGCAGGCCGAAGCCCAGGCCGACGCCCATGGCGGCGATCAGCCAGTGCACGTCTCCCCAACCGACGCCGAGGATGTTGAAGGCGCTGACGATGCCGGCTGCAGCAAGCGCGTAGCGCGTCATTACCTTGATCGCATAGGTCGCGTCGGCCTTCACCTCGAACCGCTGCAGCAAGACGATGTCGAGCAATGCGCCGACATTGCGCACCACGACCACGGTCACCCCGGCGACGACCATCGCCAGGAACAGGTTGCCGACGGTCAACGGGAGCGTGGTGCTCTGGCCGTCCACCGTCGCACGGTAGGTCCACAAGGTGTAGTCGCTGATGACCGACAGCGTCGCCACGCCGCCCTTCCATACCCACCAGATGCCGCCCAGCAGCAGCAGCGTGATCAACAGGTCGAGCAGCGATCGCGTCTGCTCGCCGATGGCTGCAATATCGAGCTGTGGCGCCAGCGGCTCCGCGACTTCGCTACCCGCGCCACCCTCCTCCTCCCGGGCTTGTCGCAACGCCTCCAGTGCCTGGCGACGCCGCAGGCGTCGCCGCTCGACCTGCACCCACAGCGCAATCAGTCCATAGAGCGCCACGGCACCGAGGGCCATGAACAGCGACATCAGCGTATGGCCAAAAAAATAGCCGGCGGCGACGACGTAGCCAGCGGCGGCCAACACCGCAATCGCCAACGGTACGGCAACCGCTGCGCCGAACCACAGCGCATGCAGGCGAACCGCCCAGCTGCGCGGTGCTCGCGCGTAGAGGCGCTGGATCAAGGGACTCTTGCGCCGCAGCATGTGCACGAGAAAGATCGCGAAAACGATCATCGCGACACTCAAGCTGGTCCGCCCGAGGCTCTCGCGGTTGGCATACGGTGCATGGTCCAGTCCGTTCAGCGTGGCGACGAACATCAGCGGCACGAAGAGCACGTAAAACCTGCGTAGCGCATCTCTGGTGAAGCTCAGCAAGGACTCGTCCCAGCCGAAATGACCGCCGGCCACACCGCGCCGTTCGAGCAACCAGGCAAAAGCAGACAGGGCCAGCAGCAGTTTGCTCACCGCCACCAACGCAGCGCTGAGCGCGAGAGCGAACGCCTTCGCGTCGAGGGCCTCGGCGAGCAGGCTCGCCGCCGTCCACATCACCAGCGGGCCCGGCAGCGCCAGCGCGACGGTGATCGCCAGCGCGGTAACGGTGTAGCCGATCCAGTAGCGGTTCGAATTCTCGGTAGTCGGTGCGAGCACGACCAAGCGCGCCTGCAAGCGTTTGCGGAGAAGGTAAAGCGCTACCGCCAGCAGCAGCATCAGCGTCGGCCAGAATGGCCGCGACGCCAGTTCTTCGGCGAGGACGACGGCAGCGGCACGCCAGTGGTCTGCCGAACTCATCCACGCCCACGCGGGAACCACCTCGCCGATAGTCTGCCAACTTGGCCGCGCCGGCACCCAGAATAGTAGCCGGCTCAATTCCGCACGCGCCAGCTGCGTGCGCTGCGCCAGATCCAGTGCGGCAACGTTGCTCTCCTGCAGAACGTGCACCAGTTGGTCCTGGAGCGCGTCGAGACGGCTCAGCAGGGTACGCTGCTCGCCGAACAGCGGCCGCGCCACCGCCGAGAACTGCGGCCACAGCGTATCCGGGAGGCGTGGCGTGGTCTGCGCAAAACGCATCACGAGCACTGTTTCCATGTCCGCGAGTTCGTCCAGCACACGTTCAGCGCGCAGGCTGGCGTCGCTCGCAGCTTCCAGTTGGCCTTCGCGCTGGCGACGCGCGGCCTGCAGACCCTCGGGCCGGGGTAACAGGCTCAATTGCTCGATAACCGTCTGCGCAAACACCCTGCCCAACGCATGCACCTGCGCGTGACGCTCGATTCGCTGCATGCTCAAGGCGAGTTGGTTCCGCCGCTCGCGCAGCTGCGCAAGATTCGCCTGCGCCTGTTCGAGTGCCGTCGTGTCGGCGGCAATCCGGGCCGCCAGGGCCGCGTTCTCGGCCGCCACGCCAGCGGCCAAATCGACCTGTTCGGCAGCGGTCGCCGGTAGCGCAAGCCACACGGCGACGAGCAACGACAGCGCCAGGTGGACCCACAGACCCTTGCAGCGCAGCGCCGACAATGTCTCCGCTGACCGCAGTTGCCGCATCATGAGGTGCGAATCACCACCGCAATGTCAGCGCTGACCCGCGCCAAGGCCCGGCTGTGCGCAGCGACCAGCGCGTCGAAGCCGCTGCCCGCAGTCGCCTCACGCACCAGAGAACGGCCACTTTTCGCAGCCCCGCCCCCGGCCGGGCGCACCGTCCACAGCACGTCGATCTCGACCGACTCGTCGAGCACGGAGTCAAACCGCTGCACGTCGATCAGCACCTGATAGTCGACACTCGACGACGTGGTCTGGCCGTAGGCCCAGACGCGCGCGGTGCCCAGTTCCCGCACCAGGTTGGCCACCACCACCCGCGTAATATTGTCGGCCAGCGGTGACGCCCAGCGCTTCGATTCGTCCATCTGCAACTGGTTGGCTGCCGTGTTCAAGACGATTTGCGGGCGATCGACGACCGTCGGCACCGACACCGGCCCGACAGAAATCGACACGCTCGACACCAGAGCAGCCGGGGCGGCGGTGCTGGTCAAGACGTAAAACTGCGATGGCGCCGAGGCACAGGCGGTGACCATGGCGACCACAAGGCAGGCGGGCGCGAACGCGGCGAGATGGCGCATCAGGGTTTCTCCTCAGTTTTTGCCGCGAATCAGCGCTTCGGGATGGCGCTCGAGATAGTCGGTCAGCACCCGCAACGAACGGGCCGCACGGGTAACCTCGCGCATCGCATCACGCAACTCCTGCTGCCCCGGCGCGTCCGGGGCGAGCAGCGTGGTATCGGTGTTCTTGATCGCCCGGTCGGCCGAGGCCGTCGCGCGGCGGAATTCCTCGAGCACTTTCTTGAGTTCCGGCGTGACCTCGGCATCGATCCGCTTCACCGCCTTGTCCGTATCCTTCAGCGTCTGATTGAAGGTTTCAAGCACTTTCCTGGTATCGGCGCCAAGCGCCTCGTACGGCAGTTTGTCGAGCTTGGCGAGAATGCTACCGATCTTCGCCTCAAAGTTCGGGAGAGTGCTGGGGACCGCTGGCAATACCGGCTTTTCCTTGCTCCAGTCAATCTTCACCTTCGCCGCGTCGGGATGGTAATCGAAAGCCACATAGCGCTGTCCGGTAAGCAGATTGCCGCTTTGAATCTGGGCACGCATGCCCTGATCCTCGACCATCCGCGCGAAAAACTCCTGGCGCTGCTTGGTGGTGCGGGCGAGCGCCTCGCCGCTTTCCACTTGCGCGGCGCTCAACTGCGCGACCAGACGTTCGGGGAAAACCACGAACTCGACGCGCCCGCGCAGGCGCTTCGTCACCGGATCGATGTCGAGCCCGACGTCGGTCACCTCGCCCCCCGGCAGGCCGAGGAGGGTAACCGGCGCGCCGATCGAAAGGCCGCGCAGGGATTCCGTGAAATAGAGCAGGTAGCGCCTGGCGAGCGGCTCCGGCTGTTTCATTGCTCCGGCTTGATCAGTAAACAAAGTGAAGACCGCGTTGGCGGTGGCAGGCGCTGCTTGCGCGGCAAACGACGGGGTTTCGAAAGCCAGGCCGCCGGCGATCAGCGCGACCATCGACTGGGTGCGTACATCGACGCCCTCCGCGCCGAGCGAGACGTCAACCCCGCTGGCGTTCCAGAAACGCGTTTCGGGGGTGACGTACTGGTCGAAGGGCGCGTGCACGAAAACCTTGATCTCGACCGCCTTGCCGTCCTTCGCCAACTCGTAGGCGACGACCTGGCCGGCCTGCAAGCGACGGAAATAGACCGGCGAACCGATGCCCAGGGAGCCGAGGTTTGCCGCGGTCAGCACGTACTGCCGCCCTGGCTGGTCGCCGGTAATGATCGGCGGCACTTCGAGTCCGTGGAAGCTGCCCTGCGCCTGACTGGACTTGCCAGCCTCGAAGCCGATGTAGTTGCCCGAGAGCAGCGTGCCCAGGCCAGACACACCGCTCAGCGAGACGCGCGGCTCCACCACCCAGAACTTCGCGTCTTCGACCACCAGCCCGGCCGCACTCTTGGCCATCTTGGCCGTTACCGTGACCCTGGTGTAATCCTCGGAAAGCTGTACAGCCGTCACCTGACCGATGTTGACATCCTTGTACTTGACGAAGGTCTTGCCGGCCTCGATCCCTTCCGCTGCCTTGAACACAATGGAAATTGTCGGTCCTTCACTGAGCACCCGCTGCACCGCAATACCGCCGGCCACCACCGCGGCGAGGATCGGGATGATCCACACCGTCGACACCCGGGTCCGCTTCTTCGGCACGACTGTCGCTTGGGGAAGGTCGTCGCGTTCGCTACCGTCAGCCATCCTGCTTCTCCATATTGTTTGCCGAATCCCAGATCAAGCGCGGATCGAAGGCCTCCGCCGCGAGCATGGTCAGCACCACCACCGCTGCGAAGAACAACACGCCGGGACCCGGAAGCACCGACATCAGGGGCTGCAACTGCACCAGGGCGACGGTAAAGGTGTCGACGAAGACGTCGAGCATCGACCAGCGACCGATGAAGGTGACCATCCGGAACAAACGCGCGCGCTCGTGGTGGCTGCCTACCATGCCGCGCTGAACGCTCACCAGAAGATAGCCGAGGGCGACGAGCTTGCCAAGCGGCACCATCACGCTCGCCACCAGCACGATCAAGGCCAGCGGCCAGGATCCGGAGGTATACAGGAAAACGACACCGCCCATGATCGTTTCGGCATCGGAGGTGGCAAAGGTGTTGCTGACCATCACCGGCAACAGGTTGGCCGGGATGTAGCAGATTGCCGCGGCGATGAGCAACGCCCAGGTACGCTGCAACGACTGCACGCGGCGAACTTCGAGTGTTGCGCCACAGCGCGGGCAGTGGCCGGCATGCTCGGCGTGCACCGGCCGGGTGAGCAACTTGCAGGTTTCGCAGGAGACCAGTCCCGCCTGCGCCCCGGTGACGAGAGCGCCGCTCATCGGCCGCGCTCCACATAATTCTCGTCGGCAAATGCCGCTGCAGCGAGTTCGTCGCCATGCTTCCATTCGACCCGTTTCCAGATTTCTCGGGCGTCGAAAGTGACCGAAATCGCCGGCAGCAGAACAGCCAGCAGGCCCATCGCATACATCCCGACGCCGGGGTTTACGGTTGCCAGTTCGGCGATCTTGATCAATGCCACCAGAATGCCCAGCAACATCACGTCGTACATCGCCCAAGGTTGCATATGCAAGCCCCAGCGCAGCAACTCGCCGCTCCAGTGCGGCAGGGGTGGCCGCCTCGCAGCGAGCAGCACGGTCAGCATCAAAAGAAGGAAGAACGCGGGGGCGATCACCGCACAGAAAGTGACGATCATGGCGGTGATCCGTTCACCGTCCAGCCACATCTGCCAGGCACCACCGAGGATGGTCGTGCTCGCGTACCGCCCGACCGCCGACAGATCCATCAGCGGCATGGTGTTAGCGACAACGAAGACGATCAGCGCGGTGAGCGTGAGCACCAGCGGCAGCTCGAGCGGGTCGCTCGGCCTCGCCGCCAGCACGAAGCCGCAACGCGCGCAGCGCGCCCTGCCACCCACTGGAAGCGCTGGAATCCGCTGCAGCAGATCGCACTCCTGGCAGGCGATCAGTGGCTGCGACGATGCCGCCAACTCAGTCACCGGCACGCCTCATCTGCGCAACCCTCACTCCTCAAGCGGCGCACGGCGCGAACCCGGCATCTCGCCGGATTAGAACTTCCAGTTGTAGTAGGCCGCAACGAAAATCGTCCCGGTATTCTTGTACGAGCCGACGACGTCACCGCGTCCGCCAAGCGCAACAGGCAGCGTGCTCTGCAGCTTGGTGTCCAGCGTCCCACCGTACAGGTACTCCGTGGCGATACCCCAGGCGGCGTTCTTGCTCAACTGTTGTTCGCCACCGACACCGAAGCGCCAGGCCGAGTTCACCGGTAGCAGCGGTGAGACATCGCCCGACTGCATGGCGGAGTCGTAGGCAACGCCGAAGTTGAGCAGCCAGGGTTCGCTCAGGCGGTGTTGTGCGCCCAGCGCGAGGTGCCAGGTGTCCTTGAATTTCAGGTCAGCGGTGAGGCTGGCGGGATTGTTGGTGTCGTCAATACCCACCTGGACCTGGCCGAACTTCGACCACTGCTGCCAGCCGACACTGCCAAGCAGCGCCCAGCGATCATTCACTTGTGTAAACACGCTGGCCATTGCCTGCTGCGGGACCTTGATGCCCAACTTGAGGTTTGCGTCGAGCGCCCCGCGATTGGCCAGCACGGTGTTGAGCCCTGGCGCGAGATTCGAGAACTTTGCCGGCGCCTTGAAGTCGAGATCGATCTGCGAATTCCAGGTAAGCCCCAGCCGCGTTCCCTGATCGATTTCGTAGAGCAGACCGAGGTTGACTCCCCAGCCCCAGGTGTTGTCTTCAAGCTTGAGCCGGCCATCGCCAACGCCGGGCGCGACGTTGTTGATCGCCACCTGGTTGGAGTAGATGCCGTACATGGCGTTCACGCTGGCGCCAAGCGAAAGCTTGTCGTTGACTTTGTAGGCAATCGACGGCAGGAAGGAGATCCCCAGTATCGTTGCTTTCTGGACGTAGTACTTGCCGACCCAGTCGTTATCATAGGTCAGCGGGGCGCCAAAGTTGCCGGTAAGAGCGAAGCCGAGCTTGAGGTCGGGCGAAACACTGTAGCTCAGGAAGCCACCGCCACCGGGGAACCAGCCGTCCCAGCCCACGGTATTGCCGCCATTGTCGCCGCCGAGTGCCGGCGAGGTGCCCGCGCCCGGCGAGAATTTGGTGTTGTCCCACAACAGCTGCCCCGCCGCGAGGAACTGGGTGCCTTCCAGCCGCGTCATGCCGGCCGGATTGCTGAGCACCGTCGATGCATCCTGTGCGCGCGCGCCGTAGCCGGCCGAGGCGAGCCCGACATCGGCGGTCCCGACCTCGTAGGCGATCAGACCTCCCGCCGCCGCCTGTCCTGTGACCAGCAGCGCACCCGCACACAAGGCGACCTTCGCCGCCCTGCGGCCACCCTCACCCATCCAAACCGGCCAAGAAATCATGCATTTCCCCAATCGTCAATAACCATCAATGTTGTCGCTGCGCCTGCACACCAAAGCTACCGCCAGCCAACCCCACGCCGACCGACGCCGACGCCATGAAAGCCGACACCCACGCCACCGCCCGGACCGATCCAGTCGATGAACAAGGAGGTCACGCCACCGGCCGTCGGCACCTTGCCTTCGATCACTTTGTAACTGTACACCAGGTCCTTGCCCTCGACGACCGGCTTGCTGATCTCGACCACCGTCAGCGTGTTCGCGCTTTCCCCTGGCTGATAGACCGACAGGGTGGCGTTGGGCGGATCCTTGCTGAAGTTGTTCGGCCCGGCAGCGGCGGTCCACTCTTCGAGATAGGCCGGCATCGTAATATGGCCGGCGACACGCACCGGGCGGTCGGAAAAGTAGATCGTCTGCGGTGCCACATTGACCAGCCTTAGCGTCTTGT
>NZ_JAVTWB010000100.1:1195-13098 GCF_032229525.1 Accumulibacter sp. | reverse complement strand
CTCGGTGCCGGCCATCAGGCGTTGCAGGTTCTGCCAGTGCTTGCCGACCAGAGCCATCGAAATAACCGCGACGGCCAGGACGATGCCATCCTTTCCCCACGCCAGCAGAGCGAAAACGGGCGCTGCCGTGGCCGCCACCAGCGCTGCCAGTGACGAATAGCGCAAGGTGAAGGCGACCAGCAACCAGGCGCCAAGGGTCGCCAGGCCCAGCCACAGGTTGATCGCCAGCAACACGCCGGCAGCCGTAGCAACGCCTTTGCCACCCTTGAAGCCGAGAAACACCGGGTACAGGTGACCGAAAAAAACCGCCAGCGCGGCGAGTCCGACGGCGTAGCTGGGCAAACCGTACTGCGGCGCATAGTGGCTGGCGAGAAAGACTGCCAGCCAGCCTTTGGCGGCGTCACCGAGCAAGGTGAATATCGCTGCCCCCTTGTGACCGCTGCGCAGGACGTTGGTCGCCCCGGGGTTCTTGGAGCCGTAACTGCGCGGATCGGCGAGGCCGAAGAGACGACTGGCGATCAGTGCGAAGGAGATTGAACCCAGCAGATAGGCAGTCAGGACGCCAAAAATGGTGAGCAGGGTGGGCGGCATGGGGGCGTGATCGGGTGGTCGGTGCTGCTCTGGGTTAGTGGGTTAGTGGGTTAGAATGCGCGCACTGTCGTCGTGCTTCGGACTTTGCGACGGGCAGGCCATTTTACACCGACCTGACGTAGCGCCGTATGGACATCATCTTCATTGACCAGCTTCGTGCCACCGCGCTGATCGGCATCTATCCGCGCGAGAAGGCGATGCCGCAGACGGTCGAAATCTCGCTGCAGATCGGCACCTCAACTGCCAGCGCCGGCGCCAGCGACGATATCCGCCACACCATCGATTACGCAGTGGTTACCGAGCGCCTGCGTGCCGAGCTGGCCGCCCGCCAGTTCAACCTCCTCGAGCGGCTTGCCGAGTACGTGGCGACGCTGCTGCTGGAAGACTTCGGCGCCACCTGGGTACGAGTGTCGATCGCCAAGCTGGGCATGATGCGCGGCGTGCAACGCGTCGGCGTGATCATCGAACGCGGAGCCGCAGCCTGACTTGCCGGGTTTGCCTGATGCAGCCGCGAATCCGCGCGGCTGGCGATCAGAAGCGCAGATTCAGTCCGGCATAGATCGAGCGCCCGCTGCCCGGAACCGCGGTCCCGTAGACCATCGGGCGCTGACCGAGATAGGCGCCACCGAGTGGCGATTCGTAGAACCTGTCGAACAGGTTTTCGATGCCGACGTCGACGCGTAACTGCTTCCATTCATAGCTGCTGCGCAGGTTGAGCAGGCCGTAGCCGCTGGTTGCCAGCTCGTTGCGCACCTGCGACACCTGGGTCTTGGCGTCGACCAAGACCCCTTCGATGGTGTTGGTCCACGCTCCCGAGCCTTGCACCAGCGCCAGCTTCGCGTTCAGGGGCATGATGTGGTACAGATTGTCGTCGGTCTGCGAGTTCCGTCCGCGCACGTAGCTCAGCACCCCGGTCATCGTCACGCTGCCGAGCGCGCCGCCTTCTAGCAACGGCAAGCGCGCGCTGGCATCGGCGCCGTACAACCGCGCTGTCTGATTGGCGAACTGCAGGTAGACGAAGTTGTCGGTGCGTGTCAGGTTGCTTCCCTGGCACGGCGACATGCCGCTACCGCCAGAACAGCGAACGGCATCGACGTAATCCTGCACGTAGGTGTAGTAGGGCGTGACGCTGAAACTCCACTGCTCGCGTGCCGCGTCGTGCCAGGCTGCCGTTGCGCTGACGGTATGGGCCACTTCCGGCTTCAGGTTGACGTCGCCGACGTAACCGTTGCCGTCACCGAACCAGTTGACCATGTTCATCGCCATCGGGTTGTTGGTCGACCAGGCGTAACGCTCGTAAAGGTTCGGCGAGCGCGTCTTGCGCGCGTAGCCTGCCTCGTAGCTTTGTTCGGCAGCTGGGGTGAAGCGCAACAGCGCCGCCAGGTCAATGTTGTGGTCGGTTTTCTGGCGATCGAGGGCGTTGAAGGCGCCGGGAATCGACGCTGGATTTGCCGGATTGCCGTAAAACGGGGTGTTGTAACCCTGCACATCGCCGCTATCCATCCACACCGTGCTGCTGCGTAGCCCGAGCTGCGACAGCCATTGCCGATTCCAGCTGGCTTCCCATTCGCCATAGACGTCGAAGCGGTCGCGCTGGCCGTCGTTGATGTTCCAGAAAGTCGAGCCCTTCATGCCCGCCATCGGCATCGCCACCACCGGCGAGATCGGATCCCACCAGTCGTTCAGCCGGTATTTTTGGTATTCACCACCAAGCCTGAACAAGTCACGCTCGGAGGAGATGATCTCCGCCTTGAGCCGGACGCCGGTGGTCTTGCCGTGCGTATCCATCGGCATGCCGGCCAGGTTCTGCAGCGGACCACTGGTCTGCAGCTTGTCTTCAAGGAAGTTCATCGTATGCCGCGTGTCTTCGTGATACGCGCGGGCCTCGAGAGAACCCCAGGCATACTGGCCGAGGTAGCGGCCATTGACCTGCTGGCTGGTGTTGTCGGTCAGGTCCATGCGTTGATTGGGAAAGCCTTGATACGGAATATGCTGATAGCCGAACTTGAGCTCGAACAGATGTTCGGCGCGGCGCAGTGCGAAGCTCAGCAACTGGTTTTGTGACTTGAACATCGACGATCCCACCACGTCGCCGGCGAGCCACTCCGTCGTTCCATCCGACAGTCCGGCGGCTTTGAAATTGCCCCCGGCGACGGTGTTGTCCGCCTGCGTCGTCGAGCCGGCGTAGCTGAGGCTGAGCATCTCATTGGCGATCGTCGCCGCGAGATTGGCGCCGCGAGCATTGCCATTGCTGCGATAGAAAGCACCCGCCCGGCCTTTGAGCAGCTTCTCTTCGCCGGCCTTGGCAAACTCCGGCGCTGCCGAGCTGACCTGGATCGTTCCGGCAATGCTGTCGCCTCCGGCGCTGACCGGCGTGACACCGGCGAACAGCGCCACGCTGTCGACGTTGGTCGGGTCGATATACGACAGCGGCGGGTTCATGTGGTTGGCGCACGATGAGACCAGATCCATGCCATCGACCTGAATGCGGATGCGGTCGTCAGCCAGGCCACGAATCACCGGCAGGCTGGAAACGCCACCAGCACCGTAGACGCTGACGCCGGGCAGTGCGTCGAGCAGCCTGGTGCTATCGCTGGTCGATGCCCGGTAGGGCGCTATGCTCGCCGCGTCGAGGCGCCTGCTGTCCAGTGGCTCGCCGCTTTCGATGCGCGACGCATTGACCACCACCTCCTTCATTAGCGGTGTCGCCGCAGCTTCCTGAGCGACGGCGCATTGCCACATACCTGGTAGCGCCAATGCCACGGCGACGGCGATCGGTTTCCTGACCCACTTCATGGCCAACGCTCCCTGAATGTCTTTCTGATGCGAGGCATTCTAGGGACTGATGCGGCAGCGCGGAATGTGGCAAATCGCCGCACAAAGCCTGATTTTTGATTAAAATCAAAAGATTGCCGTGGTGAGCTTGCGGCCGTAGAGGCTGGCGGGGAGGCTGGTAGGGAGAGCGCAGCGGCAGGGCGTAAGTCGGCTTGGCAGCACCTGCGCTGGCGTCAACATCAGGACACTGCTGATGTCAGCAGAATGAAACTCAGGGTAGCGTTAGGCCAACGGTCCACATCAGGCCTGCCGCGCCGAACAGCACCACCTCCGAACAGACGCGGCTATAGCAGTAACCCACCGCCGGGATGATGGCGGGTGCATAGCCGGAACCATTCATCGGGATCTTGTCCTGATACTCACCCCGGTAGCCATGTATCACGCCGGCGGTAAGCTTCAGGTAGAAGGGCTGCACCGTCTCGACCGGCCGCCAGAGCAGGCCGCTGTAGGCATACCAGGTAGACTGGCCAAAAGAATTGTCGAAACTCGCAGCGCCAAGCAGCACCTGACCCTTCAGCCACTGCTTGTCCAGGCGCCATTCAGGGTTGATCAGCGCCTGCGAATTGTCATGGTCGTCGTCTGGATGGAAGTGTACCGTGGCGACGCTGGTCTGCAGATAGAAGCGATCGCTGCGCCACGGTTCGGGTGCGTCCCAGCCCGGCGGGAAGGGCGGTGTGGCGGCGCCTTGCGCCATGACGGCGGGCACGGCCAGAGTAGCCAGCGCCAGCGCCGTGAAAGCACGGCCAACGAAGGCCGTCGCGAGGCGACGCCAGTGCCCGGCACGCTCCAGGTTGCGAGCAGGAACAGGGGGCAACGGGCTGATCGCTGCGGGACAGGAACCGCGGTGAATAGAGGTCATTTCGCGAGGGCCAAGGAACGGAAAGGCGCCACAATATCATGCCCGTGGTGTTTTGTCTGACTGCTCTGCACTCCCCGAATCGGCAGCAATCAGGCTAGCCGCCCGTCTCCTTTCGCGCTGCGCCGGCGGGTAGGTGCGTGACCGGTATCGCCTCTTCCCGTAACGGCCAGACGCCGCGCTCGAGCGCGGCGCTACCGTCGAAGACCAGCCAGCTCTGGCTGCCGTAGTGCGGCAGCGGGCGCAGCAGCGCGCGCAGGGCGGCGGCGTCGCGCGCCGAAACGACTGCCACCGGCGCCGAGCTCTGGCTGGCAACGGTCCATACCTGCGCACTTCCTCTCTGGCCGGGATCGTCTGGCCGCGGCGGCAGGCCTGCCGTCGCCAGTGCCGCATCGACATCCGCATGCAGGCCGACCAGCAATACCGGTGTCGGCGCATTGTCCAGATCGGTCAGTCGGATCTCCCGCGGTGCCGCTTCAAAAACCCGACCAGCCAGTGCGGCGGCGGCTTCGCGTACCGTGGGAAACGCCGAGGCCTGCAGCAAACGAGGCTCCCTGGCGACGATCCACTGGCGCAGGATCGGTGGCAGTTGCCGGGCGTCGAGCGATCGCCAGAGGCGCAGTTCGGGGTCCAGACGGACGCTTTGCGGCGGTCGGTCGAGCGCCAGGCTCAGCGTCTGCTGTGCGCGCAGCAGCTGCAGCGCGCGGCTTTCGAGGTGATCGCCGAAGTTCAGCTCGAGCGGCAGACGCAGCGCATAGGCCGGCGTGCCCTGGGTCACTTCGATGTCCAGACGGTAGCCGTTGCCGATCGCCGTAGCGCTGGCAGTGGCGATGCGCAGCGCTGGCGCGCCGTCGCGTGACAGCCACTGACTGAAAAAAGCGGCCAGCGATTGCCCGGAAGCCTGCTCGAACGCCTGTTGCAAGTCGTTCCAGCTGGCCACCCGGAAACGCTGCTGTTGCCAGAAGCCCTGCACTCCGCGCTGAAAGCTTTCCGTGCCGATGAGCTCACGCAGCATCACGAAAACCATCGCCGCCTTGCCGTAGCCCACCGCCGCCGCCGCGCCGTGCGTCCGTGAGCGAAACGAAGCCAGCGTCTGCCGGCTGCCCGGCGGCAATGCCGCGAAGTCGCGTAGCCAGCCGAGGCGCACGGCACGCGCAGCGTCCGGCGGCTCGCGCTCCTTGAAGGCGTAATCGGCCATGAAGGTGGTCAGGCCTTCGGCCCAGTTGCCACGCGCGTAGTCGACGTAGACGCCGTTGCCCCACCAGTTGTGGAGGATTTCATGACCGAGCGAGGTGGCGCGAATGAAAGGCAGCTTGAGTACCTCGACGCCGAGATAGGTCAGCGTCGGCATACCGAAGCCAGTTGGTAGGGGGCTGGCGACGACCGAAAAGCCACTGAACGGATAAGCACCGATCTCTTTCGCATAGTGCGCGAGGTGCGCCGCTGTTTCGTCAAGATAGCTGTCGGCCAGGCCGGCGATCTCGTCCAGTTCGCGCGTGAAGTAGGTACGCAGGCGCAGCGGCTCGGCGCCTTCCCGCGGCATCATCTTTTCACGAACGATCCACGGCCCGGCCATCAGGTCGATACCGTCGGCCGGATGCGCGAACCTGAAGCGGGCACGATAGCGACCGCCAGGCGCTGCCGGGATTTCCTCGTTGAGCAGGCGGCCGGCGACCAGCGCTCGCTGATCGCCGGGCACGCTCAGGCTGACTTCGTAGCTGAATAGCGTGGCGGGTTGCGGATACCAGGCACCGCCGGAGGGCAGAAAACTCCCTGCGGGCGCCGCCATCGGCGGTAGCTGGCGCAACACCTGGCGGTGATCCAGGCGCGCGTCGAGGGCTGGCAGCGTGCCCTGGTACTCGATCCGCAGCGTCGCGCTGGCGCTTGGCAGGCGCGCCAGCCAGACGCGCAAAGGCCCTTGTCGCCCGGCAGCGGTGATTACCAGCGGGCGACCGTCCACCGACGCCGCCTTGATGCCGAGCGATTCGTGCAAGGCAAAGCGAAAGCTCCGCACGCCAGGGGTCACGGTGGCCACGATGTCCAGACGGCGGCTGGCCGGATCGAGATCGACCTCGAGCGCCAGATGGGGCGTCGGCGCGCCGGCCGCTATTGCTGCCGGTACAGTCATTGCCAGAAGCACCAGCAGCTGCAGCGCCAGCCGCCGCACGCTTCCTGCCACGCTCATCGCGAGGCCGGGAATTTGATCACCAGCTCAAGCGTGCTGCCGGCGCGTTCGATCTGCAACGGCAGCCAGGTTCCCGGTGGCTGCTGCCGTATCGCCTGCAACAGCGACGCGAGGTCGGCAAGCGGCTGGCCGGCGATGTCCACGATCCGGTCGCCGTCCTGCAGACCGCTGCTCTCGGCCAGGCTGCCCTTGCTCACGCTGGCGATCAGCACACGTCCTTCCCGGCTTTCCAGGCTGACGCCGAGGCGAGGCGGCTGGGGTGGCCGCTGTGGCATGGTCGGCACCGCGAAGACCGCGTCGGCCAGCCCGGGTCGGAGTTCATCGCAAGGGGTATCCGCCGCCATCGGCAACAGCACGCCGATCGACTGAACGCCGAGATCGCGCAGTTGGTGGGGCACGCCATGGCCGAAGCGCAGGTGGCCGCTACCCATGATGCCGACGACCAGGGGTCGGGTGCCAGCGGCCGATGACGTGGCCTGGCGGGCGAGCACTTCGGCCATCGCCCGGTCCCAGGCGAGTTGCGAATCGACGAAGTGGGCAAAAGCCGCATCGCCGGCAGCCGCCTTGACCGGCTTGCCGCGCATTTCCGCATGTTGTTGATAGACCTCGAGCAGGAATTTACGGTAGGCCGCCGTCGCCGGCGCCGCCTGGCCGACACCTTCGCGCTCGGCCACTGGTACGGCATTCCAGCCCTGGCTGGCGATCTTCCGCGTCAGCTGCTGGTCGATATTGAGCGCCAGCATCGGGATCCGGTTCAGCCGCGCAAACTGGAAAAGCGGCAGGTAAAGTTCCGGCGGCACCTTCCACACCTTGTCCCACTCCGACTGGACAAGGAACTCCTTGACGCTCAGTTCACCGGCCACCCAGCGGTCGAGTACCGCTTGCATGCGCCGCGGAAACATCTCGAAGCCGATGACCATCTCCGGCCGCTGCGCGTGCAAGCCGGCCAGGACCTGCAGTTGCCACTGGTGATGGTCGGCGTCTTCATGCTGCTCGCCGAGCAGGACGACGTCGCGTCCGACCTGTTGCGCCACAACCCGCTGGCTGCTGGCGATCTGCGGCTGCCGATCGACAAACACCGTCCAGCTGGCTGGCGCAAGACAGGCGCTGGCCGGCGACGGTTGCCGCGTGGCGGCGATCTTGTCCGCCGCCAGGGCGCCGAGAACGGTACTGGTGATCGTCGCCAGCAGCAGGGCGAAAATCACTTGGGGGCGGGATGACTTGGCCATGACTTACCGTGAAAGTCGCCTTCGCGACTCACGAATCTCCCTTCTCCCCAGCGCGGGTCGGGGATGAGGGAAACGGACATGACTTTCATTATCGGGGGTGTCCCGACAGTTCATGATCGTTTGGGATCCGGAGGCGAACAGGTCGCATGGGGGCATGATAGGCCAGAAAGCGGCCGTTCCGGCAGTCCGTCGGTCCAGCCCGCCGTCGGCGCGTCAACGGAGGTCGCTCGAACGCCCGGAAGCTGCTATCGTCCGGCGATCGACAACCGCCCGGGAACGCGCCATGGCCCAGTCCTCGTCTGCTTCTGCCGCAACGCATACCGTGCGCGGCGCCTGCCCGCACGATTGCCCGGATACCTGCGCGCTCGAAGTCACCGTCAGCGATGGCCGCGTCGTCAAGGTCGCCGGGGCGGCCGACCATCCACCGACCGCGGGTGTGCTATGCACCAAGGTCGCCTTCTACCCCGAGCGCATCCATCACCCGGACCGGCTGCTCTATCCCCAGCGCCGGGTCGGCGCCAAGGGTCCCGGTGCCCGCTTCGAACGTATCTCGTGGCAAGAGGCGCTGGCAGCCATCGCCGAGCGCTTTCGCCGCATCGCCACCGAGCACGGCGCCGAAGCCATCGTTCCTTACAGCTACGCCGGCAATTCCGGCCTGCTCGGCTACGGTTCGATGGACCGCCGCTTCTTCCACCGCCTTGGCGCCTCGCAACTCGACCGGACAATCTGCGCCAGCGCCGGCGCCATGGGCTATCGCGGCACCATCGGCGCCAGCGTCGGATTTGACGTCGAAAACGTCGTCGACGCGCGGCTGATCATCATCTGGGGCAGCAACAGCGTCGTCTCCAATCTGCACTTCTGGCGTTTGGCGCAGGAGGCCAAGCGGCGCGGCGCGCGTCTGATCGCCATCGATCCCTGCCGTACGGCCACCGCCGACAAATGCGACCAGCACATCGCCTTGCTGCCGGGTACCGACAGCGCGCTGGCTTTCGGGCTGATGCACGTGTTGATCCGTGACGATCTGCTCGATCACGCCTACATCGCCCGTCACACCCTGGGTTTCGATGCGCTCAGGGAGCGCACGCTGACCTTCACGCCAGCACGGGTGGCGGAGATCTGCGGCATCAATGAAGCCGAAGTCGAGCAACTCGCGCACGACTACGGCAGCATCGGCCCGGCGGCGATCCGCACCAACTACGGCATCAATCGCACCGCGGGTGGCGGCATGGCACTGCGTGCAGTGTCGTGCCTGCCGGCGCTCACCGGCGCCTGGCGTCACCCCGCCGGCGGCGTGCTGCTCTCCAGCTCGGGTAACTACCCGGTCGATACCGCTGCCCTCGAGCGACCGGACCTGATGCCGGCGCCGACGCCACGGATGATCAACATGAGCACCATTGGCCACGACCTGCTGCGCGCGCAGCCGCCGATCAAGGCCTTGTTCGTCTACAACAGCAATCCGCTGGCCATCGCGCCGGATTCGGCCGAGGTGGTGCGCGGCTTTGCCCGCGACGACCTGTTCACCGTCGTCCACGAGCTCTTCCAGACCGACACCGCGGATTACGCCGACATTCTCCTGCCGGCCACCAGCCATATGGAACAGCTCGACATCCACAAGTCTTACGGGCATCTGCACATCCAGGTCAATCAGCCGGCCATCGCAGCGCTGGGCGAGGCGCTGCCGAACACCGAGTTGTTCCGCCGCCTGGCCCGGGAGATGGGTTTCAGCGAGTCGTGCTTTGCCGACTCCGACGACGATCTGTGCCGCCAGGCTTTTGATTGGGACGATCCGCGCATGTCTGGCCTGTCGTGGGAGACGCTCAAGATCGCAGGCCACGCCCGCCTGAACCTGCCGCGCGGGGCGGCGCCCTTCGCCGAAGGCGGCTTCCCGACGCCCTCCGGGAAATGCGAGTTCTACAGCCAGACGATGGCCGGCGAAGGCGTCGACCCGCTGCCCGATTTCATCGCCCCGCGCGAATGGCGGCAGAGCCCGCTGGCGAGCGAATTCCCGCTGGCGCTGATCAGCCCGCCGGCACGCAATTTTCTGAACACCAGTTTTGCCAATTCAGCGCGTTTCCTGGCGCAGGAAAAGTCGCCGGCGGTCCATCTTCATCCCGCCGACGCCGCCGCGCGCGGTATCCTCGACGACGCGCCGGTGCGCATCTTCAACCGCCGCGGCGAATTTCACGCCCGCGCCGTCGTCAGCGACCGCGTACGCCCCGGTGTCGCCATGGCCACCTCGATCTGGTGGCGCAAACTGTCGCCCGACGGCCGCAACTGCAATGAAGTGACCAGTCAGGCGCTCACCGACATGGGCGGTGGCGCGACCTTCTACGACTGCCTGGTCGAGGTTGCCCGACGAGTCGCTTGATCGTGCCGGTCGGGCGGCGCATCATCCGGAGACGACCCTGAGGGTTTGCCCGGTGGAGCTCATGAGTCAGCCATTTGCCACTATTGCTGCAATGCGTCGCTCAGCGAGGCCAGCACGTAGATCGTCGGTTGCGTATCGCCTCATGGCGGCGCGCGGGTGAAGCCGGCCGCCGCACTGCGGCCGCTCGGCGCAGGAATACGCGTCTGGCTGCCCACCTTGCTGGCCGTGCTGCTGGTACTCGTTGCCACACAGCTCGTCGTACGCTACGCGCAGCAGCGCGAACTGGAAGACGAAAGAAGGGACGTACTCAACCGCCTTTCCGCGCTGCGAGCGCGGCTCGAAGGGGTGGTGAACGCCAATCTCTCGCTGGTGAATGGCCTGACGGCGGTGATCCAGAGTCGGCCGGATATCGATCAGGCGGGCTTTGCCAACGTCGCGCGTGGTTTGGTGGACGGACGCCACGCCCTGCGCAACATCGCCGCCGCACCGGATATGGTGCTTTCCCTGATGTATCCGATGGAAGGTAACGAGGCGGCGCTGGGACTGGATTTTCGCACCGATCCCGTGCAAAGCGAGACCGCCTTGCGTGCGCGGGACAGCCGCGAGACAGTGATTGCCGGCCCGCTCTCTCTGGTGCAGGGGGGCGTTGGGATCATTGCCCGCCAACCGGTGTTCCTGGCTCCCGCCACACCGGATGGAGAGCCGCACTTCTGGGGCCTGGTGTCGGCGGTGATCGACGTCGACAGGCTCTACAGCCACGCCGGCCTGCACGCCCCCGATCTTGATCTGCAGGTGGCGCTGCGCGGAACCGACGGCAGCGGCGCGAATGGGCCGGTGTTCTTCGGCGACGAGAAGCTGTTCAGCGCCGAGCCGGTTACCGCCCAGGTTCTCTTGCCCGGAGGAGGCGTCTGGCAGATCGCCGCCGTTCCAGTGGCGGGCTGGGGCCGGTCCGACGAGAGCCTGGTTCTTATCCGCCTGATGGGTCTGCTCGCTGCGCTGCTGGTCGGGGCGACGACTTATCGACTGGTGAGCAGCGCGCGGACCCTGGCCGCTCAGAGCGCTCGACTGAATACCCTGGTCAACACCATTCCGGATCTCGTCTGGCTGAAGGATGTCAGAGGCGTGTACCTAGCCTGCAACCCCCGTTTCGAGCGGTTCTTCGGCGCACGCGAGGCAGAGATCAAGGGCAAGACCGATCATGATTTCGTGCCTGCCGAGCTGGCCGATTTCTTCCGCGAAAAGGACCGTGCTGCCATCGCCGCCGGCGGCCCCAGCGTCAACGAGGAATGGGTGACCTTTGCCAGCGATGGCCACCGGGAGCTGTTGGAGACGATCAAGACGCCGGTATACGACCAGCGAGGTGGCGTCCTGGGAGTGCTGGGGATCGCCAGAAACATCACCCAGCGCCAGCTGGACGAGACCGAGTTGCGTCGGCAGAAGGATCTTCTCGATCGCACGGGACGCCTGGCCAGGGTGGGCGGATGGGAGTTCGAGGTGTCTACCATGCGCGGCTCGTGGAGTGACGAAACGGCGCGCATCCATGACCTCGAACCTGCGTTGGGGGTCGACGTGGCGCAAGGTCTAAGCTTTTTCCACGGCGAATCGCGCCGCATCGTCGAACAGGCTGTGCAAGGCGCCATCGCTAGCGGCCAGCCCTATGATCTGGAGGTGGAAATGATCAGCGCCAAGGGCGCCAGAAAATGGGTTCGCACCATGGGCCTGCCAGTGTTTGAAGGCGGGACGGTGGCGCGCCTGCAAGGCGCCATCCAGGACATCAGCGAACGCAAGCGCATGGAGGACGACATCCGGCAGCTCAACGCCGATCTGGAGGCGCGGGTA
>NZ_JAVTWB010000100.1:0-1095 GCF_032229525.1 Accumulibacter sp. | reverse complement strand
GCTGCTTCTGCTCACCGCTGTCCCGGCTGCGGCGGAGCAACGGACGGTGCGTGTCGGCGTCGGCAGCAATCCACCGATCGCCTTTCGCGATGCGAGCGGCGAGATGCAGGGCATCGCCGTCGACGTATTGAACTACGCCGCGGCGCAAGAGGGCTGGCGGCTGCAGTTCGTGCACGACGATTGGCAGCAGCTCCTCGACCTGCTCGAGCGGGGCGAGATCGACCTGCTGACCGGCATCGCCTACACCCCGGAACGCGCCGATCGCTTCCGCTTTACCAAGCACATGGTGCTCAGCAACTGGGGCGTCGTCTATGCCAAGCCCGGCAGCAAGATCCAGTCCTTGTTCGAACTGCAGGGCAAGCGCGTGGCGCTGGTCCCCGGCGCGACGCACAGTGATCAGCTGAGTGAGCTGGTCGACAAGTTCGGCGTACGCATCATTCCTGTGCTTGCCGAGGACTATGAACAGGTCTTCGCCCTGGTCGCTGGCGGGGAAGCCGACGCCGGCGTCGTCAGCCGCGTCTTCGGCACGCTGCATTCCGCTGGTGACCGCCTCGAATCCACCGGCATTGTCTTCAACCCGATTGCGGTGCGCTACGCCGCAGCGAAAAGCGCGGATCCGGCAATTGTCAGCGCGCTCGACCGCCACCTCGAAGGCCTGCTCGAGCAGCGCGACACCGCTTACTACCAGTCACTCGACCGCTGGCTGGGCAATGCCCAGCCAGCCACCGTACCGGAGTGGCTCGCGTGGGCGTTGATCGGGACAGCCGGCACCCTGGGTCTGGCGGTGATTTTCGTCTTCCTGCTTCGTCGCCAAATCAGGCTACGCAGCGCGGCTCTGCGCGACAGCGAAGAATCCTTCCGTGCGACCTTCGATCAGGCGGCCGTCGGCATTGCGCAGGTGGAACCGGATGGCAGCTGGCGTGAGGTCAACCAGCGGCTTTGCGACATCGTCGGCTACAGCCGCGAAGAGCTACTGCAACTGACTTTTCAGGACATCACTCATCCCGACGACCTGAGTACCGATCTGGAACAGGTGCGGCAGATGCTGGCGGGGACCCAGCAGACCTACACTCTGGACAAGCGCTACCTGCGCAA
>NZ_JAVTWB010000099.1:0-2519 GCF_032229525.1 Accumulibacter sp. | reverse complement strand
AGGCGGCGCGCCCGCACGATGCCGTTCAGATCGCCCTTGACCAGCGTGAATCCGGCGCTCTCGATGGCGACGTCGGCACCGGTACCCATGGCGATACCGACATCGGCCTGGGCCAGCGCCGGGGCGTCGTTCACGCCGTCGCCGGCCATCGCCACCTTGTGGCCTTTGGCCTGCAGTTCCTTGATGATGCGTGCCTTGTCCGCGGGCAGGACGTCGGCACGGATTTCATCAATACCGAGGCGCCCGGCGACGGCGCGGGCGGTGCGCTCATTGTCGCCGGTGGCCATGATGATCTGCAGACCCTCGGCATGGAGCGCCTTGAGCGCTTCGAGCGTGGTCTCCTTGATCGGGTCGGCGACGCTCACCAGGCCAGCGACTTCGCTGCCAATGAGGACGAACATCACTGTTTCGCCCTCGTCGCGGCGAGCGTTTGCCGCCTCGACGAACGCACTGGACGCGCCGCCATCCAGGCCCAGTTCGGTAAGCAGCGCCGCATTGCCCAGGGCAACAGCCTGGCCATCGACCACGCCTTTGACGCCCTTGCCGGTGATCGCCTCGAATTCCTCGGCCTTGGCCAGTTCGACGCCGCGTTCTTCCGCTCCGCTGACGATCGCCTCGGCCAGCGGATGTTCCGAGCCACGTTCGAGGCTGGCGGCAAGGCGCAATACCTCGGCTTCCTGGTGACCGGCGGCGGGCAGTACCGCCACCAGCTTCGGCTTGCCGACGGTCAGCGTGCCGGTCTTGTCGACGATCAGTGTATCGACCTTGGCAAAGCGTTCGAGGGCCTCGGCGTTCTTGATCAGCACGCCCGCCTGCGCGCCACGGCCGGTGGCGGTCATGATCGACATCGGCGTCGCCAGGCCGAGAGCACAAGGGCAGGCGATGATCAGCACGGCCACCGCCGATACCAGCCCGTAGGACAGCGCCGGTGCCGGTCCCCAGATCGCCCAGGCGATGAACGCCAGGATGGCGATGCCGATCACCGCTGGAACGAACTTGCCGGCGACCGAGTCGGCGAACTTCTGGATAGGCGCGCGCGAGCGTTGCGCGTTGGCAACCATGTCGACGATCTGGCTGAGCACAGTGTCGCCGCCGACCCGCTTCGCTTCGACGATCAGCGAGCCGGTGCCGTTGATCGTCGCCCCGGTGACTGGGTCGCCGGCGACCTTTTCGACCGGCACCGCTTCGCCGGAGATCATCGACTCGTCGATCGAAGAACGGCCTTCGATCACCAGGCCATCGACCGGCACCTTGTCGCCCGGTCGCACCCGCACATGGTCGCCGACGACAACTTCCTCAAGCGGAATTTCCTCCTCGCGCCCGTCGGCACGGATCACGCGCGCCGTTTTGGCGGCGAGGTCGAGGAGGGCGCGGATCGCCGAGCCGGTGCGCTCACGTGCGCCAAGCTCCATCACCTGGCCGAGCAGGACCAGGACGATGATCACCGCGCCGGCTTCAAAGTACACTCCGACGTGTCCCTGCGCATCGCGAAAGCCAGCCGGGAACAAGCCCGGCGCGAGGAGCGCGACGACGCTGAAGAGATACGCCGAGCCGACGCCCATGCCGATCAGTGTGAACATGTTGAGGCTGCGATTGACCACCGACTTGACGCCGCGAACGAAGAACGGCCAGCCGGCCCAGAGCACCACCGGCGTCGCCAGAAACAATTCGACCCACAGCGCGGTGCGCTCGCCGAGCGCGTCGCGGACGAAACCGAGGCCGAGGAAGGGGCCCATGGTCAGCACCAGCAGCGGCACGGTCAGCACCGCGCCGATCGCGAATCGGCGCCGGAAATCGACCAGCTCGAGGTTGGGGCCTTCGTCGCCAGAGGGGACGCCCATTGGCTCCAGCGCCATGCCGCATTTCGGGCAATCGCCGGGGGCGTCGCGAACGATTTCGGGGTGCATCGGACAGGTGTACTGCGTGCCTGCAGGCACGGCAGGCGCTTCCTCCTTGTGCGCTCCGGGCAGGTAGGGCGCAGGGTTCGCCGCGAACTTGTCGTGACATTTCTGTGAGCAGAAATGAACCATTTCCCCGTCGTGTTCGAGGCTTGGCTTGCCAGTCCCCAGCGTGACGGACATGCCGCATACCGGATCCTTCACCGTCGTGACGCCGCTCGCCTCGTGGTCATCGTGCAAGCCCTGTGTGGCGTGCGAATGCCCGGGCTGCGGATGATGGTGGCCTTGCCCGTTCGACCTTGCATTCGTGTTCATGGCAATCCTCTCCAAAATGTCCTGCTGTCAGCTTGGACCTGTGTGTCGCTCAAAGGTCAACGGTTTTTTTCAGCGGACGATGGCCAGTTGATGCCCTTCGCCGCCGGGTAACTGGATGGTGTCCAGTAGCTCCAGCGAACTCTGGTCCACCACCCAGATCTTGGGTTCCTTGCGGCTGGAGACGTAGAGCTTGCCAGTGCCGCGCACGGCACCAAGGTGATATGGCGCGGGCGTGAGTGGCACGACACGGCGCACGTCGGTCTGCGGATCGAGTGCCACCAGCTTGTCCTCCGAGATCAGGCTGAC